>JAFTME010000018.1 GCA_017452545.1 Clostridia bacterium | reverse complement strand
GAACCTTTTTTGTAAAAAAGGTTCCCCTCGCGCTCCCCTCCAAAAAACTTTGAAAAATTTTTTTGGAAGATCAGATACAAAGCATCAGCAGCTCGGCGCTCATACGGCCGAGCGCAACGCGTTCCAACTTTATACTCTGACCCCTTGTTCAAGTTTTTTGGAAGGGGTGTGGGGAAACCTTTTTGCAAAAAGGTTTCCCCACAAACATATCCCGTTTTTTGAAAGAGAGGGCGCGGGGGAGAAAACTTTTTTGAGAAAAAGTTTTCTCCCCCGCCTTTATTTCACCCCATATCACTTAATCACCGTTTTTTCGGTTTTGTTGTTAATGGTCAGGCGATTATACAGGCGGATCGAGCCGCCGTTATGGTCATAGGAATGACCGTTATAGCGCATGGCGTTGATCTGCACGAGCGAGCCGCTGTTGACCACCAGCTGCGCCGTTTTGGAGCCGATGTTATCCGAGCCGACGTTGATCACCAGCGTATTGACCGCGTTGTTGTTGGTCAGGAAGGTCGCACAGCCGTAGCAGAAGGTGTTAATCACGCGCTGCCCAACGGCATCCTGAATGATGATATAGTTTGCCTTCAGACGCAAAATCGGATCAAACAGATGTGTGAAAATATTGCTCTCGGACATCCAGTTCTGCAGCCCGGGCGCAGCGGTGCGCGTCAGCGCCGTTCCGTTCTGCAGGCAGCCCATCAGCACGCCAACGATCGCAAGCGTCAGCAGAATTTTCATCCACACCGCCCTTGAAATCGTCAACCGCGCGCTCTCTCTCGGCATCGTTGCTGTCATGATTCCATCCTCACTTCCGTCTTTGAATTGCCATTGTTCTTATGAACAAAGCACGGAAAAATATTCCATAATAATTATAGCATAATACATTGCCTATTTCAACCCTTTTTCCCTTAATCTACCGATTGAAAAATAAAATTCCACAATTTTCCTCTCCACACAAGCACAAAAACGCCCTTTCCCACATTCCCGGGAAAGAGCGTTTTATTACCATATTATTTCACCAAATGCCGAATGATCTTTCTCGAGGTCGTCTTCTCGAACTCGTGATCGACGATCTCAATTGCCTGCACCTGCTTGA
This sequence comes from Clostridia bacterium, assembly GCA_017452545.1. Taxonomy (GTDB): domain Bacteria; phylum Bacillota; class Clostridia; order Oscillospirales; family CAG-272; genus SIG644. The sequence continues at coordinate 10,263 of JAFTME010000018.1, read as the reverse complement.
AGGAGGGCAGATTGCGGTTGATCTTGGCGATCTCGTCGTGGAAGAAGGCGTGCAGCTCCTCTGGCGTCTTGTCCTGTGCGAAGTCCTGCGCAGGATAGATCAGCACCGTCAGCTTGATGGCACCGCCATCCTTTCTGCCGACAACAACGCACTCCGCGATCTGCTCCACGGGATCCAGATACTCCTCGATCTCCTCGGGGAAAACGTTTTTGCCGTTCTCCAGAACGATGACCGACTTGATGCGTCCGGTAATATACAGATACGAATCCTCGTCCAGATAGCCGACGTCACCCGTACGGAACCAGCCGTCCTCGGTAAACGCCGCAGCCGTTGCCTCGGCGTCGCCGTAGTAGCCCAGCATGACGTTGGAGCCCAGCACCTGGATCTCACCCGTCTCGTGTCCGTCGTCAGACAAATTTCCGTCGGGCTCGATTCTCACCTGGCAGCAAGGAACGGCAGGGCCGACCGAGCCGGGCTTGCGCGCATAGTAGGGCGTAACGTTGGTCAGCGGCGAGCACTCGGTGATACCAAAGCCCTCGTAAATGGAAATACCAAAGCTCTCAAAGGCGTAGATCAGCGAGGGAGCGAGCGCCGCACCGCCGCAGATGATCTTGGTCAGATTGCCGCCGAAGGCATCTCTCACCTGCGCAAACAGCTTCTTGCGCACGTCGATACCAACCGAGAGCAGCGCGTTGGATACCTTGGCACCGTAATGCAGCAGATTGTCCTTGCCGCTGTTGCGTGCCTCGGACCAGATGCGCTTGTAGAGCGTATTGACAAACAGCGGAACCAGAACGATACCCGTGGGCTTGTATTTTTTGAAGTTTGTCACCACGTGACGCAGCGAATCGTTGATGGCAATGGTGCCGCCGTAGTTCATCAGCGCCAGCTGGCAGGCAAGCTCGTATGTATGGTGGATGGGAAGAACGGAAACGATGGTGTCCTCGGGCGCAAAATCAACCGTCGCGCAAGCGCTGCAAACGACCGAGAAAACGTTGTCCTGACACAGCATGACGCACTTGCTGGTGCCCGTCGTGCCCGACGTGAACAGCAGCTCCGACATTTTGCGGTTGTCGGTCACGGGAGGAACGGTGTAGCCGGCGGAAACGGCGGTGCGACCCATGGCAAGAAAATCGTCGTAGGTGGTAAATCTCTCGTCCGCACCTGCGGGCAGCGGAGCCCCCTGATCCATCTGTACCAGACGGATGAGTCGGGAGTTGCCGGCAGCAATGCGCACCATCATCTCACCAAGGCTTGCACCAAAGAAGATAGCCTGCGTGTTGACCTTGTCAAGGAAGCCCGCGATCGCCGTCTCGGACAGCTCCTTGTCCATGGGAACGACGACGTTACCCGCCGCCAGCGTGGAAACGTACGCCCCCATCCACATATGCGAGGTCGGGCCGATAATGGCAACGGGTGCGCTGTCACGCAGCCCCGATGCCGCCTGTGCCCCTGCCAGTGCCTCCGCATCGGCAACAAACTCGGCGTAGGTCATGGAGTTGGTGGGATCGGAGGGCTTTTTGCCGTTCCAGAGATACAGCGTTCTGTCGCCGTGTCCGCGCATGACGTCCAGCATTTCGACAACGTTGGTCACCTGCGTATACTTACGCTCCGTTTTCTTATGGTTCTTGATTCTGATCTGTTGCTTCATAGTCTTGTGTGTCTTTGCTTGAAAGACCTGTTCCTTTCATCAATATCGGGATTTGCTGATGGATCGTAAACGGCAGCGGACGGTCAGTCCGTGCTGCCCAGCGGCGCATCCTCAAATGCCGCCGCGTGCCTTTGCAGATATTCCTTGAGATTTTCGTTGAGCTTGGAGAGCGTCCTGCACAGCTGCTCCATCTCGCGGCTGTCCATACCGCAGCGCGCCGTGGCAGCGGCATCCTCGGCAACGCCGACCAGCTGCTTCGACATATCTCCCCCCTCGCGCGTCAGCTTGAGGCGGATGCGGTAATTGCGGCGGCGGTGCGATTGCCCCCCGCCCTCCCGCTCTGCGGGCTTGTCGTAAAAAACGGCTCCGATCGACGCCAGCTTTTTCACCGCGCGTGAGATCAGTGCCTTGTCAAGTCGGCATTCGTGAGACAGCTCCGTTGCGGTCAGCCCGTCGGGATGCTTGCCCAGCACCCAAAGGCACATCAGATCCGCACATCGCAGCCCCCGCTCGCGCAGGCAGCCGCCCTTGATCTTCTGAATGCTTTTTTGAATTTCCTCTATGGTCGTTGAGAGAAACAATACGCGATCAAACGGGATATCCGTCACCTTCCTTCCCTGTTTTTGCCGTAAGCCTACGGCACCGAATACATATTATACACCACAAATGTTGACATGTCAACAATTTTGTTTCTTTTTGGGAAAAATCATGCATTTGCCAAAAATCTTTCACTTCCCTATTGACAATCTGTGGAGGATATGCTATAATTCAACTGTACTAACACATATAGTACAGTTGGTTCACAAAAAATAACAGCCGAAGAAAAGGAGGAATCGCCATGCTGGTCATCGATAAGATCTCCCGCAAGCCGATCTATGAGCAGATCGTCGAGGGAATCGAGCGAGAGATCCTCAAGGGACTTTTGCACGAGCACGAAAAGCTGCCCTCGGTGCGCGAGCTGTCCGTCATGCTCGATACCAATCCCAACACCATCCAAAAGGCGTTCACCGAGCTTGACCGCGCCGGCATCATCATATCCAACCCCGGCCGCGGCTGCTTTGTCGCCGGAGGGGCTGCCGCCCTGATCAAGGCGCGATTGCACCGCCGCCTTGCCGAGATCGAGAGCATCGCAAAGGAGCTTGCCGAGGCAGGCTTCACGCGTGACGAGCTGCTGCAGGCAGTCGAGCGCGCCTTCACCCCCGCCTGCATCTGAAGAAAGGAGAATCTCCCATGATCCAAGCCAATCAAGTCACCATGAAATTCGACGACTTCACCGCGCTCAACCGCCTGTCCTGTGCCATTCCCGACGGCATCATCTACGGACTGGTCGGCAGCAACGGCGCGGGAAAATCCACCTTTCTGCGTCTGATCAGCGGCATCTACCGTCCCGCAGAGGGCGAGATCACGTTTGACGGCGCCCCCGTCTATAATAACCCCGACGTCAAGCAAAACATCGTCTACGTTCCCGATGAGCTGTACTTCCTGCCCCAGTCCAATATGAACCGCATGGCAGAGCTGTACCGCGCCATCTACCAAAACTTCAGCAACGAGCGCTTCAAGAACCTCACCGCCACCTTCGGGCTTGACCCCACCGCCAATATCAATACCTTCTCCAAGGGCATGAAGCGGCAGGCGGCAACCGTGCTGGCGCTGTCCACCATGCCGAAGTACCTGTTCTTTGACGAAACCTTCGACGGCCTTGACCCCGTCATGCGAAACCTCGTCAAGCAGGTCATCTATAACGACGTGCTGGAGCGCAAAACGACCACCATCATCACCTCCCACTCGCTGCGCGAGCTGGAGGATACCTGCGACCAGCTGGCACTGCTGCATAAGGGCGGCATCGTGTTCGAGAGCGATATCCAAAACCTCAAGACCTCGCTGTTCAAAGTGCAGATCGCCTTCTCGCAGCCCTTCTCCCGCGAGACCTTCTCCGACTTCGAGCTGCTCAGCTATACGCAAATGGGCTCGGTCGCCACCTTCATCGTCAGAGGCGACCGCGACGAGGTCACCGCCCGCCTGCGCGGACGCTCGCCGCTGCTGCTGGATATTCTCCCCCTCAACCTTGAAGAGGTGTTCATTTACGAAATGGAAGCGCTCGGCTACGCTTTCAAGGATATTTTAATGTAAGGAAGGAGCGCGTCATGAAACAGTTTTTCTCCCGTGAGCTTTGGTGGCAGGGCGTCAAAAAGATTCGCGTCCCCGGTATCGCCATGGCGATCACCATCATCGTCATCAACCTTCTCTTCCCCGTGCTGACCGCCGGAAACGACGCCTCCCGCATGGAATACTTCGGAATGTCGGGCGGCGAGCCTACCATTCAGATCATCACCGTCGAGGCCTTCAGCGAGTTTGCGCCTCTGCTGGTGTCCGCCATGGCGTTTGCCCCCCTGCTCGCCTTCGTTATGTTCTCCTACCTCAACGACCGCGGCAAATCCGACTTTTACCATTCCATTCCCCAGACCCGCCTTTGCGTGTTCGTCAGCCTGAGTGCCGCCATCATGACCTGGGTGGTCGGCGTGCTGCTCGCCTCGACCTCGCTCAACCTGCTGCTCTGGCAAATGGCAAAATACCACGTCGTCGTGCTCGGTGACGCCCTCTACTTTATGCTCTGCAGCATCATCGGCGCCCTGTTTACCATGACGATCGCCATTCTCGCCATGACGCTGACGGGTACGCTGGTGTCGAATTTGTTCGTCGCCGTCGTCCTGCTGCTGTTCGTGCGTATCATCGCGATGGAAATGAACGAGTACCTGTACGACCTCATCCCCGTCTATGACTTCGACCGCTCCTGGCTTTGCATCTTCAGCTTTGAAAATTATCTCCCCTGGGCGCTGCTTCAGGGCGTGTTCGGCTCGCGCTATCATCCGCTGGTCGAGGGAGGCGCCGCCGCCATATTGCTCTATACCGTCGGCATCACGCTTGCGCTGCTCGTGCTTGCCGCCTACCTGTACCATATCCGCCGCAGCGAAATGGCAAATAAGAGCGCACCCAACCGCTACCTGCAGTTTGCCTACCGCAGCGCCGTCACGCTGCCCATCCTGCTGTTCTGCGTCATGGATATCGTTTGGAACGGACTGGATGAGGTCCACCTCATCTGGATCGTCATCGCGCTGGTCGTCTACCTGCTCTACGAGCTGGCAACCACCAAGCGCATCAAGACCATGCTGCGCACCATCCCCATGTTCTTTGCGCTGATCGGCGTCTGTGCCCTGATCATCGGCGGTATGTACCTCGGCAAGCTCGCCGTCTCCCTCGATACCCCCGATAAAGACCGCGTCGAAAGCATTTCCATCAGCACCAGCAGCCGCGTCGATACCTACTATCCCGACGGCCTGCCGCTGGAAAATAAAGAGGCGATCTCCCTTGTCATCGACGCACTGGAATATACCGCCCCGCTGACCCGCAGACAGCATAACGACTCTATCCGCAACTTCGATTATCTCTCTCATACTAAACCTAAGCCCAACTATACCTTCCAAGAGGTAGTCATCCGCCTCAAAAACGGCAGGACCATGCATCGCAACATTTGGATCGAAACCCAAAACCACGATCGTATCAGAGAGCTTTATATGGAGACGGAAAAATATCGCAAGGCATATTTGACCATGCCGGATAAAAAACATATCGAGGATCTTGAAGTATCCGGACCCGATTTTTCCTTGCATGCCTCGTCCAAAAATAACACATGGATATATTCCTCTTTCTACGAAGAATATAACGCACTCTCCGAAGAGAAAAAGGCAGAGTATATGCTGCTGCATGAGTCTGTAGACTGGTATCGCGATCCCCATACTGCTTACCCGATGCTTTACTTCCACGGTCGATACAACCGCACATACATTTACGAAAGCTTCCTTCTGCATCCGGATTATTTCCCGGAAACATTCTCAAGAATCATGAATAGTGTCCTTCCCAAAACAGGCACCTATCCATTGGAAAAAATACTCCCCGTCCTGTATTCGCTGATTATCGAGGCTGATGTGGAGACACTTTACGAAACAGCCCCCAACCTCGCCTTCAATGTAATATTCACCCCCCTGTCACAGCCTGACGATGAGAAAAATGAGAAAACCTATCGGAGGGGCTACTTAAGCTGCATCAGTCAAAACGATAAGCAGGTCACTGCAATGCAGGAAACGCTGAACAGCATGAAGGTCTCAAAATATTGGTTTGATTACAAGGACAGAACCCGGGATATGTATAAGTTAACCTTGATATATTCCGGACTGACTCCGCTGGCAGAGGGAAAGTCGATCAATGCAAATATGCATTCTTTTCTGAACCTCAACAGCAATCAGATCGACCTATACGTTATGCTTACCCCCGGAGAAGCAGAGCGTCTCGTCGCTACTCTTGAAACCCAATAACCCACCCCCGAAAGGAGGCTTCCCCATGAAGCATTTCAAACCCCTGATTTCCCTTTTCCTTGTCGCACTTTGCCTTGTGTCCTTTGCGGCCTGCCGCCCCGTCGATCCGGGCTTTGGCAACACAATAGCGTATGCTAACTGGTCGGATGATCCCTCGATCGCGGACGGTGCGCTCAACCGCGCTGCCCTGCAAGGCGAGGGCGGACACCTGCCCATCTTCAAGCTGGACACGCTGGCCGATCTGAACAGTTTCAAGGCAAAATACGGCGGTGTTCTGACCATGGACCGTGGCTGGAACGACGTGGACTCCTTTGACGAGGCAACGAAACAGGCGCAATGGAACCAAGCAAGCTTTTTTGCCAAAAATACGCTTTTAGTCGTGTACGTACCGACCACCAGCGGCTCATACCGCTTTGGCGTTCAGGATATTTCGTTGTTTGACGGTGCGATGTGCGTGTACGTGACACAGCTGAATCATCCCGGGGATGTCACCGACGATATGTCCGGCTGGTTTATCCTGATCGAGGTCGCCGACGCCGAGCTTCGCGATTGCAGCTCGTTTGACGCCGTCTTGGTTGACGAGAAATAAGTAAGATAACAAGCCTGTTCCCCACGGTGTGAAAGCACCGTGGGGAATTTTCTCGCACCATTGACAAACCCCGCCCCCGATGCTATAATAATCACAACCAAACGCTGCAAGAAAGGCAGGAGTCCCCACATGAGATTTGATATCCTCGCATACGGCGCCGACCCCACCGGTGCCACCCCCTCGACCGACGCCATCAACCGCGCCATCGCCGATTGTGCCGCCGCAGGCGGCGGCTACGTCGACGTCCCCGCCGGAGAATACGTCAGCGGCACCATCCGCCTGCTCGACCACGTCTATCTCTACCTCTGCCCCGGCAGCACCATCCTCGGCAGCGAGAACTTGTCCGATTACAGCGGCACCACCCGCGGCTGCCCCTGGTACAGCGCCCTATCCGACATCGTCGGCAACAACGGCATCAACGACTGTAAGGCCCTCATCGTCGCCGACCGCAAGTGTGACTGCGGCCTGCTCGGTCACGGCACCGTCGACGGTCGCCGCAGCAGCCGCCACGGCTATACCGCCGAAAAGGGGCGCCCCTTCCTTGTCGTGTTCTCCGAGTGCCAAAACAGCCGTATGTGCGACGTCACCCTCAAAAACCCCGGCTTTTTCACCTTCTACGGCCTCAACTGCACCGACCTGCTCATCCACGGCGTCACCATCCGCACCGCCGACAGCGCCAACGGCGACGGCCTGGACTTCGACGGCGGCAAGCGCATCACCATCTCCGACTGTAACATCGACGCAGGCGACGACGCCATCGGTCTCAAAACGCTGGTTCCGTGGGAGCCCTGCGAGGATTTCACCATCACCGGCTGTATGCTGCGCTCCAAGCATTGGGGCGCCGTCCGCATCGGCCCCGAGTCCGCAGGCGATATGCGCCGCATCAATATCCAGGGCTGCTGTATGTACGATAGCGGCGACGGATTCAAGCTGCAGTTGACCCAGGACGCCGTCTTTGAAGACTTCAATTTTTCCAACATCACCATGACCGACGTGCTGCGCCCCCTCTTCTTCACAAGCAATCGCTATAATATGAGTATGCACGAAAAGCATACCCGCCCAAAGGCAGGCAAATTCCGCCGCATCAAGCTGTCAAACGTCACCGCCACCATGCGCCCCTCCTCCCATTTCGGTGACCTGACCATCCATGCGGGTAACTTTATCTCGGCGCTTCCGGGCGACGCCATCGAGGACGTCACGCTGGAAAACGTCCATATCATCGCCCCCGGCGGCGGCAGCGAAGCAGATGCCGTCCGCACAACAGACCACGGCGATATGTACGATTTCTGGCAAATGTACCCCGAGCACCTGACCAACCTCGGCGATTACCCCTCCTCCGTGCTCTACCTGCGCAACGCCAAGGGCATCCGTATGCGCGACTGTATCTTTGAAACCAAAGACGGCGACCCCCGCGCCGCCCTCGCCGCCGAGTGCGTGGACGGCTTGCTGCTCTCGGGCTGCGAGGCACGGGGCTGCGGCGGCCTGCTCCGCCATTATCGCTGTTATCGCGTCCGCATCGACAACTGCGACGGCGATATCCACCCCTTCACAGCCGAGCAGTCCGACGCCTGGGAGAGCTTCCGCACCCTCTCGCTCGCCACCGACCAAACGCTCGAAGCGCTGGCACAAACGGTCGATATCGCCCGCGCCATGCCGACGGTCGCGCAGCATGGCTCCTGCACCTTCTCCCTGCAGGGCAGCAACCGGCAGACCTATCTGCTCCTTCCCAAGGTGCGCGGCTGCTTTGCCGTAACGGTAGACGACCGCGAGCTCTGCCGCTTCGAGCTCCCCAAGATCTACCGTACCCCCGTTCCCTTCGCCTGCGCGCTCGGCGACGCACTGCAAAAGGGCGAGCATACCGTCAGCATCCTCCCCATAGAGGACTTCGAGCTGTTGTCCGACGTTCTCATCAAGCAAGCATGACCGATCCCCAAGCAGGGGCGATTCCGATGGAACCGCCCCTGCTTTTTCAGTTTTGCACCGTCACCGTCTCTCCCCCCACCATCGAATAAACCGACAGCCGCACCCCGTCCGGCGCGCACTGCCGCAGCTCCACCGCCCGAATGCTGCGGTTTTCATACGTCGTGTAGTAGCACACGCCTTGCAAAAGGTCGTAGCACGAGGTGTATACCGTCAGCGGCATTTCGCCGCCCCGTAGCCGTACACATCCCCGCGGCACCGCCACCGTGTCCATCATGTGGAAGAACTGCCCCACACACGCCGCCTCCCCCGCAGGCGCGATTGCCTGCGCCCGTACAAACGCCGCCCGTATAAACCGTGACGCCGAGGAAAAATCCCCCGGCAATCCCAGCGCACCCATACCGCGACTGTACGGCTGCAGCGCCGCACCAAACGTCCCCTCGCCCGGCTCCTCGGCGCGCAGCCCCGCATAGTCGCATAAATGCGTCATGTGATAGCCAAAATCGGGTGCGTTGGTCAAGACCTCCACAGGGTTGTCCAAAACGCGCGCCCCCGTCGCCATCGGCTCGTAAACGATCGACCGACTGCCGTCCGACAGCATCCAATGCAGCGGCGTGAGTGGCAGCGCCGCATCAAAATCCAGCCGACAAAGCCGCAGCCGCAGCAACCGTTCCCTCGCCTCGCCCACGTCGCGGCATTGCGACAGGATCCACGGGATCAGCTCAAACGGCGCGATCCGATCCCGACCGTCCTCATCGCCGACCGAACAGTAATGGGCATATCCGGGAAAATTCAACCCCGCCATGGCAAGCCCGTGCTCGTTTACCGCCTCATAATACAGCGGATAGCCATCGCGCACCGCCGCCACACCCACCATGGCAAAATGCTCTTCGCACCGCCGCTGCAACCGATAGACCAGCGGAAAGCGCCGCGGCATGACGACCACCTGCTCACCGTAGGAGCATTCCAGATCCAGCGTCCTCCCCAAATAATACCCGCTCCCCGTCCTGTAAGCCATCGCCGTGCACACTCCTCACGCCTCCTCTCCTTGATATTCCTATTATCCCCCACCTCGCTTCCATCATACATTCTCTACACTGCCGTGCGAAAGAGGGGGAGAAACTTTTTTGAAAAAAGTTTCTCCCCCTCCACCTCCTCTTCAAAAAACTTTGGGGAAAGGGTTTGGATAAAAATCCGAGCGCTTCTGTTCTGCAGAGAACATATCAACCTCCGTGGCGAAGAGCTTTGCCCTAATTCCATATCCGCGCTCGCGCGGTGCTCCCTGTTTAGACCTTCGCCGAGCCGCACTAAAAGATCTTTGCTTTCAATCCGGCTCCGCTTCTCTGTTTTCGCCGTCCTTTTTGAGGCGGCGAAAGCGGAGTTTTTTCTATTTAGCAACCGCGTGCGGATCAGCCGATGCGGAGCGTCGGCGTTAGCACGCGACGTCGGGGGTACTTAGGGGCGGCAGCCCCTAAGGCGATTTTTTCGGTTCCTTTTTGTTCGACGACAAAAAGGAACATTAAGTTCTTTCCCAAGAAAAATATGTTCGCACTTCTTTCGTTGCTTTCTTAAAACCTTTTGCATATAAAGATAAAGGAACTGCGAACAAACCATTCTACAGAGCAACCAGCATCCCATTTCTTTGTACCGAACAAAGAAATGGGAGAAAGAAAATCGGCATAAGGGGTTGCACCCCTTATGTATCCCCGCTGCCTCGCGTGCTAACACCGACG
>JAFTME010000017.1 GCA_017452545.1 Clostridia bacterium | reverse complement strand
GTCCACGCTGCGTACCGCCGCACAGAACGGCTACGGCTTCGGCGTAGCAAAGATCGACTTTGATAATACCCGCACGCCCGGCGCCAACCACCAGGAGGAAACCCCCGAGGAGTATCTGGCAAGCCGCGCGTTCCTGCAGGGTGAGGAGAGCTTCATCCGCACGTTCGTTGAAAAATACGCTCCCCACATGGCAGGTCAGTATACGTTGTGCACCAAGTACGCCAAGGAAATGATCCTGCAGGCACTGCTTCCCACGCTGCTGCAGTATCTGACCACGCTGACCAAGCAGGTTGAGTCCTTCTTCTCCTCGCTGACGCTCGTTGCCAACACGCTGACCGATTACGTCAACAAGAACCGCGTCAAGAACGAGAAGCCCGAGCAGAAGACCATCTACGTCTGTGCCTCCGCCAAGGAAAAGGAAGCAATGTACCTCTCCCTGGAGCTGGATGCTTCCACCAACAGCAGCGAGATCAATCGCGTGATCGCACAAACCGTTTACGGTCAGTTCTGCGCAGTTGAGAGCCCGATGAGCGAGGCAAACCAGAAATACATGGATTCCAGCCTTGCCATCACCTTCTACAACCAGATCCGCACGCATTATCAGGATCTGATCCTGAACGACAACGACTACCGCGACAAGGTAGATCTGGATATTTACACCGCTCTTTGCCGCAGCGTGGATTTCGCTACCGCTGCCGCAGAGCAGGGTCAGAAGAAGAGCGCCGCCACCACACTCGCTGTGGACGAGGACGGCAACGCTGTTGCTGCAAATACGGCGCAGCTCTCTTACGATCAGTCGTTTGCCGATCTGAAGGATAAGCTGCAGAGCCTGGGCGCTCCTATGCTGTACTCCAGATCCGTACAGAAGATCAACAACGACAGCACGACGACATACGCCACCGTTTCCGACGAGCTCAACAACGTTACCGTTCAGCTGCCCGTCAAGAAGACCATGTCCTTCTGGGGCTACAACCCCTCGCTGCGCGCTGCCTACTCCAACGTCAACACCATCCTCGGCATCAACGGCACGGACGGAGAGGACATCCACTACGCCAAGGGCGATCTTTACTACTACGTTGCTGAGTACGGTATTCTGCCCAAGTATATCCCCAAGCTTGCCGAGCCGCTGGATTCCGAGCGCGCATCGAGCGATCCCAATGAGGGTCTGTACTACAAGCACTATCGCTCCAAGGTCAAGGGAATGCTGCAGAAGCTGTCTAACCCTGTCCTGGAGAACGAAACCGCGCTGCTTGACACGCCGCATCTTGACAAGACCTGGCACGCCTTCCTGCCCTACATTTCCGGTGAAAAGCAGAAGGAAGAGGATGCCAAGTTCCTGCGCCTGTTCTGGCTGGCAGTTGCTTACGGCATGATCACCATCAAGCGCAACCTCGAGCTGAACAACCGTGAGTACTTCTACATTGCCCGCACCGTGGAGAATGCGATCCGCTCTTACTCCGAGCCGCAGCTGGCTCGCTTCCACGGTGAGCCGATCGTCGCTACCAACGTTTACGCCCTGGTTGAATCTCTGCGTACCGACGCCGCTTTCCAGAACGACGCCGCTGCACTGGAGGAAAAATTCAGCAGCGAACGCCAGGCATTGGTCAACTACGAGGACACCAAGCTGCTGCGCGGCGAGGCTGACGGCGTAGGCGGTCTGGCTTCGACGTCGGAAATGAACGCCGTTACGATGATCGTTCGTTATGCCAACGCAACACAGAGCACGGCTGCAGCAGTCAACGAGCTGACCGGCTCCATGGAAAATCTGCTCAAGGATCTGATCTCGGCAAAATATGCCGAGGGTCGCACCAAGTCGGTCGACAGCGTGATGTTTGAGCTCTGCCGCCGCATCCATCAGGCTGCTCCCATGAAGAAGGACGATCTGCCCTGCTTCGCAGAGTGGCTGCGCGCATGGAAGACGGTTTGACTTCGCGCCACTATTACAATCATTGATTGAACTGCAAGGACGCATCGCAAATGCGGTGCGTCCTTGCCACCCCAAAAACGCAAGGAGGCCTCGCTGTGCATACCTTTTTTGTCAACACAACCAACCGCCAACAGGTATTTCATCCCGAGCTGCTGGACATCCAACTGGAGACCAACCGCTTGCTTTCTTTGTCGTGCCCGCTTCAGCGCTGGGAAGACGCGGAGCAGGGGTATCAGCATTGCGCGCATGAGATGGGTCGTCTGATTGACACCTACAGCGAGCTGACCAACGATTTCAAGCTGGTGATCTACGTCGACCTTTTGGAGTTTCCCGTCTACCGCAGCATCAACGACCGTATGGCGGCACAGCCGCGCCGCTTGCCTTGTGCCGTTGCGCTGCGCAAGCTGATCTCCTGTCACATCTGCGCAACGCTGTGCACGGCGCTGTATGATCAGGGAAGACCTCCCATTGACGTGGTCATCGTATTTGAGCAGGATGTCAAAAACACGCAGTATATTGAAAACGCGCACAACGAGCTTTGCGGGCAGTATCTGTGGGATTTCATCGGTCTGCCCTCCTACGACGTGCTCAACGAGCGCTTTGCCGCCTTTGCCGCACAGTTCCTTGAGGACTACGGCACGCTGGAGCCGCTGCTGGCGCGTCCTGCCAAATTCCGCGAGCTGCTGTACGAGCAGCTGGTCGGGCTGATCCGCTCTCCGCTGCTGCCGCAGTCCGAGGACGGCCCGAATTATCTGATCGAAAACTTCACCAAAAAGCTGGCTGGTATGCTCTCGATCGAGCACGCGATGCTGCCGCCGGCGGAGCAGCTCAAGGAATGGCTGCTCGATGTCATCCCCGACGTAGGACAACCGCTGTCCACCGAGCTCGAGCTTGCGGACGAGGAGCCGATCCGCATCCCTACCAATGCCATTCTCGTGACCGACACCCACGCGGAGCGCAGCACGCTGCACCACCGCACCAAGCGCACGGTGGATCTGTCCGTCCTTTTGCTGCAATGCATCAAGGGCAAGCATCTCGATCTGCCGCTCGACGGGTACGGCAACGTCTCCGAGCTTAATGTGGAAATGTTTGCGCTGCGGCTGCGCCGCAAGAGCGCGCTGTACCGCCACGAGCACGAGGTCGTTCGCCATCTGCGCGACTATGAAGACTCCAACATCATCCCTCACCTGCATTCGTTGGAATACGAAAAATTCGGACTGGACGAATACGGTGAGCCTCAAATTGAATACAGCGTACGAAAGGTACAATTCGACGAAAGCACGGCAGACGTACAGGCGCTGCAGCAGGATCGTGAGGAAATGGTTGCCTCCCGCGCGTGCGTGCGCCCGCTGCTCAACGAGAGCGAGTTCGGATACAAGCCTTTTGTCGAAAGCTATAAACCCAAAAACGACACCGCCAAGCCGGATGCGCCCTGTCAGATCGACGAGCACACATCAAGCGAGCAGGTCCGCAAGCTGATCACGCCCTACAGCACCGAGCATCGCACCTTCTTCTCGGCGCTGGAGCGCCATTTGCTCCGCACGCTGCCCCGATACGCCATTCACGCATCGGCAATGCTGCCGCGCCGCAAACAGGACGTTCCGTGGAGTGTTAATCCCCAGAGGGGGGATCTCCCCAACTTTGCAACGCAGTGCTCCGCACCGGACGAGAACACCCAAAGCCCCTCCACCGCCGCTGCCGAGACCAAGCGTGAGCCGATGTACATCGAAGAGGCAGAGAAGCTGGCGGAGAACGCCTACGGCAACATGCAAAAGGACTTTTTCAGCGCGGGTGCTGCGCTGCTCGTTGCCAAAACGGACATCAAGTCGCACTGCGACACGCTGATCAACGCCGTCAATCAGATCCGCAAGAGTCTTGCCCGCATTCACATCGCCTTTTTCATTCTGCTGGGTATCATCGTCGGATGTTATCTTCCTTATTATTTTATTCAGCACCGCGAAATTCTGGATGCCGACATCTTCCCGCTCTCCGCACTGGTCGCAGGACTGTCGATGGCGGTACCGCTCGTGCTGCTGACGCTGATCTTTTTGTATCTGCGCCACAAGCAACGCAAGAAATTTGCCGTTGCCTGGTCCAATTTCCTTGCCGGCGCTTCTGCTGCGATGGCGGAAAACAAAAACGCCGTGCGCCTGTACGAGCAATATCTGACCTTCTATATTCCCGCACTGCGCTGGACGCACGAGTACCGCGAGCACGTTGAGTACGTGGCGGATCACACCCGTATCGCGCGCGGTAAGATGGAGCACCACGAGGAAAAGATGCGCCGCTATATGGAGTCGATCGGCAACGTGCTGGAGGATCTGGAGAAGGATTACGATCTGCCTTACCTGACTCCCGAGGAGCACAACGAGATCATCTCCGCCCAGGACCGTCCGTTGGATTACGCGCACGCCTTCTGCAGCAGCCGCCAAAATATCGCCTTCTACTCGATCATTGAAGAACGCGATCTTGGGGCGCTGTATCGCCGTGACCCCGGTCATATGGCCGACGCCTGACCACCACCATTTCGTTAGAAAGGACGATATATCAATACGATGGATATTCTTGAGTATTTGATCAAAATATTGATTATTCTGCTATCGGTGTTTGCCATGGCAGTGCCTTTCCTGTTTTCTGCGCTCCGCGTTCGCATGGACAAGACGGCAAAGACGCGGCACAAGCATTTGCGCGTTGTTGTTTTTGCGGTCGTCTATTGCATTGTGCTGACGGTCGTGCTTGCGCTGATCGAGGACTTCTACAAGCAGATCGAAACATGGGCAATGAGCATTGACCTGCTGCGCCGTCTGGCAGAGCTGGTCGCCGTCAGCGACAGAGTCAAGTACTGCGCGACGGTTTTCGGTGCCATTTTGCTCAACGTCGGCGTGGGACTGCTGTATCTGGTCGTGCAGAATCTCGCCCGCATCGGACTGAAGAAAAAGGATCTGTCCAAGCCGGGCAAAAAGAACGGGACCTTTACCCGCTTCCAGGCACTGGAACGCTATCTGATCGGTCGCATCAACAACGAGACCGGCAAGCTGGCCGCTCGCATTCTCAAGGCGTTCAACATCGCCATCTCCGTTATCTATCTTGTCATGTTTGCGCTGTTCCAGATCCCCGCGCTTTCCGAGGCGACCTGGATCCCCTATGCATTCCTGGCTTCGCTGTTCAAATCCGGCTATATGCTGCCGGTGCTGACCATGCTGCCGCTCTGGGAGCTGTACTGGCTGCTCAGCGGCATTCAGCTCACGCGCGAGGAATGTCCCGCGCTTGAGGGGCAGGTCAAAAAGCAGCAGGCGCCCCCGCCCGACCTCGACGCAGCACGCGACGAGTGCGAGTCACGCTTTGAGGGCTATCACGTGGTCGATTTCTCGGTTCCTCCTGTGGGCGTTGAGCGTCCGACCGCCAACAACGATCATCCCATCACCGATCTGATCGCGCAGGCGATCAAAAACGATCAGCGCTTTGGCCGCGACCCCGACGCCGCCTATCTCAATGCCGTCGACAAGCTGCTGGAGAGCAAGGTCAATCTGATCGTCAAGGGCTCGCTGTTCTCTGAGTTCGGTATGTATTTCGTTCGGTATCTCAACATGATCCTGGCACAGGGCGGCACGCTGATCTTTTTGTGCAGCTCGGACGAGGAGATCCGCGCCACGCACGACTACCTCTCCCGGGCGCTGTCGGTGGTTGCGGGGCTGTACTTCGTCGCCACGGAGCGAACCAACACCGATCTTGACATTCCGATCTGGGGCATCTCCCGCGTTTGCAACAACTGCGATATGCAGGACGAAAACGCCATCGACGATCGCCATATTCTGATCACCACGCCCGACTACATCTGCTCTCCCGAGTTTGAGACCAAGCACGAGGATTTCATCCGCAACATTCACGACGTGATCCTGGTCAACACCTACGCCATTTTGTCCATGCACGCGCCGCGACTGTCCATGATGAACACGCGTTTCCTTCATATTATTAAATACAACGTGACCTCCGCGGCAGCCGAGACTCCCGAGGCAGCCAACTATCAGGCACGTCCCATCGCGGATCCCATCCGCTATCTGTGCTTTGACGACAGCAACATCCCCGGTCTTGACCGCGTTCTGCGCAATCTGATCGATCCGCCGCGCCGTCCCGGGCAGGATGCAAGCACGCCCTCCTTCAAAGCGGTGGACTGCATGAGCTATCGCGAAAACACGCAGGTCGTCTGCTTTAACTACGGGCCTCCCCGCGGCGCCGACGGCGTGGCGCGCGAGGTACAGCTCATTCCGACCAAGGATCATCTGGCATCGGTATTCAACATGGCGTATCTGTTCCTGACAAAGGGCTTCGGTGGCGTATATCTGTACACCGAGGACGCCATTCCGTACCGCGGCATGATCGACTCGGCGCTATCCAACGACGCCCGTCTTGTGACCGAGTTTGACAACGCACGCTTCCATCTGAACCAATACGCCTACGACCCCGACGACTACGACGTTATCGTTGCCATCGACGGCAGCTGCAATCTGCCTGCGACCGTGCGCCGTTACGCCAACCTCGCCGGTGATCGTAAAGTACTGATCAACGTCGTATCCAAGCCCTATATGCTGCGCGACTATTATGCCGCGAACATCGAATCGCTCTGGGAGACCGAGCAATCGGCGCTTATTCCCGTTTGCGACCGCACGGCACGCGACACGGCGCTGCGTATTCTGGTCAAGACAAACTCGGGCGGCATCACCGAGGAGGAGCTGTTCCGTATCGCACTCAGCGAGCCCTCCTTTGAGGAAATGGCGCGGGCACACGACACGCAGAGTATCATCCAGCGCGTGCTGTCGCTGTTCGACGTTGCCAACGACACGGGCGATGCCGTTTTCGATCATTTTGAGTTTGCCACCGTCCGCGACTTCAACGACAGCGGCACCTACTGTCACAACACCCGCCTGCGTCTGCGTCAGCAGGGCAAGCTGTACGATTTCCTGGAAGGACGCAATCTGGTGCGTCTGACCACCAAGAACAACGTCTACACGCTACCGCTGCCCAAGAGCCGTATCTCGCAGCGCTACATCTCGCAGCAAAATCTGCTGTATGACGGCACGCTGTACCGCATCAACGCCATCGATGCCCGTCACGGTGTCATCGACGTGCTGCAGGCGACCGGCGGTCAGAACATCGAAACGTACGATTACATTCAGAACCGTCTGTATCGCGTCGAGCTTTCCGCCGATCCCAACACCGGCTGCACGCAGCTCTATCCGCCCAAGCACATCATGCTCAACGGACAGAGCGGTGAGGTTTCGGTTTCCGACGTGTACGTTTCGGTCTGGCGCGCACCTACCGAGGTCATCACGCTGGGCTACACGGCGCTGGATCCTCACACCTTCGAGCGCAACGACAACGGACGCAAGCATCCCGGCTCGGGCTGCCAGTACGTAGATCTGACTGCGCCGGGCAACCGCCCCGTCGCCATGCAGGCATACCGCCGCTATGGTGCGCTGAAGGATTCCTACTACAAAACCGACCGCGATCAGAACGACTTTATCCGCTATGGCGCACAGCTCAGCGAGCTGGGAGCGCAAATGCTGTCCATCCGCATCTGCGGTAAGTTCGGCGGCAAGGGCGATCGCATCGCCTGCCTGGCGGCTACGGCCATGGGCGAGCTGATGCGCACCATTTTCCCCGATCTTTGCGATTCGATCGCCATCGTTCCCGTGCTGCGCGACGCTACGCTGCTGCAATCCGGTGACGGTGAGACCATTGGCCGTCTGCAGCCGCAGCTTGAGCTGACACGCGACGACGCAATTCTTGCCGACATGAGCCGGCCCGGTGTCGATCCCAACGAGCAGGAGACGGTCGAGCTGATGCTCATCGAGGACTGCAGCTCCGATCTCGGTGTCATTTCCATGATGATCGAGGCGGGCACGAGCCCCATGTATCAGCTGTTCTCCCGTTTGCTGCCTTATATGGAATGGTACGCCTCCTATAATGGGGAAAAGCGTGGAATCCGCAAGGATTATCTGTATTTTGGCATGGATCACGAGCCCGAGTGCTTTGATTTTGCCATGCTGCACAGTCTGACCCGCATTCTCGGCGACGACAACTGTGTTCAGGAGATCGTGGATCTTGCACCTCTGATCGAGTATGAGACCTGCGCCTTCTGCGGCAAGCGTTACGCTAAGGGCAACGGCACTATCGTGCTGGAGGACGGTCGTATCATGTGCTCCGACTGCGCCGCAGAGCTGGTCGGAAACGACAAAAAGAAGCTCCGCAGCTATCTGCTCTCGGTCAAGCGCTTTATGGAGGTCTCCTACGACGTGGTGCTGGACGAGGACTTCAAGGTCTGCTTCGACTCCACCGTTCGTATTGTCAATATGCTCAAGGGCGACCACGGTCTGCTTCGCCGTGGACAGGATGTTCCGATCAAGGGCTACATCGATCCCTCCAACGACTCCATTCACGTCGAGCGCGACATCCCGCCCGTCAGCCTTTGCGAGCTTTTGGTTCGCCAGCTGACCTACGCTTGGCAGCTGCGCCATCTGCCCACCATTCCCGACGATCTCTCCGAGGGACAGATCGCGCTGGTTGGCGTACAGTATCTGCGCCAGACGGGAGAAACGCGACTGGTAGACCTGCGCACGACCTACTACGAGGGCAACGATCAGCGCTCGGGCGAGGGCTACCGCAAGCTGGTCCGCGAGCTGCTCAAGCAGCCCAAATACCGCAACAACTCCTTCCGCTTGCTGGCTGAGATGCTCGGCGGCGAGGTACCGTTTACCGAGGACCCCGAAAAGCCGACCGACCTGGGTGAGACCTACACGCCCGGCGAGGACGAGTCCGACGATCGGACGACCGACGGGGCTCCGCCTCCCTTCTTCCGCACGCGCCTGAGTGCGCCGCTGCAGCAGATCTACGACCAAATGCTGCAGGCAGCACTGGCAAAGGAGACCGAAATTACGGTGGACGGCTCCATTCCGTTCTCCGACATTGAGCGCGTCTTCAACGCGGTCACGGCGGACCATCCCGAGCTGTTCTATCTGCTGACCGGCAAGATGACGCAATTGGGCAACGTCGTTTCACTCTACTACGATCTGACCACGCCGCCCGAGCAGCTTTGGGCACAGATCGAGGCTGCCATTCCCGCCTTTACCGAGGGCATCACGCCCGACATGAGCGCGTATGACATTGCGCTGCGACTGCACGGAAATCTGATCGATCGGATCGATTACGACACAGTTGCGCTCAACGAGGAAAAGGCCGAGGGCTACGACAAGGAGCACATCGACCGTCTGCGCTCGATCTGCGGCGTATTCCTTGACAACAGTGCCGTTTGTGCCGGCTATGCGCGTGCGCTGCAGCTACTGCTGCACCGCTACGGCATTGAGGCGGGCTACTGCACCGGCATGATCACGCCCGCACACGGTGGCGGCGGTCACGCTTGGATCATCGTCAAGCTGTACGGCGAGTATTACTATATCGACCCGACCTGGGACGATCGCTCCGACACGGTGCAGGTGGTCAAGAAGCTCAACAAGAGCTACAACTACTTCTGCATCACGACCGAGGAGCTGCTGCGCAGCCGCGACACCTCGCTCTGTCCGACCGATATGCCCGTTTGCACGGCCACCAAGTGCAACTACTTCTACCACAACAACGCCGTTCTGACCGAATACAGTGTTGAGAAGATCAAGACCATTGCGGCAAACGCCATAAAGCGCGGTGCCATGGACTTCGCTTTCAAGTGTGCTGACGCTTCCGTTTATGCAACGGCAAAGCAGCAGCTGATGGTAGACAACAAGGACGGCTTCCAGATCCTCAAGGAGCTCAAGAAGATCAACAAGAGCATCAACGCCGAGTCGTACTCCGTATCGCCCTGCGACGAGCTGTACATTCTTATCTGTTATCTGAAACCCTGATCTGCACACAGATCCACGGAGGCAAGCATCGTGACCTACATCGAATTTTTTGATCGCATCTCCATTGAAAACATATGCGCCTGTCTGATCGCGCAGCCCGACCGCGTCATTCTGCTGGGCAACAGCAAGAAGGTGCTTGCGCGCCACGTGGAGCGCTATCGCCGCATTTTTGCCGATCGCGCGCTGGCTGTCACGGTGGATTACGACAACGTAATTTCCGGCGACATTGACGCTACGGTCAGCAAGCTGATCGAGATCGTCGAGCGGGAAAAGACGTGTGTATTTGACATCACGGGTGGCGATGAGACCTTGATGGTTGCCGTGGGTATCGTTTACGAGCGGTACCGCGAGAACGACTGCGGCATTTCGCTCTCTCTTTACCGATCCAACGTCAAAAGCGTTCCCGGCACGGCTGCTCGCGACAGCGAGCAGCCCGCCGAGGGCAGCGTGGCGCTGACGGTCGAGGAGAACGTCATGCTGTACGGTGGCGACATTGCTTACAGCGACGAGCACCCGAACGGAACCTACCGCTGGGACATGAACGACGATTTTTGCCGCGATATTGAGGTGCTCTGGCAGCTCTGTCGCCAGGATCTTCGCTCATGGAACGTACAGATCGACATGCTCGGTGCTATCGAGGAGGCTCGCTCGGCAGAAAGCACGCCGCTTTGCACGGTCACGACGGTTTCGGCGCTGGAGCGCGTACTGGACGGAGAGAACAAGGAATATCGCTATCTGCCGAACACGGTCAACGCGCTGCTCTCGGCGGGGTATCTGACCGAATTTTCCCGTGAGGGCAACGTCATTCGCGTCGGTTATCAAAACGAGCAGATCAAGCGCTGTCTGACGCGCGCGGGACAGGCACTGGAGATGAAGGTGTTTCTTGCCATGCGCCGTGTTTGCGACAAGCGCGGGGTGCCGCGGTTTAGCGACGTGATGAACGGTGTGTACATGGACTGGGACGGTGTGCTTCACGCAGATCCCTGGGCGGTGGATGCGGTCAACGAGATCGACATTATGGCAATGCGCGGCTTGGTTCCGTATTTTGTTTCCTGCAAAAACGGCAAGGTGACGGCGGACGAGCTGTACAAGCTACACACGGTAGCGACGCGCTTTGGCGGCACGTATGCGAAGAAGGTGCTGGTGGTCAATTCGCTGAAGAAGGATCACGCCTCCAACACGCTGCGTCAAAGAGCGGAAGAGATGGATATTCGTTTGATAGAAAACGTGCATCGTATGAAAAACGATGACGAGCTTTATCGCGAGCTGTTAAAAATATGAGAACGAGTGGGGGAAGCTTCTGCACGAGGCTTCCCCCCGTACTATATCTCACCTGCCGCTTCGCGGCACCTCACCTGAGGGGAGGGCTTTACTCTAATTCCATATCCGCACATAGTGCGGCTCGAACCGCAAAGATTTTCTGCTGAACAAGTCTGACAGCGCTTCGACCCCTATCCTTGTTAGCTTCTCTGTTTTCGCCGTCCTTTTTGAGGCGGCGAAAGCAAAGTTTCCACCTTCTGGCAACCGCGTGCGGATCAGCCGACGCGGAGCGTCGGCGTTAGCACGCGACATCGGGGGTACTTAGGGGAACACCCCTAAGTCGGCTTTTTGGTACTTTTTGTCCGACGACAAAAAGTACATTACCGGTTGTTCTATAGAGTGGTTTGTTCGCTCAATCTTTGCTTGCAAAAAGTTTTTAGAAAGCAACGAAAGAACTGCGAACATATTTTTCTTGGGAAAGAACTTAATGTTCCTTTTTCTCGTCAGCGAAAAAGGAACCGAAAAAGCTGAGTTAAGGGGCGGCTGCCCCT
>JAFTME010000016.1 GCA_017452545.1 Clostridia bacterium | reverse complement strand
TATATCATAAATTCATATGCTTGTCAAATGATGCATCGCCTTACGGCGATATGATGCATTTGCTTCGCAAATATGATGTTGCTCCACTGCGTTTCGCAATGATGCGATGTTTGCCCCCAATTGTGGCGAAGCCACGCATCATTCGCGAAGCGAGCATCATTAGGCGAAGCCGTCATCATTTGCCGAAGGCAAACATCATTCAAAAAAGGAACTTTTGTCTGGTAGACAAAAGTTCCTTTTTTGTTGGTGGAGACAATAGGGCTCTGAACCTCGCGCTTGCGCGGCACTTGGCTAAAAAACCATCGCTTGATGACGCAAGCGCAGCAAATCGCAAGCGATTTGCGAGGTTCAACCCTTGACATGCTTCGGCAAAAAGAGAACGGACACCCAAAGGGTGTCCGTTCTCTTTTTGGTGGAGACAATAGGGCTCGAACCTATGACCTCTCGGATGTGAACCGAACGCTCTGACCAACTGAGCTATGCCTCCCTGCAGTGCCCTAATTATACACCAAGCCCGAAAAAAAAGCAAGTCTTTTTTCGAAAAAATCTCAAAATTGTTGTCGCCGTCGACCAAAAAGGCAGCGATCTTGCAGCGTTTTGCTTTCTTTTTTCTTTTTTCCCTTGACAAAATCGAAAAAATAGCATACAATATGCAGGAGTATGCCCTCGGCACACCTCATCGAACGACAAGGAGGATTCCTTTTTGAACGCCGATATGTTGACCCCTTCTGCCAATCTCGCCGCACCGGACCGTCTCCGGATCAATTTGCTGCCCCACCCGCTGAGCGTCACCCGTGGAAAAATGGCATTTTCCTGGTGTATGAACGCAACGCAAAGCAGCACTGCCGAGATTCAGACAGGCTACCGTATTTATATCGTATCCCGTCCCGAGGCCATGGAGGACGAGGACTATCTTCTCGACACCGGTTGGATCGCATCGGACGAATGCAGCGACGTATATATCGCCGGTCTTGATGCCATTCTTGAGGACAACGAGCTGTATTATTGGGCAATTCGCACCCGCAACAAGGACGGACTGGAGAGCCAGCTTTCCGCGCTGCAGCCGTTTACGACGGCGATCGGCACAGCCTGGGAATCCACCGACGGGATCTGGTGCACGCCCACGCTCGGTGATGATGGCGCACCACTGCCGCAAAGCGCAGATTTTGCGTTTCTGCGTACCGAATTTGAGCTGCCCTCCTTCGACCGCATGGAATGCGCCGTGCTCAGTGTGACGGCAGCCTCACCCGAGTTTTCCCGCCAATACGTTTACAACGCCTTTGTCAACGGCACCTTCGTCGGTCTCGGCCCCGCGCGTCTGGATCGCGGCGAGAACGGCGAGGAGCTGCTGTATTATCATTCCTACGACGTCACCGCATTGCTGCGTGAGGGAGAAAACGCCCTCGGTGCGCTGTGCTACACCGCTCGGGAAAAGGCTTTCCTTTGCCAGCTGACCGTATATTATAAAAATGGAACGCACCGCGTGCTGGTCAACTCCGGCAGAGATGCCGAGTCCTGGCTCGCGATGGACGGCTATGCCGCGCTGCGCCCCTCCAACTCCATCGGCACCAACTATTTCCACGCTGCCGCCTGCAACGTCGATGCTACGCGCTATCCTCACGGCTTTGCCACCGTCGGCTTCAGGTCCGAGGAGCTTCGCCCCGCAACGATCTCCGACACCGCATTGATCTCAGACAACCGTATGCTCGCGCCGTATCCCGGCGAGCCCGTCGGGCGCTACGCTACCCCCGCGGCGACCGTGATCGATCACGGAAACGGCTGCTATTTCATCGACCTCGGACGCGAGATCATCGGCAGCCTGCGCCTGTGCGTGTCGGTTCCCGAGACTTGCGAGATCGAGCTGCGCTACGGTGAGGAGCTGAATGAGGACGGTACCGTTCGTTACCGTATGCGCACGAGCAACGTCTACAAAGAGCACTGGGTGCTCTCCCCCGACGCCGAGCAGATCGAGGGCTACAGCATGATGGGCTTCCGCTACGTTGAAATCGAGGGCTGCCCCGTTTCTCTGCGAGAGGATAACGTCTACGGCGTCGCCATCCGCCGCGAATTTGACGAGGACGCATCCTCTTTCGTCTGCGTCAACGACACACTCTGCGATTTGTATGATACCTTCAAATATGCCATCTGTGCGACCAACCAGGATCTGTACGTAGACTCGCAGACCCGCGAGCGTTGCGCGTACGAGGGCGACGTGCTGATCAATATGCTGTCCGCCTACACCTACGAAACGCCCGGCGCGCTTCCCCGCTTCTCCGCACGCTATCTGCTGACGCATCGCACCTGGCCTGCAGAGTATGAGCTGACGACCATTCACAATATCCTGCTGGATTATTTCTACACCGGCAATCGCGCCGTGATCAAGGAAACCTATCCGCAGCTCAAGGCCATTCTCGCGCACGACACGCCCGACGAGCAAACCGGGCTGATCGCCCGCCGCACGGCCGCCCCCATGGGCACCGACGCCATTCTCGTAGACTGGCCCTCCGGCTCCCGTGACGGCTATTGCATGGGCGACGCGCATTTCAATACCGTCTATAACGCCTTCTATTATCTGGTGCTCTGCGATATGGCAACCATTGCCGAGGCCCTTGGAAAGGCAGAAGATGCCACCGACTACCGCGCCGCTGCCGACGCGCTGCAGCACAGCATGATCTCCCATCTGTACAACGTGCAGAAGGGTGCCTTCTGCGACGGTCTTACCGAGGACGGCACACCCATTGACCATTATTCTCAGCACGCGACCGTATTCCCGCTGTTTGCCGGCATTTACGACAGCGCTGCCATGGCAGACGCCTGCGGAAGATATTTGATCGGCCAGGGGGATATCCGTACCAGTATTTACGGCGCGTTCTTCCTGATGGAGGCGCTTTACCGTGTCGGCTTCGGCACCTACGCCACCGCGCTGCTGGCAGACGACGGCACCGCAGGCAACCACTCCTGGGCAGCTGCGCTCGCCGCCAAGGACGTCACGCTCGCGCCCGAGGCATGGTTCGTCGAGGAAAAGGGCAACATGACCTTCTCGCATCCGTGGGGCTCGGCGCCCGCGTCGCTGATCGTGCGTTGTATGTTCGGCATTCGCCCGACTACGCCCGGCTTCCGCACCTTTGAGGTGCGTCCGCAGATCGGTGACCTGCCCTACGCCGCCATTACCGTTCCGACCGTCAAGGGAACCGTCGGCGTGTCGCTCGGACAGAACAGCGAGGCATACGAAATGGAGGTCACCATCCCCGCCAACACGCAGGCAGACATCTACCTGCCCGTGCTGCCCGGCGGCACCGATACGCTGTTTATCGGCGACAAGCTTGCCAATTATCCCATCGAAAACGGAGTCTACCATATCACGCTCGGCTCCGGCAAATACCGCCTGCTGGCGCAGTAATGATACGAGAATAACAATATGCGAGGGGGAACTTTTGTGAACAAAAGTTCCCCCTCGCGCTCCCCCTTCAAAAAACTTGAAAAAGGAACCAGCCCGTTTTATTTTTACCGGTTCAGCACTTCCAATACAACCATGCGTCCGGTATTGTCGTCGTAGGCAAGGCGGGCGTTTTTTTTATGATACGCATCGAAGCTGAATTTTCCAAAGGCGGCGGAATGAAAGATCGCCGCCGTATCGATCTGTCGTACCCAGCCGTGTCGACTATCGACCATGCGGACGGTAAAATAGATACGCCCACGAAAGGACGGATGGGGATCATCCAGCGCGGCTGTAAAGACTTGATACCGTGTCGGAGCCTTGGTGATCTCATGAATACAATATAAATGGTAAATGACAAATGGGCTGTAGGCACACAGCAAAAGCAGAATGATCATCGCCGTCTGCCCCGGCGTTGTCAAAAAGAAAATGGGACACATCACCAGCAGCATAACGCCAACCGCGCAAAGATAAATAACCAATGACCGTCGATGCCACGCCACGTCCAGCGAATTGTTTAATTGCTCACGACTGACATTCATCGCAACTCTTCCTTCTTTCTCAATCATGCATTTTTCTTCTTTATTAAAGTTTTTGAAAGGGAGCGTGGGGGAAAACTTTTTCCAAAAAGTTTTTCACCGGTTTCCGCCCTTCCGCAGGGCTTCGCCCCG
>JAFTME010000015.1 GCA_017452545.1 Clostridia bacterium | reverse complement strand
TTCCTTATGTGAATATTAGCATAAACAGCTTTGTCATTAAAAATCCGACCAGACCGCAGCCGGGGAAGGTCAAAACCCAAGTCAAGACCATTTCCTTGACGACACCGAAGTTGATCGCCGACACGCGCTTTACAGCACCGACACCCATGATGGAGGTGGTTTTTGCGTGCGGGGTGGAGACGGGAAGGCTGAGCAGCGAGCAAATGAGCAGCGACGTGGAGGCTGCCAGGTCCGCCGAGAAGCCTTGATACTTTTCCAGCTTGACCATGTCCATACCGACGGACTTGATGATCTTTTTGCCGCCCATTGCGGTACCTGCTGCCATAATGACGGAGCAGAGGATCATGATCCAGTAAGCGGGCTCCATATTTTGCGGAATGGACTCGCCGCGGGACATATACAGACAGAGGATGATGATACCCATGAACTTCTGACCGTCCTGCGCGCCGTGCATGAAGGCGGAATATGCAGCACCCGCGATCTGTGCGCCGCGGAAGAAGGGCTCCGTCTTGGGGCGATTTGCCTTGCGGAACAGGATGGTGACGGCCTTACAGGTCAGCCAACCCAGTCCAAATCCGAGCACGACGGAAATACCGATACCGTAAACGACCTTGATCCATTCGTTGCCGTTTACGCCCTCGAGGCTGCCGTGCATGGCAATGGCACTTCCCGTCAGGCCTGCGATCAGCGCGTGGCTTTCGCTGGTGGGAATGCCGAACATCCAAGCGAGCGTTGCCCAAAGCACAATGGCGAACAGCGCGGCACTCAATGCGATGATGGCAAGATTGGGGTCACTACCGAAATCGACCATTTTTGTGATAGTTTCTGCGACCTTGGGGCTGAGCAGCGTCATAACGAAAACGCCGAGGAAATTGAAAACGGCTGCCATCAGAATGGCTGCCTTGGGGGGCATGCATCGGGTGACGACGCAGGTTGCGATAGCATTTGGTGCATCCGTCCATCCATTGACCAGAATAACACCCAAAGTAAGTGTTACGGCAATGAACAGCAGGGGGTTATCCACCATTTGATACCAAAAGTCTAAGATTGAACCCATAGTGTACCTTCCGTGATTATTTCTTTGGAGCCGACCGTCGCGGCGGCAGGTGCAAATTGTTTTTCTCTATTATACACGAAAATGAGGGAAAAATCAACAGGTAGAACAATATTTATTGACAGAAAGCGCCCTCGCACGCAATTTTTTTGCGGTGAGGGCGCAACAGGAACGAATATCAGCGGGTGTGATGCCGACGAATGGCGTCCATCAGGACGGTGTAAGCCTGCGGTGTACCGCAGACAAAGCCGGAGGGACGGTCGAAGGGAACGGGATTGCCCTCCCAGTCGGAGCAAACGGCACCGCATTCCTCGAGCATCAGTGTGGCGGCGGCATAATCCCACGGCTTGATGACGCGCTCGAAGTAGCCGTTGAGCTTGCCCGCCGCGACGTAGGCGATGGCGAGCGCGCTGGAGCAAATGCGGCGGATATCAAGGCACTGACGGAAGACATCCTTAGCAATGGCGAAATGCTCCTCGGTGTACTGCTTTTTGGTGGAGCCTGCGCCGAACTCGATCAGGCAGTCAGCGGGCGCGCGGTCGGCAGCCTTGGGCAGGCGGACACCGTTGAGCGTTACACCCTCTCCGCGCTTGGCGATAAACAGATCGCCGTTGAAGGGGTTGTAAATGACGCCGAAATCGACGTGCTCCCCGTCAAAATAAGCCAGGGAGACCGAGCTGACGTTGTAATCGTACACGAGATTGGTCGTGCCGTCGATGGGGTCGAGGATCCAACGGCGAGGGGCGATCTCGCCCTCCTCCTCTTCGCTCATAAAGCCGATGTCGGGCGTAAGAATTGCCAGCTGCTGCTTGATGTAGCTGCTGATCTTGAGGTCCACCGCCGTGACGAAGTCGGCAGAGCCCTTCATGTTTACATCGGAGCGAAGCGAGGGATCAAAGACAAATTGCCCCGCTTGCTTGACCAGATCGATAATTGCTTGATAGTTCATGTGGTTCACCTTACCTTTGCTCCAATACATCGCCGCGGTTCTCAAGTAAAAATTCATTTCTGTCCTCTATGCGGCGGAAGAGGAAGATGCGTCCCAGCTTGGGAGAGGGGGCTTCGTCGTGGAACTCGCCGTCGATGCGGTCGGTTTCCCCGGCAAAAACGTCGATGGTAAAGTCGTGAATGCCTCGATGTGTTCCCTTATTGACCTCAAGTGAGTTGAAGGTGCCGTTGAAGGCACGCTTGGAATTGAATATGCCGAAGATCTCGCCGTTTTCCTGCAGCCTGTATTCGCCGACAAAGCGTGAGCTCTTCATTTTGTTTTCGCGCAGCACGGCATTTTGCGTGTCGTAGTACTGGACGCTGTAATTGACGCCCTCGATATGCAGATCGTGATATTGATCGGGAAGGAACTCCTGCTCGATCTTTGCTGTTCCGACGCGGATATACTCCTCATCGTCGTCGCTCAGATGCACGTGGTACCAGTTGCCGGCAAGGTCGAACACGCGGTGCGCATTCTGCCATGCCGCAAGCTCCTCTTGATTCAAGCCTGTGTTCTCCAAGCGCGTCCAACCGGTGCATTTGGAAAAATCATAGGTGTTGAAGAACTGCGTCATAATGGTCTTGATGCTGAATTCGTCCGACACGGTGCGGGCGAAGGAGATCGTTTCGCAGAACTGTACCTGCTTGCGCTGATCCTCGGTCAGCTGCGCCGGGTCCTTACCTCTGTTTTTGGCAAGCTCGTCGCAAATGATCACGACGGTCGGCTTATGCTTTTTGGTGGCGTAAAGATATTCACGTTCGGTCCAGGAGATACCGTCCTTGTCGCACGAGCCGTAGCTCTCTCCCATTAGCATGATGAAAAAATCGGAATCGTCGATCAGCTCCTCGATATCGGAGAATTCGCCGTTGGTGGAAACGGTGAAATGCTCCATGCCGATGGGCATGACGCGAAAGTCAAGCAGGCTGTCAATGACGATATTGCGCTCGTCGCGCAGGCTGGTAAAGGCGGAAGAAATAAACGCGGTATAAATCTTTTTGTCCGGCATAATCAACCTCCGTGTGTTTTTTGACGTTCTGTTTTCATTATACCGCAACATGGCACTTTTTGTCAAGTAAATCTATTGCAAATTGCGTGAAAATATGATATGCTAATAGTAATGAAGTAAAAGGATGGTGTGCTCATATGAAGCCGTTTGATTACCGTGATTTTTCCTCGTTGGCGCTGGCGCTGCCCGACGAGATCGATTTTTTGCGCTGCAGCGGAGATTTTGCGCGAGAGATTTGCGCGATTGATGCATGGCTCGCTCGCCCCTCATTGAGTGAGGCGATGCGGCAGCGACTGTGGTTTGAGCGAGTGATCGCCTGCGGTATGCTGGAGGATTACGGTATGAATTCGGCGGAGTTTCTTGACGCGATCCGCCGCCGTTATCCTAGCAGCAACGAGGTGACGGTGGAGCGGCTGCTGCAGAGCGGACACGTGGACAGCATTTTTGTTGGCGGGGAGCGGAGATATCAGAACGCTGCCGTCAGCAACGTGTTCAACCGTTGCCGCAAGCTGCTTGAGGAGCAGGAGCATCCGGGCACGACATACATTCCCGAGCCTGACACCGAGCGGCGGGAAAATATGCGCCTGATGCGCGAGAAGGGAAGCCGTTCCATCCGTTACCACGTTCGCTTTTCGCTGACGGTGGACGAGGAGGCGCGTCGCCCCGGCAAGCGTCTGCGAGTTTGGCTGCCCGCGCCTGCCGCGTGTGCAGAGCAGTCCGAGATCAGCATCGTTCGCGCATCGGAGCCGGTGTGTATTTCCGCAGCAAAGCAGCCGACGGTGTATTTTGAATCGGACGACTCTGCAAAGGAATTCTCCGTGGAATATTCTTACGTACAAACGGCGCGCTACCACCGACTTGACGACAGCGCTGTCAGCGCGGATCAACCGCATTTTGATACTGAGGAGCTGCTGCCGCACATTCAGTTTACGCCAGTCATTCGTGCGTTGGCGGCGGAGCTTAAGGGCAACGAGAGTAACCCGCTTCGCATTGCACGCCGTTTTTATCATTATATTACCCGCAACGTGCGTTATTCGTATATGAGAGAATATCTGCTGATCGACAACCTGTCGCAGTTCTGTGCCGTCAACGGGCGCGGTGACTGTGGCGTGCAGGCGCTTCTGTTTATTGCGCTTTGCCGCTGCGTCGGCATTCCCGCGCGCTGGCAATCGGGCAACACAGTCAAGCCGACGGGATACGTAGGCAGCCACGACTGGGCGATGTTTTACGTGGAGCCGTATGGATGGCTCTATGCCGATCCGTCGGTGGGGGGCGGTGCGCTGCGAGAGGGCGACGAGCAGCTGTGCGATTATTATTTCGGCAATCTTGACGTTTTCCGTATGGTATGCGCGACCGACGTGCAGCAACCGTTCTCGCCGACCAAGACATATCTGCGGGATGATCCTTATGACAACCAATCGGGAGAAGCCGAGTACGAGGATGCACCGCTGCACTTCTCGGATACCACGCGGCATAAGAGCCTTGTGGGGGCAGAGGAGTGCTGACGCCTATTTTGCGTCAAAGGGTTGCATGTTGCGGTGTTCTGTGTTATAATAAATAAGATGTGCGACCTGCATACGAAAGCTTTTCGCGCGTGTGTGAGCTTTTTGTGTGGAAAGCATGAAATTTTATGAAAAAAACGGTCACCTTTTCGAGTCTCGACCGTATTATTAGTGAGGAGGAATGGACATGGCATATCGTGATTCCGACGATGAAAACGAATACCGCGATCATAGCGACGAGTCTTTGATCGATACTGCGTATGTCATGGGACATTCCGAGGGTAGCACTTCCGCACCGGTATATCTGCCGGATGAGGTCACCGACGAGGTGGTTCGCTACTATTCCCCCATGGTTTGGCGAATTGCGCTGACGAAAACAAAATCCACGCACGACGCGGAGGATATTTTTCAGGACGTCTTTGTCAAGCTGGTTATGCACGAGAAGCCGTTTGCCAGCGAGGAGCATCGCAAGGCGTGGCTGATTCGTGTTACCATCAACTGCTGCAATTCACATTTTGTCGCACCGTGGCGCAAAAACGTGGATGCGCTGGACGACGTAACCATGGCACAGTTGCCGGATGAGGATACGTTGCCGGGGGGGAGCGCAGAGGAGCAGCCCGACGTGTACGCCGAGGTGCTTAAGCTGCCGCAGCAAATGCGAGAGGTGATCTTGCTGTTTTACTACGAGGATCTTTCCATTCGGGAGATTGCGGAGATATTGCAGACCAGCGAGGTCAACGTAAAAAAGAGACTGTCCCGCGCACGGCAAAAGCTGCGCCTGGAGCTGGAGGGCGGGGAAGAATAGCGCACCGTGAAAGCGGTGCTGCCGATATAGAGTAAGGAGAACACCGTTTTTTATGAGAAAGCAAGAATTACGCGCGACGCTGGCTCAGATCCAACCCGATGAGGCATTGGTTACGGCAACGCTGGCGCGTGTGCGTGAGCAAAAGGAAAGACAGAGCAAGCGCGGAGTCAATCCGTATGCCTTTACCTACCGCTTGGCAGGCGCCATGTGCGCGCTGCTGCTGTTGATCGGCGTGGGCTTTGGCGTTGGCGGCGATAAGATCGCCTCCCCCGTCGCGGATACCCCCGACACCTATATCCGCACCCAGTTCAATGACGTTGGAGATCCAATCTCGACGACGAGCATGACGGGCAAGAATGAGGTCGGTAAGACGGAGGACGAGCAAAAGACACCGACGACAAGTAACGAGCGGATTGCTGCGGCGATCGAGGAGCTGCGTGCAGTGGCTGCGGCGTATGACGGTGACTGGGTGCTGCTGCAGGGCGACGTTCAGAGCTGCTACTTTTTACCTGCCGAGGACGGACGGGCAATGTGCGCGGTAGCGTTGGGTGTGGATCACATCCACGATGCATCCGGCGATGCGATCTCTGTGGAGGACGTGGTCAGCGCGGAGATCCGATTTGAGGATGACGCGGAAATGCAGATGTTTGCGGATGCCATGGGCACCAAACTGTGCCTGCTGCTCATCCCCCGCGACGGCACGGGAGCGGCTTCGCTGCAGATCGAGGAATATATCATTTTGGAATGAGCTTACAAGCGGGCAGGGCGACAGACGCCTTGTCCGCTTTTGCATGGAAAAATCAGGATTGAAAAAATTTTTTGAAAAAATAAATTTTTTTTTGAAAAAAGCGGTCACCTTTTTGTCCTTCTGCGGTATTAAGAGTGTAAGGGTCATGAAGACGCGACGAAAACGCGCTTCGAGCCTATCCCCGCGAGGAAAATTCCGCGCGGAAACAATTATGCTAAAAAACAAAACAAACAACAAACAAAAAGAAAGTGAGAACCAAACCATGAAGAAGATTCTTGCACTGATCCTGGCAGCCATGATGCTGCTGAGCGTTGTCGCTTGCGACAAGACCCCCGCCGAGACCCCTGACGTAGAGCAGGGTGGCGATAAGACCGATGATACCACCGCCGGTGATGGCACCGAAAACGATGACAACACTGTTGGCTCTGATGTAATCGCTCCCACCGTTGAGGCAGGCACGCTGGGTGAGACCCTGTGGAATGCATTCAAGGATGCTGTTGCCGCAAACGAGGCTGCTACCACTGAGGAACTGGCGAACACGCTGGTTACCAATCCCGCAATCCAGTTCATGGGCGGCGCAATGCCTCTGGATGCTGCAACCGAGCTTTTTACCGGTTTTGATGAGTATAAGATCACCGGCTTTGAGAGCGCAGCTCTTTACATGCCTATGATCGGCTCCATCCCCTTTGTCGGCTATGTATTCGACGTTGCTGAGGGTACCGACGTTAACGCATTCATCAAGGCTCTGACCGACAACTGCAATCCCCGCTGGAACATCTGCGTTGAGGCAGAGCAGACCGTTGCAGGTGCAATTGGCGAGAAGGTATTCTTCCTGATGTGCCCCAAGACCCTGGACGACGGTAGCCAGGGCGGCGAAATGGGCCCTGTCGGCGGCGCTGACGTTTACTACCCCATCACCCTGGAGGAGGGTACTGTTGGCTACTCCTTCTGGTGCGCCTTTGAGGACATCATGATCGAGGGTGCGATCACCAACCCCGCAGAGATCGCAAACGCACTGTGCATGGCTGAGCTGGTTCCCATGGGCCTTGGCGCTATGGAGGTTGCTCCCGGCCTGCTGACCGGCTTTGACAACTACGAGGTTACCGACTTCTCTTCCGGTGCAGTATTTATGCCCATGATCGGCTCCATCCCCTTTGTTGGTTACATCTTCCAGGTTGAGGAGGGCATCGACATGGTCAACTATGTCAACGACCTCTCCGCAAACTGCAACCCCAGATGGAACGTCTGCGTTGAGGCTGACGAGACTCTGGTCGGCTACTACGGCAACACCGTATTCTTCCTGATGTGCCCTGCATCCATGGGTGAGTAATTCCACACAGCACATCGAACCCCAAAATTCATATAGCGGGCGGATTCCTTGCGGTTTTCGCCCGTTACTTGTAAGACTTGTTTTAGGAGGATCCCGCCTTGCTGTTTTCCAGTATCAGCTTTATGTATTATTTTCTGGCAGCGGTATTGATCTTGTACTTCGCCGTTCCGTTCAAATTCAAGAACCTGGTGCTGCTGGTATCCAGCCTGTTCTTCTATTTCTACGGTGAGCCGATCTACACGCTGCTCATGCTGGCGACGACGCTGTCCAGCTATATTCACGGTCTTCTGATCGATCGCTTCCGCGGCAGAACGTTGTCCAAGGTGTTCCTTTGGTCGTCTGTGATCACCAGCCTCGGAGCACTTGGCTTTTTCAAATACTCCGACTTCTTTATTCACAACATCAACAATGTTACCGGCTCTGACATCTCTCTGCTCGGTCTGGCGCTGCCCATCGGTATCAGCTTCTACACCTTCCAGACCATGAGCTATACCATTGACGTCTACCGTGGCGATGCCAAGGTGCAAAAGAGCTTTGTCCGCCTTGCAACCTACGTTGCGCTGTTCCCTCAGCTGATCGCAGGCCCGATCGTCCGTTATACCACGGTTGAGGAGGATTTGTCGCAGCGTACGCACTCCTTTGAAAAATTCAGCAGCGGCGTTACCCGCTTTGTTATCGGTCTTTCCAAGAAGGTACTGATCGCTGACACGCTGGGCACGCTTGCCCGCACGATGCACGCATCGGATGAGGCGTCCGTCGTTGGCTACTGGCTGTACGCCATTGCCGTATCGCTGCAGCTTTACTTCGACTTCTCGGGTTACTCCGATATGGCGATCGGTCTGGGTCGCATCTTCGGCTTCCGATTCCTCGAGAACTTCAACTATCCCTTCATCTCCAAGAGCATTGGCGAGTTCTGGAGAAGATGGCATATGTCGCTGGGCACTTGGTTCCGCGACTACGTTTATATTCCCATGGGCGGTAACCGTGTGTCCGTTCCCCGTTGGCTGCTCAATACGCTGACGGTATGGTTCCTGACCGGCTTCTGGCACGGTGCGGACTGGACGTTCATTCTGTGGGGCTTGTATTTTGCACTGTTCCTTGTTCTTGAGAAGTTCTGGCTCAACAAGTTCTTTGCCAAGATTCCCCGGGTATTCTCGCACATTTACGTTTGCGTGCTGATTCTGATCAGCTTCGTCCTGTTCAACGCCAACGGTATGTCCGGTGCGATCGCTGATATCGGCAGTATGTTCGGTGCGGGCGGTCTGCCCTTCTGGACGAGTGAGACCGGTTACTATCTCGGCGGCTATGCAGTTGTGCTTGCCTGCGCGATCTTCGGTGCAACGCCTGCACTCAAGACGCTAGTGCTTAAGCTCAAGGAGCACAAGACCGCAAACATGGTTCTCAACGTACTGGAGCCCATCTTTGTTGTGGGCATGCTGCTGATCGTGACCGCGTACTTCGTTGACGGTTCCTTCAGTCCCTTCCTGTACTTCCGCTTCTGATCGACCGACACGAAAGGAGTTAAGTTATGAATAATAAAATTAAAAATATTGTTGTCAGCGCTATCTTTATCGTGTTTATGGTCGTGTTTGTGTCCATGTGCGTTGTGGCGTATTTCAACCCGGTCGAAACGTCCGAGAGCGAGCGCCGTCCCTTAGCACAGTTCCCCGAGGAGATCACCTGGGAGGGCATTTTGGATAAGACGGTCATCGATGAGTTCGAGGACTACACCGTAGACCAGTTCCCGATGCGCGAATTTTTCCGCTCGCTGAAGGCAAAGTTCCAGCTCAAGGTGCTGAACCTGAGAGAAAATAACGGTCTGACCGAGGTTGACGGCACCATTGCAAAGATCGAGCCTGATTTCAATCCGGATCTGATCGACTATTCCGTCGGCAGACTGGAGTACGTTTACAACAAGTATCTTGCAGACAACGGCGGCGACAAGTTTGTTGCCATCGTTCCCGACAAGAACTACTTCCTGGGCCGCGATTACGGCTATCCTGCGCCCGATTATGCAGGACTTGTGGAGACGGTCAAGGAGCGCCTGCCCGGCATGACTTACGTGGATATTTTCGAGTGCCTGGAGTTGTCTGACTATTATCGCACCGATACGCACTGGTCGCAGGACAAGATCGGCGCGGTCGTGGATAAGTTGGCAGCCGAGATGGGTATCTCCGACCGACTCTCCGGTCAGTACCGCGAGAATCGACTGGAGGGATTCAAGGGCGTCTACTATCTGCAAAGCGCGCTGCACCCCACGCCCGATACGCTGGTCTATCTGACCAACGACGTGCTGGATGCCTGCACGGTTTACGATTATGAAACCCAAAAAACCTACGGTATTTACAACTTTGAGAAGTTTGAGGGTAACGACGGCTATGATTTCTTCCTGTCCGGCACGCGCGCTCTGCTGCGTATCGACAATCCCAATGCAACGACGGATGAGGAACTGATCATCTTCCGCGATTCGTTCGGCTCCAGCCTGACTCCTCTGCTGGTCGAGGGCTATAAGAGCATCTACGTCGTGGATATTCGCTACGTCATGCCCGATATGCTCGGTATGATGCAGATCGACTTCGAGGGCAAGGATGTCCTCTTCCTGTACAGCGCTCTGGTTCTCAACCAAAAGGCGTTTAAGTAAAGAAAATAAAAGGTGGGGGAAAACTTTTTTGAAAAAGTTTTCCCCCACACCCCCTTTCAAAACATGAGGGGGAATGGGATAAAAAAACGAGGGGAACCTTTTTGCAAAAAGGTTCCCCTCGTGCTCCCTTCCCAAAACCTTTGGAAAGTTTTTGGGCCGATCGGATATTAAGCATTAGCGGCTCGTCGTTGACACGATCGAGCGCAGTCCTTCGGATATTCTACTGCAATTTTTCTTATCAAAGTTTTTTGAAAGGGGCATGGGGAAAACTTTTTTTCAAAAAAGTTTTCCCCACCATTTCCCCAAATTTTTAAAACGCAGGGAACCTTTTTGCAAAAAGATTCCCGGCGTAATTTTTTATTTCTCACACAAATAAATGTGATCGATATGGTAATCGTATTCGGTCAGGGTACTTGAGGCGTTAGCGACGAAGCGGAAGTTACGCAGCTGCACCTTTTCGCCGTAGGTATCGATCATACCGAGGTTTTTCGCAAAGGAGGAAAGGGGGATGCGGATCTCGCTCCAGGCGCCGTCCTCTGCGGTATAGCCGTAGCTCTTGAGCTGCTCGATGGTAAAGGTCGCCTGATATTCATGATTATCCTGAACTGTATTGAGCTCGACAAAGAAGGATTTGATGTCGGACACCTTAGCGATCTTCAGATGGAAGACCAGTACATCCTTGTCGTAATCCGTGGGAAGGTCGAGGTTAGCGATGATAGTACGGAAGTCGCTGACGGTGGAGTTGCCCCGGTTGTGCAGGGAGGAATTACCCTGTACCTTGTCCTCAAGGTCGTAGGAGGCGCCGTACCACTCCTGAATGATGGCACCGTCAAAGGCGTTGTATTCGCCGTCGGAGATCAGTCGCGGGTTGGTCTCACCCTCGATCGTCGCTGGGGTGTAATCGGTGTTATACTTCACAAGGCGCAGGTCGTCGATCATAACGACGGCGCCCTTGTGCGCCTGCATCAAAACGCGGAAGCCGGTGATATTCTGATAGTCAAAGTTCTTGGTCACACCGTTTTCAATGTTAAAGGAGAGCTCGATCTCGTGCCAGCCGTTGTTGGTGATGGTGTGGTTCCATGCATGAACTCTGCCTGCCTTGTCGACCGCCCGGAAGAAGAAGGTCGCCTGGTTTTTCTGTACCCCGTAGCCGGCGTCGTGGTCGCAGGTGACCAGATCGGTATCGTTGACGAACAGCCAAAGCTTGAGCGTGGTTGTGTTGAAGTCATCAACGGAGGCGTAAAAGGGAGCGCCCTGCGGAGTAAGAATTTCACGGAGCTGACCGTAATCCTCGGTTGCCTCCCACTTGATCGCACCGTAGCCCTCTTTGCACAGATCAGGCTCGTAGGTCCCGTCCATCAGAATGCGGTAGCCCTCTTCGCCCTCGTCGTCATAGCTGAGCAGCTGCTCCTCGGTGTAATCGGAAACGTAATCGCTGTAATGCTTTTTGTAGGTAACGGGGCCGTCGGCGTAGGATGCCAGCCACTCCAGCTCGGTTACAGTGATGTCGGTGTTGTTGGGAATGGAAACCATCGTTTTTCCGTTGACGAATGTGTTGATAAAATGCGTGACTGCGTAATCGGTCATGACGTCGTCGCTGCCGCAGATGACGATATTACCGTCTACCACGCAGATGCGGAAGGTGTTGGGGGCAAGAGCACTCTTGATGCCTGCAGAGGCAGCGCGCTTGGTGTCGCCAACGATGATCTCCTTAATCCCCTCGGGTACGTCCTCCCAGTCGGTTTTGGGCGTGATCTCGGCACCGAGAGCCTCGTTGATGGCGTAGCGCAGCGTCATGGCAGAGGCAGTGAGCTGGTTTTTTGCGAGGTCGCTGCGCACCAACTGATAAGTGCTGAGCGTGTCCTTGGTGAGAACGACGGCATCCTTCGGCAGAGATGCCTCGGGGGTGCTGTCGGGAGTGGAATCTGTGTTGCCGTCATCGGGAGCATCCGGCTGATCGGGGGGGCTGTCACACGCCGTAAAGCAGAATAGCGTTACCAGCGCCAGCAGCAGTGCAAGTATACGGGAAAATGTGTTCATGGTTATATCCTTTCGGGCCTTTTAGTTTTGCTCCTTCAATGCTTGGCGCGTCGTAATATAAACGCGGTCGATGTGGCTTTCGTAGGTCGCGCCGGGCGCACAGACGATGCAATAGCGGAAGTTTTGCAGTAAAATCGTTTCGCCGTTGCCAAGCTCGGGGCGCAGATTGCGGCGCATATCACACAGCGGAACGGTCAGGCGGCACCACTCGTTTTCCTTGTCCAGTCCGTACTCGGCAAAGCGAGCGGTGGGAATGCTGATCTCGTATTCGTGTACGTCCTGGATTTGATTGAGCTCGATGAAAATGTTACGTACAGTTGAAAAATCCCGGATCTTTGCCCAAACGATCAGCACGTCGTCCGCGTGGGAGATGGGAATGCTGAGGTTGGCGATGATGGTACGGAAATCGTTGACGGAGTCGTCGCCCACACAGCGCAGCGAGGATTTGCCCTGCATGACGTCCTGCGTGTCGTAGGACGCGCCGTACCACTCCTGCACGATAGCGCCGTCCAGCGCAAGGTATTCGCTATCGGTGATCAGTCGCTCGCCCCCTGCCATGACAGCAGGGGAGTAGTCTGTGCGGTATTCCACGACGCGAAGGTCATCCAGCTCGACCGTCGTACCTGCGTGGCCGTCGAACATCATATAAAAGCCGGTGATATGGTGCATATCAAACGTGGGCGAGTAGCCGTTGTGAATGTTGAAGGAAAGCTCGATTTCGTGCCAGCCGTCGCCCGTCAGCGTGTGGTTCCAGCAGTATTCGCCGCCGTTTTGGTCGATCACACGGAAGAAAAAGGTCGCTTGTCCACCCTGCGCGCCGTAAATGGAGTCGTGGTCGCACACGATGCCGTCGGTGGTATCGATAAACAGCCACAGCTTGAGCGTTGTTTTATGACGATCGGTCACGTCCAGCTCGAATTGCTTGCCTGCAGCCCAGACCATGCGGCGCAGTCCGTGCGTGTCCTCGGGCAGTGTCCATCGCAGCGCACCGATGCCCTCGCGGGCGAATTCGGTATCAATCTGTGCCTCCGGTACGGCAGCAAGGCCGGGCAGATCCAAGCGGTCAAAGCTGATCAGCTGACGCTGGGTATAGTCGGAAACGTAATCGCTGTACATTTTTTTGAGAGGGGAGCCGATGGCAGGAGTTCCGAGCAGCTCACGTGTTCTTTTTGAAAGCTCCATAAAGACATCCTTTCTCTTGCCGCTGCGCGGCAGAGGGCAAAATTTCTATCATTTACTATACCACAAAAGCCGCATTTTGTCAACCGCGACGGGGTGCTTTATGCTTGGCGGATGAAGAAAAAAATTTTTATTTTTTTTTGAAAAAGGTATTGACATTTGATTTTTTTTGTGGTATAATAAATTTGTACCAAAAAGGTATACAATAAAAACGGATGTGGAGGTACTCGTGCTTCGATTTACACAGGAAGCGGATGATGCTCTGCGTATCGTATGGCTGTTGGCGCAAAGTGAAGAGGTGCAGGATGCAGGCACGCTTGCACAGACGGCGGGTATCGCCCCGCGGTTCGCACTCAAAATTTTGCGCAAGCTTCGGGAGGGCGGCATTGTGGCCTCCAAAAAGGGAAGCACCGGCGGATATGTGCTGGCGCGACCGACGGGAGAGATCACGGTGTTGCAGGTTCTGGAGCTGATCGAGGGTCCGCTGTACATCAACCGGTGTCTTGAGGAGGGCTACGTTTGCTCCCGCATGGGGGTACAGACGGGGCGGTGTGTGGTTCACAGATTGTTCTCCGATCTTTCCAGACAGCTGTCCGCGCAGCTTTCGGCAATCACGCTGGAGGAGCTTGCACGACGAGATGCAGCATACATCCGAGATCAATGTTCAGAGTAGTCAAATTTTTCGCGCAAAAGCGCAGATGGGTGACACGCCCAACAATTTCATTATTATATTTTTGGAGGAAACAGGTTATGAAAAAGTTCAGATGCAAGGTTTGCGGTTACATTCACGAGGGCGACAGCGCTCCCGAAAGATGCCCCCAGTGCAAGGTTCCCGCAGAGAAGTTTGAGGAAGTAAAGGCTGATAAGCTGGATTGGGCTGCAGAGCACGTTGTAGGCGTTGCAAAGGGCGCTCCCGAGGCTATCATTGAGGGCCTGAAGGCAAACTTCATGGGCGAGTGCACCGAGGTCGGTATGTACCTGGCTATGGGTCGCGTAGCAGCTCGTGAGGGTTATCCCGAGATCGCGCTGTACTGGGAAAAGGCAGCACTGGAGGAAGCTGAGCACGCTGCAAAGTTTGCAGAGCTTCTGGGGGAGGTCGTAACCGATTCCACCAAGAAGAACCTGGAGATGAGAGTTGAGGCTGAGAACGGCGCAACTGCCGGCAAGTTTGAGCTTGCAAAGCTGGCAAAGGAGCTGGGTCTGGATGCGATCCACGACACCGTTCACGAGATGGCTCGCGACGAGGCTCGCCACGGCAAGGCATTCCAGGGCCTGCTGGAGAGATATTTCGGCTGATTTTCGGAAACAATAACGAAAACCATCTGGACGACGGTGTTTCGCAAAAACGACGATACAATTTCGAACAGGTGGGAGCTTCTCACCTGTTCGTTTGTTTCTAAAAGAGGAGATCTGACTTATGAATTACATCATCGCATCCGACTATATGCCGTCGGACGGCTCGACAGACGTTACGGACGCGCTACAGCAGCTGATTGACCAAAATCCCAACCGCACCATCTTTTTCCCCGACGGAACCTATCTTTTGGGTAAGCCAATCATGACTCCCGCGCATCCGCAAAGGAGCGTTGATCTGCAGCTTTCCAACTTTGCCTGTATCAAGGCGGCGGAGAATTGGAACAGCGACGAGGCGATGATCCGTCTTGGCGGCAAGGATGCAGCCAATGATATTTACACTCCCGGCAGCAATTATGGTCTTTGCGGTGGTATTATTGATGGCTCCGGCGTGGCCAAGGCAGTGTCGATCGACGGCGGTCGCGAAACCTACGTGCGTAACGTTAACATCAAGAATGCCGTGATTGGCTTGCATATCAAGCGCGGTGCCAACAATGGCTCGTCCGATGCCGATATCATGGGCGTCAACGTCACGGGAAACGGCGCACCTGACAGCGTCGGCGTGCTGATCGATGGATACGATAACACGCTGACCAATATGCGTATTGCCGATGTGTTCACCGGTGTGGAAATCCGCGGTGGCGGCAATATGCTCCGAAACATCCACCCCTTGTACATCATTCACGACGAAACGTACGGTCGGTACGAGGAGAGTGTCGGTTTCCGCATTCTGCACCCGATGAACTGGTTTGATTATTGCTACAGTGACCAGTTTGCCGTTGGGTTTGATACGATCGGCGGCGGCATTTTGAAAAATTGCTTCTGCTGGTGGTATTCTGATCGGGAACGCTGCCACGTTGCGCTTCGCAGCAAGCATCCCTTCAGCGGCGGAATCGACTCTTTGGTCATCGGCGGAGCCCATCACCCCGAGTGTCCGAACCGCTTTATGGACGTTGAAAATATTGGCGCTGCGGCAGCGGTGGAAAAGGTGTATCTGATTGCTGCAGACGGAAAAACCGAGCGAATCAGATAACGCATTTATATGACGGGATGCCCCGTGGACAATTTGAAAAAACGATTTGACATACAAACGACGGGGAGCGGCTTCGAAAGAGGCCACTCCCCGCGCGCTATCTGAAACATAGAATTGCTTTGAGCGCCAACGCCAAAGAACGAGAGAAAGGAGAAACGAACATGAAAAAATACAGAATATTCCCCCTTTTGATGTTGATTTTGACACTGACGCTTGTGCTGGCAGGATGCGGCACGCTCGATGCGATGGAGGACTCCATCGATCATCGCTTGGACGCGATCGAGAATACGCTCGAGCAGGCGCTCGCACCGAAGCCAAGCGCGCCCTTGTCGCCTGCGCAAATAGAGCAGATCGCGCTGACGCACGCAGGTGTCAGCGAGGACGACGCGGTCTATCTTCACAGCTACTACGAGATCGACGACGGTGTGCCGGAATATGAGGTCAGCTTCTACGCTGACTACGTCGAATATGACTACACCATCCACGCAGAAACCGGGGACATTCTCGAATACGATCGCGATCGGTGAAAATAAAACAGGCGAGGGGAAAGCTTTTACAAAAAGCTTTCCCCTCGCAATTTGCTTTTGTTAGGGTGTTCGAAATAAATCGAGATAGTCCGCCCGCACCTTTGTTGCATCAAAATAGGTGCACTACTCTGCGATCAGTCCGTCGGGACCGGTGATGGTGAACATCAATTCTCACG
>JAFTME010000014.1 GCA_017452545.1 Clostridia bacterium | reverse complement strand
TTTGTCACGGGACAAAGAAACGAACCAAAGAAAACCCGCATAGGGGCTCTGCCCCTATGTACCCCACTACTGCCGTCCGCTTCCAAGTCGAATTGACATGGCTGCGCCATGGGCAATTCGAAGGCTCGGACGGAGTCCAAAGTCAGACGAACCTCCGCTTTCGCCGCCTCAAAAAGGACGGCGAAAATTGAGAAGCGGAGCCAGTTTGAAAACAAAGCCTTTTTAGTTCGGCTCGGCTAAAGTCCGAACAAAGAGCGCCGCGCTGTGCGCGGATCGCCAAATTATGGCAAAGCCCTCCTCTACGGAGTTTGACCTTCATTCCGCAAAGCGGACCGCCGAGGACGTCGGTCCCTACGGAATTTGCTGTTCTCTCCGTAGAACAGAACCGTTTGAAATTTAGT
This sequence comes from Clostridia bacterium, assembly GCA_017452545.1. Taxonomy (GTDB): domain Bacteria; phylum Bacillota; class Clostridia; order Oscillospirales; family CAG-272; genus SIG644. The sequence goes on along the minus strand of JAFTME010000014.1, from coordinate 2,970 downwards.
CATTAAATTCCCAAAGTTTTTTGAAAAGGGGTGCGGGGGAAAACTTTTTTCTAAAAAAGTTTTCCCCCGCCATTTTCTTATCCTTCCTCTTCCCCAATCTCCAGCGTAGGAACGACGACGTCCTCGGCGGGAGCGGGAGCCGCTTGCTCCTGATCCTCGCCCTCGGGAGCGTCGATCAACTGATCCTCGCCCTCCGGCTGCTCGGGTGCAAGCTTGGTAAAGTTCACGATCTTCTGATCCTCGCCCGTTCTCATGACGATAACACCGGCTGCCGTGCGGGAGTAGGTGTTGATATCCGCAACAGGCGTGCGGATCATGGTACCCTGGTCGGTGATCAGCATCAGATCGTCATCGGGCGATACGGCGGCAATGCCTGCCAGTCTGCCCGTCTTGTCGCTCAGCTTGTGGCAGCATACGCCCGAGCCGCCGCGATTTTTCATCAGACGGAACTCGTCAAACGCCGTCTGCTTACCGTAGCCCTGCTCGGTGATGGTCATCAGCGTCTTACCCTCCTCGACCAGAACCGCACCGACAACAAAATCGTCGTCATCCAGTCGGATGCCGCGCACACCGCGCGCAGTGCGTCCCATGATGCGGACGGTCTCCTCGTCGTAGCGAACCGCGTTACCGTTCGCGCTCGCCAGCAGCAGCGCGCTGTTGCCGGCGGTGTGAACGACGAACACCAGCTCGTCGCCTTCGTCCAGCGTCAGCGCGATCTTGCCGCCCTTGCGCTGGTATGCAAACTCGGTCAGTGCCGTGCGCTTGATGACGCCTCGGCGCGTAACCATGGTCAGATATTCGTTATCCTTGAACTCGCCGACGCTGATGACCGTCGTCACCTTTTCGCCGTCGGCAAGGTTGAGAACGTTGGCAAGGTAGGTGCCCTTTGCCGTGCGTCCTGCCTCGGGGATCATGTACGCCTTGACGGTGTGTACCTTACCCGTATTGGTGAACATCATAAGCAGCGAGTGGCTGTTGACGGCGATCACCTTTTCGATAAAGTCCTCTTCCTTGGTCGTCATGCCGATGATACCCTTACCGCCGCGATGCTGTGCGGTGTAGGTGTCGGCAGGCTGGCGCTTGGCGTAGCCCGTGTGCGTCAGCGTGATCACACAGCTGTGGCGCTCGATGAGATCCTCGTAGACGATCTCGTTCTCTGCCTGGCAGATCTCGGTTCTTCTTTCGTCGGCGTACTTGTCCTTGATCTCCAGCATCTCGTCCTTGACGATCTGCTTGACGCGGTTGATGTCGGCAAGGATGGAGCGATAGTCCTCGATCAGCGCGAGCAGCCTGGTCAGCTCGTCCTCGATCTTGCTGCGCTCCATGCCCGTCAGCTTGCCCAGCGTCATCTCGACGATGGCTTGCGACTGAGGATCGGTCAGACCGAAGCGGCTCATCAGCTTTTCCTTGGAGTCGGGAATGGAGGACGCGCTCTTCATGATCTGCACGACCTCGTCGATGTTATCGTTGGCGATCTTATAGCCCTCGAGAATGTGGGCGCGGGTGAGCGCCTTTTCCAGGTCGTACTTGGTGCGGTTGATGATGACCGACTGCTGATGCTCGATATAGTAGTCGAGGATCTGGGGCAGCGAGAGCACCTTGGGCTCGTTATTGAAGATGGCGAGCATATTGACCGCGCAGGTATCCTGCAGCTGCGAGTATTTATACAGCTGATTGAGAATGACCTGTCCGTTGGCGTCGCGGCGGTACTCGATAACGATACGCATACCGTTTCGACCCGACTCGTCGCGCATATCGGTAATGCCCTCAATCTTTTTATCCTTGACAAGCCCTGCGATCGCCTCGCAAAGCAGGCTCTTATTGACGCCGTAGGGGATCTCGGTGACGATGATGCGGTGATTTTCCTCCTCGACGGAGGCCTTGGCGCGGACCATAATTCTGCCGCGGCCGGTGGTATACGCCTCCAGGATACCGTTGGTACCGTAGATGGTGGCGTAGGTGGGGAAATCGGGGCCCTTGATATATTCCATCAGCTCAGGGACGGTGCTCTCGGGGTGATCCATGCGGTAGATGGTGGCATCGATGACCTCGCCCAGGTTATGGGGCGGGATATTGGTTGCCATACCGACGGCGATACCCACGGCGCCGTTGACCAGCAGATTGGGGAAGCGCGCGGGGAGCACGGTCGGCTCGTCGCGGGTGTTATCGAAATTTTTGGTCATCTTGACCACGTTTTTATCCATATCGCGCAGAAGCTCGTCCGCGATCTTTTCCATGCGCGCCTCGGTATAACGGTATGCTGCAGGGGGGTCACCGTCGACGGAACCGAAGTTACCCTGACCCTCGATGAGAGGATAGCGCAGAGAGAAGTCCTGTGCCATACGGACCATGGTGCCATAGACGGCGGCATCACCGTGGGGGTGATAACGACCGAGCACCGCACCGACGGTGGTTGCCGACTTACGGAAGGGCTTGGTGTGGGTCAGGCCATCCTCGTACATGGTATACATGATACGGCGCTGACCGGGCTTCATGCCGTCGCGGACGTCGGGCAAGGCACGGGAGATGATAACGGACATGGAATACTCGATAAAGGATTGTTTGACTTCCTTTTCCATGGACACGGGGAGGATCTTTTGATCGGGGAATTCGATACTGCCCGAGTGTTTACTTGCATTTTTGTCAAATTTTTTCAAGGCTGTAATTCCTTTCTTTTACATGGAAATGGCGATATGGCGGGGGTAGATTTTGAGGATTGTGCGAACAAAGCGTTCTGTGGAGCATGGTGTTTATGTACTGTTTGTCGTCGGACAAAAAGTACCAAAAAGCCGAGTTAAGGGGCGCCGCCCCTTAACATACCCCGAGGTGGCGCGTGCTAACGCCGTCGCTCCGCGTCGGCTGATCCGCACGCGACTGTCAGCGTGTGGAAACTTTGCTTTCGCCGCCTCAAAAAGGACGGCGAAAACAGAGAAGCTAACAAATGTTGGGAGCAAAGACTTTTTAGTTTTG
>JAFTME010000013.1 GCA_017452545.1 Clostridia bacterium | reverse complement strand
TTTTTTTCTTTTGGTAGGAAGAAAACGCGGAATCGAACCCTATCGATCTCCCGTTGCCTGCTCCAACCAACAAAAAAAGCCCTTAAGGGCTTTTTTTGTTGGTTCGGTAGGAAGGGATTCTCTCGCAAGTAAAAAGAGCACCTATGCAGGTGCTCTTTTTGTTTTGAAAGAATGCTGCTCATCACGACCGCTTCCCTGTCTTGATCTCTCCGTGCTTTGCCTCGTACTGTTCGATCAAATCACGAATGAGTACCAAGATCTGACTGTTCGCACTTCTGCCCTCATAATCTGCAACAACGTGCAATTTATCCAACATTTCTTCTTCAATTCTGATCGATAAGCTTTTTACTGCCATAACAACCTCACAATAAGCATATTATGTATTTACTTTACATCTATTTCGTGCTATAATGTTAAAAATAAACACATAATATATCTATAATACATCTATTTGGAGGCCGAAATGAAATTAGCTATCATTGGTTCAAGAACTCTGACACAAGTTTCAATTGAAGCATACATTCCGCATAACGTTTCCGAAATCGTTTCGGGTGCCGCGCGAGGAATTGATACGCTTGCCAAAAATTACGCTGAAAAAAATGCCATCCCCTTGATCGAATTTCGCCCTCAATACGACCGATACGGAAGAGCTGCACCGTTAAAGAGAAACGAGGAGATCGCAGCATATGCAGACGAGGCACTCGTTTTTTGGGATGGCAAATCCAAAGGAACCGAATACACCATAGAACTGTTCAAAAAGCGCCAAAAGAAGGTAACGATTATTCTTATCACCGATTGAGCCCCTCGCATAAGCAAAGGAGCTGCCGCGATTGCGGCAGCTCCTGATTGTTATTTTCCAAAAATTCGATACAGATACGACAGCACGACTGCCGCCTCCTTTTTATATCCGGCAACGCCGAGGTGCGCCAGATCGTAGATCTCAAGCGCTGTGCCCGTACCCGAAACCACCGCCTTGGTCACGCGGTCCTCCAGATCGTTGAGAACGATGTAGTTGGGCAGCAGGTAGATCCCCTCGTCCTCTCTGTCGGAGAAGGCATTTTGCAGATAGGTAAAGTAATTGGACTGTGCATATCGCATTCTCGGCACGTTGACCGCATAAGACACGCGGTAATTTTCGGAGGGATACAGATACTCCGTCATGACCAACACAGCGATCTTTTTGCCAACGTTGGCGCCGTACGCCTGAATGGAATTGACAATCACCTTGATATTTTCCACCGAGCCCGCTGTGTAAGCGTCGTTTGCGCCCAGATGAATGGCAACGAAATCAGGCGTTTCTGCCCCCGTGCTGCTCATGTAATAGGAAAAATCGAAATGATGTGCAATACCCGTTTCCGCGTCGGTCAGCTGCCGCGCAGGATTGTAGAAGGGATTGGGTGCACCGCCGACCGATGCGTGATTGAGATAGTTACTCGTACTCCAGCCGCCACGTCCCTCACTCGGGCAACCTGCCGCCGTTTTGGTACCGATCAGCGTCAGCCGTCCGCCAAACGCCATTTTCATTGCCGAAAGAATGGTTCCGTCCGATATGCGGCTGTCGCCGAGCACCATTCCGACAAGCGGAGTGTCTGCCGTTTTCTCCACGGCAACGATCTCAACCGTTTTACCGTAAATGGGCACCAATGCACCGTCGCGCAGCATGGTAATGGTGAAATCCAGCTCGTACGTTCCCTCTCTCACTTCGGTCAGCGTGAACGTATCGGGCGTGATCTGCCGCGTTGCATTGTCGCTGCCGTGGTAGGTAAACGACGGATACATATGGGAGGACAACCCCAACACAAAGGCGTCCACGCAAAGCGAAAAGGGCTCGCCCACCGTTACGGTATAGGAATCCATCAGATTGACCGTCGGACTCTCCTCACCGTAATCCACCACCGTGTCCGACACGGTCAGCTCCAGATAACGGCTGGATACGTAACAGAATTTTCCGTTGTAAACAATACGGCTCCAGCCCAGCGTATCGTGAATGCCGATACGCGTGACCGTTTCCTTTTCCTGCAGCTGCCCGATCACCATCGAGCCCGCTGCCGTCGAGGGCGCGGTACGCACGTTGACGGGATTGGTCGCGTAAACGGTCTCCACCACCGCGCGAAAGCCGTCCGCGTCGATCGTAGGCTGCTGCGGTACCTCATCGCCGCCGCCCGTGCTCTCACCTCGCACCAAGCCGGCATCCAGAATGGTGCCGTCGGTCATCACCAAAATCAAATGTCCGCTCTCATTGACAGTTGCCGTAGCGATCCCCACGGCAGGCGCCTCGGGATCGGTGGGCTGCGCCGTGTCGCTCTCTGCGCGCAGGCTCGCCAGCCACTCCTCCTCCGTACCGACAAAGCCGTGTCGCACGGCGATCTCGTAAGCGGATTCCCCCGGGTTGCCTGCGGATGCAGACTCACCCAGCACGATCTCACAGGAGCAAAGCAGCAGCGCAGCCGTCAGCATGCAAAGCAGCAAAAACCACCGCAAGCGGCGGAAATACGTAGGTTTCATCAGTCGGATCCTTTCAAAACGATCAAATAAAATACGATACTTTATATTATACTATATTTTATCCGAATATTCAACCACCTTCGCCAAAATATGCAAAAATTAACAGATGTGCCATAGTTTCGGCATGGTGGAGCACCGATACTCAATCGTATCTTCCGTATTTCTGGATCGCCGCCATGACACAGCGCATACTGGTCAGCAGCGAGCCGTTGTTGATCGAGCCTGCCGTGGTGAGATTGAGTCCTCGCACGTCGTTCTCCTTTGCAGCCTCGCAATCGCGCTTGACCTCGGCAATAATATCCGCCTCCACATTGCGCATAAAGGTAAAGGGGGCAAGCTGTCCGTCAATGCGCGTTCGCGGCATATATTTGCGGATCTCCTGCACTGTCACGGTCGGGCCGAAATTGCAGCCCGAAAGATTAAACTCTGCCAGCTGCGGGATCAGGTGACCCATTGCGGAGTCGGAATGCTGATAGCGCCAGTCCTCCGGATTGGGTGCCGCAAAATCAAACACGCGGCGGAGCACGCGATAGCCGAATTTGTGATACATATCGGGTGTCATCAGATTGGAATCGTCGTCGTTAAAGCTGAAGCCGTGGGGGAAATTGTCCTCGGTATAGCCCGCCTCGCGGATAAACAGCTTGATATACGCCAGCACCACGTCACCGATGGCATCGGCAAACTCCGTAAACAATGCCTCGTCATCGTAATACAAATACAAAAGATTTTCCACGCCGAACACCGAGGTCGCCAGCGTGACCGGTCCTCGGATACCGCCAAAGCGACCAGGGCGCTTTCCGTAAAGCTCGTACACAGCACGGCATCGCTCATCCCAATCCGCAGGCAGCACAAAAGCACGGAACGCAGCCGGATCTGCCGTTAGTGCACGCACCTCTGTCAGCTTTTTCTTGAGCTGCTCCGTATCGGATATTGTTCCGCGCAGCCACGTTGTGTTTCCGTCGAACACGTATCGCCCACCAAACACCTCGCCGATCTGTCGATAGCCGGGAATGGTGACCTTGGGCGTCTGATCGGGCGGCAACGGCTTGTTTTCTGCCAGCAGCGGCCTGCCTACGATCTTTCGCGCTTTTTCATTATAGCGGCAGTTCAACTCATATCTTCGCGCAGCGGGGGTGCGCCCCCAAGGATTGCCATCCTCGCCAAGCTCCGCAAATACGCATTCATCGCTCATGCGAATACCCAGCGCGACCTGTGGGGCATTTTTGGAAAAGCAGTTATCTGCATGGGCAAGTGCCTCATCTCGCCAGAATTGCTCAATATCAAGATCCAACATCTCTCTGCCTCCTTGGCATTGTATTTGTTTGATTATACCATATGCAAAAAAACCGTGTCAAGTATTCTTCTGCATTTTCACGCCAAAAGCACCACCACTTACCCATAAAAAATGACCTGTTGTGCAAAAAACATTTACAAATCGCCAAAAATGTGGTAAGATAAGGCATCCCAAGCAAAGGAGGCACTCGCATGAAGCTTCGAGTGGAATACATCCCCGATGACGAGCCCGAGGAGCTCGTGCTGCATACCCATCACAACAGCGACCGGGGGCTGCAGGTGCTACGCTCACTGGAGCACATGCTGGACACCCAGACCGAGATGATCCTGACGCTGGGTGACACCGAATATTACGTCCCAAGGCACAGCATTCTGTTTTTTGAAACGGTCGACGGCAAGGTCACGGCACACACGGCAAAGCATATGTACTACACCTCGCACAAGCTCTACGAGCTGGAAGCGCTCATGCCCTCCTCCTTTGTCCGCGTGTCCAAGTCCTGTATTCTCAATGCCGCTGCCATCAGCGCGCTGTCGCACAATCTCACCGGTGACGGTCGCGTTGCCTTCCGCGGTACCGACAAGATCGTTTACGTATCCAGATCCTACTATAAGATCCTCAAGGAAAAAATTTATGATATGCGCTTTCGCTCATACTGAGCGGGCAGACAGGAGTGTATGATGAAATCTTCCAAATTTATATGGGGCATTGCCCTTGTAGCCGTTGCCGTTCTTTTGCTGCTCAATGCCTTTGGCATTACGCTCGGTCTGCCCGAGAGCATCCCTCTTTGGCGTATTCTGTTGGGCGCGCTTTGCGCCGTTTGGGCAATCAGCGAGCTGATCAAGCTGAATATTCCCGGCGTTTTCTTCCCGCTGACCTTTGTCGTCATGCTCTTTGAGCGCGAGCTTGCCGTCGCGCTGGACATCCATGCCGAAACGGGCGACATCGCCTCGTCGTGGCTGTTTCTGCTCATCGCGCTGCTGCTCACCGTCGGCACCTCGCTCATCCTGCCCCGTGCGCTGCGCGGTCACGGCTTTATTAAGATTGGAGATACGGTCAAGCAAAAATTCGGCGAGCACGTCGGCCACGTTGACCGCATCGGCGGCAGAAGCGTGCGCTACATCGACTGCAGCGACGGGATCTCGGATTATATAGAAAATGATCTTAGCACCTGCGAGATCTATTTCATCAACACCGCTGCCTACGACGGCAACGGCACGCTGACGCTGGATAACGACTTAGGCTCTATCATCCTCCACGTCCCCGCCGATTGGGTCGTCACGACCTCCATTGATAACAGCCTTGGATCGATCAAAATCCCGCATCAGGCCGCCGAGGGGGACAAGATCCTGCACCTCAAGGGAGAGAACGATCTGGGCAGCATCGTAGTGTTATTTTACACCGACAGCGAAGAGAATTAAAATTCCCCACCCAAATATTGACAATATGCTCCTAATATGCTATAATAGGAGCATATTTCATCAAACGAGGTGTATCATGAACAAAGAACAGCTCTCCGAAAAGGTTTCCGTCAACGTCAACGCGGCATCACTCTCCGCCATTGATCTTCTCATCGATCACGGCTTTTATTCCAACCGCAGCGACTTTATCAACCAAGCCATCCGCGACGCGCTGCAAAAGCAGCAAACCACCGTCGATCGTCTGATCGAGCAGACGACCAAGGATCACTCCTCCCGCACCGCGTGGTTTCTCGGTGTCTTTTGCCTGACACAGGACACGCTCGCCGCATGGAGCCGCCACGCAGGCAAGGAAAAGCTGTGCGGCTACGGTCTTCTGATCATCGACAAGGACTGCGACGAGGAGCTGCTCTTCTCCACCGTCAAATCCATTTCGATCCACGGCTCCGTCCGCGCCTCGGCGTCGGTCAAGGAATATTACGGGATTAAGTAAGGGGCGTATGTGAGGCGGGGGAACCCTTTTTGCAAAAAGGGTTCCCCCGTACCCCCTCCTAAAAACCTTTGGGAAATGGGATGTGTGTGACCGCAGCCCCTTCGCTCGCCGCTTGTCTTATGGGCGCCGGGCGCACACGGCTGCAAATTTTCTCTTCCAAATTGCCCCAAAGTTTTTTGGAGGGGAGCGCGAGGGGAACCTTTTGTACACAAAAGGTTCCCCTCGCCAATCTCCTCCGTTGCTCCAACTCAACGTGCAGTTGTATTGCGCCGACACAACCGCGCGTTGAGTTTTTGGTAAAAAAGCGAAAGGTGAAGCCGAAAAGACTACACCAAATTAAACCGAGCGGTTATTGATTTCCCTCCGGATTTCCGTTATAATAGGATTGTGATCACAAAATCTCAAACGAGAGGATGGATGATAAATGAACGTATCAAATTTTGGCGCGTTGGTTGCGAAAAAGAGAAAGCAGGCGGGATTGACGCAGGAGTCGTTTGCCCTCAAGCTGGGCATCACCGCGCAAGCCGTATCCAAATGGGAAAACGGCATCGGACTGCCCGACGTCACGCTTTTCCCTGCCATCGCAAGCACGCTGGGCGTTTCTATTGACGAGCTGTTCGGTGTAAAAACAAACACGGCGAACAATTATATGGAATTTCCCGCAGAGCATCGCGGAATGCCGTTCTTGTTTTCAAGGGATCACCGCGCCTGCTATTCCGCCAAGGCGCTTGACCGCATAGACAAGGAGGCGGGCATTGCCTATTTTGCCGACGGCAGCACGGCAGATTTGCTCAGCAACACCGTTCGCAACTGCGGCGTGGGTGAGATCACGATTTACCGATCGGCGGAGCGCAGTATGCCGCTGCCTGCGGATGCTCCGACGGTGCTTGACGTGGAGCTTGGCAGCTTTTGCTCGGTTTCTCTCGGTCTGTCCGGCTGCTGCAGCGGAACGATTGAAAAAGCAACCGACGGAGTTGCCCGACTCCATGCCGAAGGGTCTCCGAGCTTTATTCACGAGCTGCATTACGGCATCAACGGAGACGTGCTGACGGTAACGAGGAAAATGACCGGCAGAGGCGACGGCGGCGACGCGGACAATCGCATCCGTATTTTCGTTCCCTTCGATGCAGGAAAAGATCTCCATGCGAGCATCAGCGGCTCGGGCGACTGCTCAATCGAACCCTCGTTTGAGCGTGCCACACTAAGGATCAGCGGCTCGGGCGATATTACTGGCTCCGAGGCGGAAACACTAGATGCATCGATCGCGGGGAGCGGCTCGATCGCCTACAAGGCGGCAACACAGCAAGCCAAATTTGCCATTTCCGGCAGTGGTGACATTTCAATGGAGCGCGCCAACGACGTCGAGGCGCGGATCGCAGGCAGCGGTGATATTTCCATCGGACAAGTAAGCACCGCGCTGGACGTGACCATCAGCGGTAGCGGCGACCTATCGGTTAGCGGCGAGGTTGAAACGCTCAAGATCAGCATTCGCGGCAGCGGCGATCTCTGCGCCCCCGGCTTGACCGTGACCAATGCAGATCTGAACGCCGATGGCTCGTCCGAGCTGCACATCGGACACATCAAAGGGACGTCTGTAGAATGCATCTCCCCCACCGCAACACTGCGCGTGGACCGTCGTGGGTAATGAGAAGAGAATGAAACGGGGGAACCCTTTTTGCAAAAAGGGTTCCCCCGTACCCCTTCCCAAAAAACTTTGGGAAATGGGATGGTGTATGACCGCAGCACCTTCGCTCACCGCTTGTCTTATGGACGCCGGGCGCACACGGTAGCAAATTTTCTCTTCCAAATTGCCCCAAAGTTTTTTGGAGGGGAGCGCGAGGGGAACCTTTTGTACACAAAAGGTTCCCCTCGCATTTATTATTTTTCTCTTTACTTAATCTGCGTACCCTCGGGGATCATATCGTCCACGAAGATGACCTTACAGCCGCAAGCGTTGTTGGTACCTGCCAGCAGCATACCCTGGCTGGTAACACCGGTAATTCTGTTCGGCTTCAGGTTTGCGATCACGATGATCTTCTTACCGACCAGCGCCTCGGGCTTATACTCTGCCTTGATGCTGGATACGATAACTCTCTCACCGATACCGTCGTTCAGCGTCAGCTTGAGGCAAGAGTGCGACTTGCGGATCTCCTGCGCCTTGACGATCTTGCAAACGCGCAGATCCAGCTTGGAGAAGAAGTCGATATCAATTTCATCCTTGAAGGGCTCAACGGGATCGGGATCACCGTAAACCACAGCAGGCTCTTCCTCTACGACCTCCTCAACGACAGGACGTGCCTCTTCCTCGGTCATGGGCGTGGAGAAGTCCAGAAGACCGACGTAGCGCGCGGAATCAATGGCATACAGGAACAGATACAGGCGCGGACCGCGCTCCTTGTCGATCAGCAGCTTATATACGTTCTTGAAGAAGGTACCCTGATAGCCCTTCATGGTCTTGTCGTCCACATCGGTACCGTAGACCTGCTTGGGGATGGCATACAGTGCCGTATTCAGCTCGTCCAGCGTATAGCCGCCCTTGGCAATGTAGGCGTGCAGCAGCTCGACTTCCTTCTTTTCCTCGTCGGACATTGCGTTGTAAACGTCCCAGTTACGGCCGGCGCGGAGTCTGTTGACCTGCTCGGGCGCACACTGCTCCAGCCAGAACTTGGCGCGTGCCAAGCGCTCGGCAAACTGCTCCTTCTTGTAGGGCGTGCCGATCTTCTCAAATACCGTCTCCAGCATATCCTCGTTGAAGTCAACGATCGAGCCCAGCTGAACCATGTGACCCATGGGGACTCTCTCGGGCTTGTGTCCTTCCACGATACAGTTGTGCATAATGGCAGCGTTGAATTCGCTTGCGTTGCCCGCCATATACTCGTCGTACATCTTATCAAACTCGAAGTACTGGCGCAGAATACCGTCGTCAAAGCAGAAATCAAATGCCTTATTGGGCTCGGTCTTGGAGTACAGCCAGAACACGATCTCGGGATCGTACAGCTTGAGCATGGTGTCGGGGGTAAGGTTCAGGCCGGAGGAGCTGGACATCTTGCCCGTGCTTCCCTTGATGCCGATAAACTCATAGCCCTGGAACAGCGGAGGCTCGTAACCGAAGATACGCTTGGAGATCTGCTTACCGTTGGAATAAGAGCCCGTAGGTGCGGCGTGATCCTTTCCGCCCGGCTCAAAGTCAACGCCCTCATGGCGCCAACGCATCGGCCAGTCGATCTTCCAGCCCAGCTTGCAGTTGAAATTCTCAAGGAAGTTGAAGTGACCGCTGTGACCGCAACGGCAGGTGTAGTCCGCCTCGGTGCAGTCCTCGGACAGGTGCGTAATGGTGGTAAAGTCGGTGTGGCACTCGGGGCAGAAGATGGATACGGGATAGTAGACCTTCTTCTCTGCATCGTGCTCGGCAGCCAACTGCTCGGGGCTCTTGCTCTGGTCCTTGGTCTTGAACGAATCCAGGATCTCAAAGATCTCCTCTCTCTTATGCAGCGACTCGATGATGTCGTTGGTGTATGCACCGGAGCGATACATATTCGCCTGATAACGGTAATCCATTTCAATACCGAACTTTTTCATCGAAGCCATAAACTCCGCCTCAAAGTGCTCGGCGTAGTTGGCATGGCATCCCCAAGGATCAGGAATGTCCACGTAGGGCGTTCCGATATACTTGTCGTAGGTGTCACCGACAACAGCCTGAACGTTTGCGGGAATCTTACGGCAACGATCATAGTCGTCCCAGGAGAACAGAAGGCGTGCCTTCTTGCCCATCTTGATCAGCGCCTTGCAGACGAACAGTGAGGTCGCAATATCGCGGAAATTACCGATGTGTACCGAGCCCGAGGGGCTGATACCCGCCGCACAAACGTATTCCTCCTTTTCGGGGTTGCGCGCAATGATTCTCTGCGCGATTTCCTCTGACCAATGCATAATCCGCTTCGTACCGACACGTATGCGCCGATACGCTCCTTTCTCTCATTCATTTATGTCTTCCGGATCTCTCCGGTCATTCGTATTCAAATTATCATATCACATTTTCTCTTTCTTGTCAAGGAAATTTTTATCGAAAGCCGCTATGCGACAACATAAATGCCGCAGCATATGTCCGTTTTTTGTCATTTTGCGCGGAAATACTCAAAATTTCCATCAACTAAAAATAGATTTGTACATCTTTTTTTCAAAAAAACCTTTACTTTTTTTGCGTTTCGTGTTATCATATAGGTTGAAGTGTTATGCTTCGTGTTTTGTCTTAAAAAAATTAATATATTTAGGAGGAATCCAACCCATGGCTATCCAAAGAAGAAAGCTTTCCATGGACGGTAATACCGCTGCGGCGCACGTATCCTATGCGTTCACCGAAGTGGCATCGATCTACCCGATCACCCCGTCCAGCCCTATGGCTGAAGTCACCGACACTTGGTCTGCTACCGACAAGAATATTTTCGGTGAGCCCGCCAAGAACATCTTCGGTCAGAACGTAAGAGTCACCGAGATGCAGTCCGAGGCAGGCGCAGCAGGTACCGTTCACGGTTCTCTTGCAGCCGGCGCACTGACCACGACCTACACCGCATCCCAGGGTCTGCTGCTCATGATCCCCAACATGTACAAGATCGCAGGCGAGCTGCTTCCCTGCGTTATCCACGTTTCCGCTCGTTGCGTCGCTTCTCACGCACTGAACATCTTCGGCGATCACTCCGACGTCTACGCTTGCCGTCAGACCGGTTTCGCTATGATGGCTGAGACCAACCAGCAGGAGATCATGGACCTGGGTGCCGTTGCACATCTGGCAACCATCAAGGGCCGCGTTCCCGTGCTCAACTTCTTCGACGGCTTCCGTACCTCTCACGAGATCCAGAAGATCGAGGTTTGGGACTATAAGGATCTGGCAGAGATGCTCGACTTCGACGCTGTTGCTGCATTCCGCAACCGTGCGCTCAACCCCAACCGCCCCGTTCTCCGCGGCTCCGCTGAAAACGGCGACATCTTCTTCCAGCACAGAGAGGCGTGCAACACCTACTACGATGCATTCCCCGCAATCGTTGAGGAGTACATGGATAAGGTCAACGCAAAGCTGGGTACCGATTACAAGCTGTTCAACTACTACGGCGCACCCGACGCTGAGCGCGTTGTCGTCGCTATGGGCTCCGTCTGCGACGTTCTGGAAGAGGTTATCGACTACATGAACGCTGCTGGCGAAAAGGTAGGTCTGATCAAGGTCCGCCTGTACCGTCCCTTCGTTGCTTCCAAGCTGGTTGAGGCTCTGCCCAAGACCGCAAAGAAGATCGCCGTTCTTGACAGAACCAAGGAGCCCGGCTCCCTGGGTGAGCCTCTATATCTGGACGTCGTTACCGCTCTGTCTCAGTGCGGCGTCGAGGGCGTAAAGGTCGTAGGCGGCCGTTACGGTCTGGGCTCCAAGGACACGCCTCCCTCCTCCATGTTCGCTGTATATGAGAACCTGGCACAGGACGAGCCCAAGCACAACTTCACCATCGGTATCGTCGATGACGTAACCGGTCTGTCCCTGCCCGAAAAGGTTGCTCCCGACACTGCTCCCGCAGGCACCATCGCTTGCAAGTTCTGGGGTCTGGGCGGCGACGGTACGGTCGGTGCAAACAAGAACTCCATCAAGATCATCGGTGACCACACCGACAAGTTCATTCAGGCATACTTCCAGTATGACTCCAAGAAGACCTCCGGTATCACCATCTCCCACCTGCGCTTCGGTGATGCTGCCATCAAGTCTCCTTACTATATCAACAAGGCTGACTTCGTTGCCTGCCACAACTCCTCTTACCTCAAGAAGTATGACATGGTCAGCGACATTAAGCCCGGCGGTACCTTCTTGCTTGACTGCGCATGGTCCGCTGACGAGCTCGATGCACACCTGCCCGCAAAGGTAAAGGCTTACATCGCAGCCAACAACATCAAGTTCTACACCATCGACGCTACCACCATCGCTACCAAGCAGATCGGTAACGCAAAGGTTAAGAACACCATTCTTCAGTCCGCATTCTTTGCTCTCGCTAACATTCTGCCCGCAGCAGAGGCGATCGAGTACATGAAGAAGGCAGCATACAAGTCCTACATCAAGAAGGGACAGGCTATCGTTGACCTCAACTACGCTGCTATCGACGCAGGCGCAGGTGCCATCGTCGAGATCAACGTACCCGAGTCCTGGAAGGACTGCGCTCCCGACGCACCCAAGGCTGCATTCGAGAGCAAGCGCGCAGACCTGCAGGAGTTCGTCAACAAGGTCGTCGCTCCCGTCAATGCCATGGCCGGCGACAGCCTGCCCGTATCCGCCTTCAGCGAGTACGTTGACGGTACCTTCCCTCAGTGCTCTACCGCATCCGAGAAGCGCGGCGTTGCCGTTTACGTTCCTCAGTGGAACCCCGAGCACTGCATCCAGTGTAACAGCTGTGCATTTGTTTGCCCTCATGCTACCATCCGTCCCTTCGCTATGACCGAGGAGGAGGCAGCAGCAGCTCCCGCAGCTACCAAGTTCACCGCTAAGCCCGTTATCAAGACCAACTACAAGTTCACCATGGCGATCTCCCCTGCAGACTGTATGGGTTGTACGCTGTGTGTCAAGGCTTGCCCTGTCAACAACAATCCGAAGCTGGGCACCGCTCTCGAGATGGTTCCCGCTGCTACGCAGGCTGACCAGCAGGCTCCTTGGGACTACGCAGTTGCAAACGTATCCGAGAAGCCCGAGCTGATCAACGCTACCGTTAAGGGCTCTCAGTTCAAGCAGCCCCTGCTTGAGTTCTCCGGCTCTTGCGCAGGCTGTGCAGAGACCTCTTACGCTCGTCTGATCACTCAGCTGTTCGGCGAGAGAATGTATATCTCCAACGCAACCGGATGCTCCTCTATCTGGGGTGGCTCCGCTCCCGCAACGCCCTACACCGTTAACAAGGAAACCGGCCGCGGTCCCGCATGGGCAAACTCCCTGTTCGAGGACAACGCAGAGCACGGTCTGGGTATCGCTCTGGGTCAGAAGGCAATCCGCGAGAAGCTCAAGGGCTACGTTGAGGACATCATCGCCAACGGTCAGAACGAGGCTGTCGTTGCCGCTGCAAAGGCATGGGTCGAGACCTATGACGACGGCAAGGCTAACGGTGCAGCTACCGACGCACTGATCGCAGCTCTCGAGGCTTGCGGCTGTGAAAAGGCACAGAAGATCCTTGCTGAAAAGGATTACCTGTCCAAGAAGTCCGTTTGGATCTTCGGTGGCGACGGTTGGGCATACGACATCGGCTTCGGCGGTCTGGACCACGTTCTGGCTTCCGGCGAGAACGTAAACGTCATGGTATTCGATACCGAGGTTTACTCCAACACCGGTGGACAGGCTTCCAAGGCTTCCAACCTGGGTCAGGTTGCACAGTTCGCAGCAGCAGGTAAGGCAATCGGCAAGAAGAACCTTGCAGAGATCGCTATGTCCTACGGCTACGT
>JAFTME010000012.1 GCA_017452545.1 Clostridia bacterium | reverse complement strand
TTTGTTGGGGGATCAAAGGATTTCCTTGGTGTGAGCGTCACGGCGGGCAAGCAGCGTGCCTGTCAGCGTGATGACGATGGAAACGGCAGCGATGACGGTGATCAGCTGCACCGCGCTCATCCAGCCGAAGCTTTTGGCAACCGCGCCGAGGCCGTAGGTGCTGACAACGCTGCCCGCGTAGCAGCAGGCATCCAGCAGCGCCGACGTGCTGCCTACGTTGCCAAAGCGGCGGCAGGCAAAGGGAATGACGCTGGTGGTGACGTTGGTGATGGAGGCGAGGAAGAGATAGCTGAGCGCAAAGAGAACCAGCGTGATCAGTGCCAGGCGCAGCGGATACAGCAGAATGATGGTGCCAAGGCAGAGCGTGATGCCGCCAAAGAACAGCGTTTCCATGAGCATATTGCCGCGCAGCTTGGTTTGTGCTACGCGCACGAGGAAGGCGGCAAAGAAGGAAATGATAGGCAGCACCATAGTCAGCGCGATGGACAGCGACTTGTCAACGGCAAACTCCTCAAACAGAATGGTCGGCATCCAGGTGACGACGCCGTCACGGATAAAGGAGGAGGAGGCGGCGACGATGCAGGCAAACACGAACACAACGGTAAAATGCGGGGTGAACAGACGGGGCTTTTGCGCAGCGGCTGCCGTGTCGGGCGCGGGGAGCTCGATCTGCTCGGGATTTTCCAGTACGCCGGAGCCATCGCGCACGCAGCGCTCAATGCTGCCGACGCCCAGCCACCAGACAAGGGCGGTCAGCGCCACTGTGGCGGCGGAAACATAAAAGGCGATGCGCCAGGAGAAGGACAGGCGAGTGAACAGCGAGGACATTCCGTAGCTCAAGAAGGTGCCCAACGCCAGCGTGACGCTGTTCCAGAGAATGGCACGGGGAATGTCGTGCTTGGCAAGATATTTGGATTGAATATTGAGCAGGGAGCACCAAAGCGTGCTCTGGAAGATACCGTTGATCAGCCAGATGGGACACATCAAAGTGACGCCGGAGCACAGTCCGATACCGAGATTGCAGAGCGCGGAGACGGTAAGCGAGAGCGTGACGACACGACGGGGCTCGTAATAACGGGCGAGCCAGGCGTTGAGCAGCTGCCCTGCAGCATAGCTGAAGAAAAAGAAGGAGCTGACCATGCCCGCCATATCCTTATCAATGCCGAGCGCTCCCGAAATGTTGAGCAGCCCCGCGGCGTAGCTGTAACGCCCGACGTAGGCGGCGGAATACATCAAAAAGCAAAGGTGGATCAGGCGGGAGGCGTGCTTCCGGTCGAGTACGAATTTCATGATATCAGATACCTCACGGCGGCAACGCGAACGGCGTTGTCGGTTTTTGTTTTCAACCCTACCATTATAGTCGATTGGTGGGAGAATGTCAAGGGAAAATCCAAAAAAAGCGGCTGCTGCAGCATTTTTGCCGCAGCAGCCGTAAGGGTGTTATTTCTTGGTTTTCTTGCCGCGCAGCAGGGCAAGAACCGCACCTGCGGCTGCCGCGACGGCGGCGATACCGCCAAGGATCCAAGGCAGCGCCGAGCCTTTGCCGTCGGAAACCGTGCCGTCATCGGGCGGCGTTTGGTCGTCTGCGGGCTTGTCGTCTGCGGGCTTGTCGTCTGCGGGCTTGTCGTCACCCGTAGGCTCGTCGTCACCCGTAGGCTCGTCGTCTGCGGGGGGCGTCGGCTGCTCGATCTCGACGTCGAACATCAGCTTGGTGTAGTTGAACAGATAGGTCGATTCCGGCAGGAATACCAGGCAGATATCGACCGTGCCGTACAGCTCGTCGCAGCCGTCCAGCGCGACGGTGCATTCGCGGTAATTTGCCCAGCCGCCCGTCGGCTCAAACGCCATCGTACCAAGCAGCGTGCCGTCGGGGCCGTCCAGGCGGATCTCCAGCGTGCCGCCGCGGGAATCGTCCTGCGCGGGTGCGCCTGCCATGATACGGAAGGTGCAGCTGTCGCAGCCTGCGCCGAAATCAACGCCGCGGTAGATTGCGTAGGTGTTTTTTCTGGTGTAGGCCATATGATCGCCCTCGATCTGTGCCGTCGCGTCGGAGAAGCGCAGACCGTCGATCCAGCGGTCGGCTCCGTGATCGGCAGCGGGCGTATCGTCATCCTCCTCGGTGATGGAGTCGTCGTGCCCCTCCTCAAAGGTAAAGGTGGTGTAGTTGAACAGGAACGTGGAGGTGGGATGGAAGACGAAGCAAATGTCCTCCTCTCCCGACAGAGGCTGATCGGCGTGCAGATTGGCGCGGAATTCGCGGTAATTTGCCCAATCGCCCGTCGGTTTGAAGGTGAGCGTTCCCAAAAGCTCGCCGTTTTCACTGCCGCGACGGATGTCCATGGTGCCGCCGCTTGATACGTCGTTGGCGGGCGCACCTGCCATAATGCTGAGCACGTAATCCGTGCCGCCCTCGCCAAAGTCGATGGCGCGATAGATGGCGCGATAGCCCTTCTGGGTGTAGCCCATGTGGTCACCCTCACGGGTACAGTCGGTAAAGAAGGCGTCAACGCCGATGATATCGTCCGAGGCACGGGTAGGCAGGTACATACGCTCGGTGATGACCGTGCCCATCTGCTGTGTGGTTGACCACCACAGCATCTTGAGGCGGTCGGTGCCGTCCGAAACGTCGCCGCGATAGGTGATGCGAATGTCACAGAAGCTGCCTGCCGTCATATTCTGGGTGACGACCATCAGACGGCAGCCCTCGGTGGGGGAGAACTGCTGCGATTCCACGTCGGAGATGGCATCGCCAAAGGTCGTGACGGGCTTGCCGTTGACGGTGATGTCAAGATCGCCCTCCTTGCCGACGTATTCAAAGATGAGCTGGTATTTTTGCGAATATCGGGGCAGCAGCTTGCCGCGCAGCGTCAGCTCGTAAGCGCCGTCGACCCCCGGTGCGGGCGGATTTTCGGCGTCGAAGGTGAGGTTGACGTCGGTGACGGTCGAGCTTGTGCTCAAGCCGTTTGCCGTGACTGTTGCGGCAAGGCCCTTACCGGTGGCAAGGATCTCAGGCTTTGGCGTTTCGTACTGCGCAACGGGTGCCAGCGTTCCCTCGTGCTGCACGCCCGCAAAATCGGCTGCGTGATCGGAAAGGTCAAGCACCGCCCCCTCCTTGACGGTAAAGGTGTTGGACAGGGAAAGAGTTTTGCTCTCGCTGCTTGCCTTGCCTGCGGGGGTGGCGATCACCTGATCAATGGTGATGGGATCCTCTCCCGGCGCATAGAAGGTGCGGGTGATCGTATAGGTCATGCTGCCGTCTGCCGGATCGTAGCACAGCTCGGCCCAGTATTTGGGATAGTAGAGCGGTACGCGCAGCGCCTGTCCGTCAATGAGCGAGGGACCCAGCGTCAGCGTGTGGGCAGGAGCGTCAATCGCCGCGCCCGCCAGCACGTCGCCCAGCATCCAGGCGACCGTGGTGGTCATGTAGGTCGAATATCCGCGGTTCCAGAGATTCTGCGTCCACATATAGCCAAGACGCAGATCGACCAGCATGGTGTGCTCCAGAATGCGCAGACCGTCTGCGGTGTACCCCGCCTGCATGGCGGCCATACCGCCGTAGCTGTCGAGATAGAAGGGCCAGCAGCGCGAGCCGGAATTGTCCATATCCTGCTCGGTGCGGATGTTGTAGACCTTGGGGGCGTAGTAATCGTTGCTCTTTTGTACCGAGGACGCAAGCATGGTTTCCATGTGCGATACGAACTGCTCAAACGGCAGCACGTCGCCCTGTCCGAGCAGTCGGCTCATATACTGTCCCGCCATGGCACCGGAGAACAGGATGTCATCCTTGGCGCTGCCGCTCTTGCCGCCCGAGGTGATGAATTCATAATCACTGCCGAAGGCGTAGAAGCCGCCGTAGCCGAGCGCGGCCTGCCAGTCGTCGTATAGCACCTGCACGTCGCGGCTGCTGCGTTCATACTGTGCCAGATACTCGTCTGCCAGCGCATCGTCGCCCATCAGCGCTGCCCATTTGGCGCCAAGGCGCAGCATGGTCAGCCACACCGTGCCCGAATAGATCATAATGGGCGGATGCGAATAGTCGTCGTAGGTGGTGTTGTAGTTGGGAATGGCCGTGCCGCCCTGACACTTGCTCTGTACGAAGGCCATCGAGGTCTTCATGACGTCGTAATACTGCCGCAGGTAGGTGTCATCACCCGTCTGGGCGTAGTAGTTCCACATCTGCATCATCCAGGAGCCGGTGTTGTCGGTCATGCTGCCCGCAGGCGTGGGGTTTTGCTTGTGCGCGGGGTCGTAGTCGGCCATGCCGTAGTAATAGTGCACGTCAAAGTGCTGAATCTCGCCCGAGGCACCCGTGACGTTGGCGTACTGCAGATTTTCGGTCAGATTGAGCGAGGGGAACATCTTCTCATAGAAGGCGTAGGAGCTCATTTTCTGGTCCATGGTGCCGCCATAGCCGCCCATCTCGCCCTCCAGCGTCGAGAAGTTGCCCTTTTTGTTGAGCACGCCGTTGGAATACAGCGTATAGCCGCTGTTGATCTGCTTGAAGACCAGCCAGTCGGGCAGGGAGGAGTCGAGCAGCGGACGCTGCCATGCATCAATACCCTTACGGATGTCGTCGCGTGCGCCGATGGCGTAGGAGGTCAGCGCCTCGATGGTGTCAAAGCGGTTGTGATAGTATTTGTTGTAGTCGCATTCGGCAAAGCGGTACATCTCCTCGTACTGCTCCTCGGTGATCTCGGGCATGAACCAGGATACGAGGAAGCGCACCGTCACGCTCTCTCCGGCACCGACCGTCGCGCTGACGGAAACGGCGCTGCCGCGCTCGGTCTTACGGGAGCCGTTCGTCGCGGCGGAAAGGGCGACCTCCTGCTCGTCGTATGCGTTGAGCTTGCCGCCCGACGTAAAGGCGGACAGAGCGCTCTCGCTCTTGACGTCAAAGCTCTTGAGAATGCTGACCGTCGTGCCCTCGCGTTGCTCGGCGAGCAGCATAAAGGCATTGTTATAGTTCTGGAAGGTGGCGCGCTGTGGCACAAGCGGCTGCTTGGCGTACTGCTTGACACCGACGTAGGCGGTATCACCGACGGTCAGCGTTGCACCCTTGGCGTAGGTTGCAGGCGTGGGCATGTCGTGCCATTCGCTGCTCTCGCCGTCCAGCTGGGTGATCGTTTTGTTGTCGTTATCGCGGATGCCGCGACCGATCAGATCGCCCCAGGAGAGCAGGGCGCTCATGGTCTTGTCGGCTGTGCCGTCATTGGTCAGCGTGACCTCATAAAATACGACGGGCAGGGCGCTGTCCTGTACGTTTTGTGCCACCGCGCCCGAAAAGGCGGAAAATCCCATGTCGGCCACGCCTGCGTGGCTGCCCTCAAATTCGAGCGACACGGTCGGCCAAAGGCCTCTGTAGATGCTGTCACGGTAGCCCTTCATACCGTACAGCGTGTTCCCGTCACGCTGCAGACGGGCAGCCGTTTTGCCGTCGTGAACGGCGACGACCATACCGTCGGGGCTGTCGGTGAAGGATTTATGAACGTTGTTCAGGCAACTGCGCGTGACGCGGCCGGTTGGGTCGATCTCGTAGTAGCCGACGCCGATACCACCCAGCGCGACGCCCGAGGGACCCGTCAGGTTTTTCAGATTCATATAATCTACCTCCTGTTGTGATTCGGTTGATCCGGCCCCCTGTGCGGGGAGTACGAAGGAGCCCGGCAGCAGCAAAAGCAGAGCCAGCGCCATGCAGATTGCGCGATGCAGGGATGAGCGGTTTCGTTTTGCCATAAGAGATCCTCCTTGATGCTTTGTGGGTTATGTGTTTATTGTATCACGGCGAGCACCCCGTCGCAAGAAAAATACAGTCCGATATATAGACAAATCTTGGTATAGCGCGCCAAATTCTCTTGACAAAAAGAGGGCGGTCTGTTATAATAAAATCGGAGTTATTCCCCTAATTCATATTTAAGGAGAAACAATGATGAAAATGAAATCATTTGTTGCGTTGCTTTTGGCGTGCTTGCTTTGTCTTGGCACACTCTTTGGCTGCGCACAGCCCGGTGACGAGACGGATAACACCCCGGATGACAACTCCTCGCAAGAGGGTGAATCGAACGAAACGCCCGCTGCGCAGATCGTGCTGGTTGAGGGTGGTACGCCCAAATACGCGATTGTTCGCTCTGACCTGAGTGAGAGCAGCTCGACGGAAACCAAGCTTTCCATGCAAATCAAAAAAGCACTGCAGGCAGTGACGGGCGCCGAATTTGAGCTTAAGACTGACTGGGAAGGTAAGGAAGACAATGCAGCGCTGACCGAGATCCTGGTCGGCAAGACCAATCGCGCCGAGTCCGAGTCTGCCATGGCTGCACTGCAGGGTGAGGACGATTATCTCATCCGCGCTGACGGCAATAAGATCGTTATCGTCGCAAATCATGACGAGGCACTGGCCGAGGCCGTCAATTACTTCCTTGCTACCTATATCGGCTGGCGCGCCGAGGACGACTTTACGGCAGCTGAGAGCATCACGCTTGACGCCGCACTGTCCTACTCCGCTACCTGGGTTGATCCCGATATCGTTCCCGACGACGGCAAGCCCGACGTTCTGTACGGTCTGTCGCAGGATCAGGTGGACGAATTTTTCTCCGATGTGCTGAACGGCCTGTTCACCGGAGATACCACCGAGGTCATCGCGCAGCAGGGCATCGGTAAGGATTTCAAATTCCATTTCCCCGACATCGTATATCAGAACGGCCAGTACATGGCATATTACATCACCTACAGAACCGATTCCGGTAAGGGCGGCGTAGGCCTTGCCGTTTCCGAGGACGGTGAGAACTGGACCGACAAGGGCTGCGTTATTCAGCCCGGCGAGGACTACGACTGCAACGGTGCGTATTTTGCAGGTGTCTGGATCGACACCGACGGCACCTTCTACTGCGTTTACGAGTGCAAGGGCGGCGAGAAGACCAAGTACGGTACGCTGGAGAACGTTGCACTGGCAACCTCCTACGACGGCATCGATTGGGATAAGGAGGGCGTCATTATTTATGCTGACCGTGAGGACTGCTGGTGGCAGAAGGCCAACGTCGGTACTCCCGATCTGTATAAGGAGGGCGACACCTGGTACGTCTTCTTCCACGGCTTTGACTACGTTGACTGCCGCGTTGGCGTGGCGTACGGCGAGGATCTGCATAACCTGACCGTCGTTGAGGAGCCCATCATCAATACCGAGGATAACACGCTCTGGAGCGGTACCATCGGTCGCCGTGACGTTATTTTCTGTGACGGCTACTATTACATGGTTTACGAGATCAGTACCGATCAGGCTCCCGGCGGCGGTTACAACGGTGCACAGTGGACGCATATGTTTGCACGCTCCACCGACCTGATCAACTGGGAAGTCTGCTCCGGTCCGCTGCTGACGCAGGGAAAAGCGGGCATGGGATACGACGGTACCTGCTGGATGGTCGTTGGCAAGAAGCTGTACGTTTACATGCGTGCCCCCGGCAACAGCACTACGGCAGTTGAGCTGGTTCTGAATAAGTAATAATATTACGGCAGCGAGCCGCTTCCCAAAGGGGAGCGGCTCGTTTTTCCGTTTCCTCATATTTGCCCCAACTCTTGACAAGCATTCGGTTTTATGCTATGATTATTGTGCAATAAAAAACAATACGCACCGCACCGTCGGGCGCGACGGGGCAGGGGCAAAGGGGAAAATCATGGCAGAGAACAAGCAGGTCTATATCCGATTTCACGAGCGGGTGGACGAGGCGCTGACCAAGGGCGCCGAGGCGACGGGACTTCGCCGCGCAACGCTGGTCGCGTGGATCATTGAGCGCTTTTTGCGCAGCTTTGAGGAAAAATGCAACAAAGGAGAGCTTCAGCCGCAGCCGGGCATGACTGCAGAGCAGCTGGGGCTGTCGCCGCTTGCCTCGCTGTATGCGCTCAAGCTGGGACGCTCGTTCGGTCACGCGCCGCGTGCCATCGGCAAGCCCATCATTCTGACGCTGCCGCCCGCCTCCGAGCGACAGATCCATCTGCTGGCGCGGCTGTGTGAAATGACGGTCAATCACTTCCGCTCGGCGATCGTCGCCAGCTTTCTGATCGAGCAGGGCTTGCTCGGGGAGATCTGAGCCGATGGCACAACGATTGGTCTTTCACGTCGACGTCAACAGCGCGTTTTTGTCCTGGGAATCGGTGCGGCGGCTCTCGCGCGGCGAGAGCGACCTGCGCGACGTGCCCTCCGCCATCAGCGGAGATCCCGAAAAACGGCACGGCGTCATTCTCGCCAAGTCCATTCCCGCCAAGGCATACGGCATTCACACGGGAGAGCCGCTGGTAACGGCGCTGAGCAACTGCCCGTCCTTGGTGCACGCGCCGCCCGATCACGCGCTGTATCGGGAGATGTCACGGGCGTTCGTTGCCATTTTGCGGGAGTTTGCCCCCGTGGTGGAGCAGGTCTCGGTCGATGAGTGCTATCTGGATATGAGCGGAACGCATATGCTGTACCCCGATCCCGTGGCAACCGCGCATCAAATCAAGGACACCGTCCGCGAGCGCCTTGGCTTTACCGTCAACGTCGGGGTGGCGCAAAATAAGCTGCTTGCAAAAATGGCGAGCGACTTTGAAAAGCCCGACCGCGTTCATACGCTGTTTGCGGATGAGATCCCCGAAAAGCTGTGGCCGTTGCCCGTGCGCGAGCTGTTTGGCGTGGGGCGGGCGACGGCGGAAAAGCTGGAGCGACAGGGTATCAAGACGATCGGTATGCTGGCGCGGCTGGATGTTTCGCTGATCATGGCGATGGTGGGCGATAAAATGGGGCAGCAGCTGCACGCATTTGCCAACGGAGAGGACGATTCCCCCGTGCTCTCGGAGAGCGAGGAGGCTAAGGGCTACAGCAATTCGGTTACGTTGTCCGAGGACGTGCGCACGCTTGCCGAGGCGCACGGTGTGCTGCTCTCGCTTGCTGATACCGTGGCATCGCGTATGCGTCGGGGCGGCGCACGAGCGTTTTGCATCGGTGTGACCGTTCGCACCAACGAATTCAAGACCTTTTCCCATCAGCGCAAGCTGCCCGATCCGACGGATATTACCGACGAGATTCTCGCTGTCAGCGAGCGACTGCTGCGGGAGATGTGGGATCGCCGCACGCCGCTGCGCCTGATGGGCATCTCGCTGACCATGCTGACGCGGGAGGACAGCGAGCAGATCTCGATGTTTCCCGATGAAAAAAAGGAGCGCGGTCGCCGCATTGACCGAGCGGTGGACGCCATCCGGCAGCAGTTCGGATCCTCTACTATCCGCCGCGCCGCGCAAATGGACGACGGGGAGGGGGAGGACTGAGCCGACCTCCGTTCCGCATAAAACGATCAAAAAGCACCGCCGAGCGATTGCTCGACGGTGCCTTTTTGTTATGCGTTTGTTACGCTGCGGCAGAAATTACTTTTTCATCAGCTGATTGCTGCAGCCGGCGTTGTTGCTCTTGTTGCCTGCAGTGTTGGCGCAGCCGCCGTTGTTGTTGGCGTTCTTAACGCTCCGCTCAGCAGACTGCTCGGAGAATACGGCACCTGCCATAGCGGCGTTCTTCTTGGCGAAGGTATCCTTGCGAGGAATACGCTTGTAGGTGCTGTTGAAGTTGACGGTCTTGCCGAAGCAGCCCTTCTTGAAGGCGTATTCGTCTTCGCCGGGCAGACCAAGCGTCAGCTTGATTTCGATCTCGCCGGTGGACTTCTTGTAGGTGCAATAGTGCGTCAGCGTGTACTTTCTGCGCTCGGTTCTGGTTGTGTTCTTCTTGTCGACCGGGATGGTCAGCTCAAAGAGTGCGACGTCGGTTCTCTTGACAATGATGGTATCCTCGTCGAAATCGTCGATTGCATTGACGTTGAACAGCAGCTTGCGGACATTGTGACCGTTCATATCCATGCAGTACAGGGAGGCATCGTTCTGCTTCTCTTCAACCTGCTCGTGTCTGAGATAGTAGACGCACTCCTTGTCGACGATGACCTGATCCTCCTGGATGTCGGTTGCGATCAAGCGGTTGCCCTTGCCGTCGGTGCAGACAACGCGCAGCGAGGACTCGGTGTCGATATAGTAAATGTGCGTGTCAGTGATCTCGATGATGTTACTCAGCTGCGTGCAGACAACGATGCGGCGCTTGCCGTCGCTGCTGATCTTAATCAGGGTAGGATTGTACTGGCTACCCTTGATCGCGTACATCCAACCTGCGCGGATGCCGACGATCTTTTCGATGTTCTGCATGATCTCAACGCGGTCGTTGCCGGTGAAGTCATTGGAGAACAGCGGGCAGTAATCCTCGTTACCGACGGTGTAGTAAATACGGCCCCTGATGGTAGTGAAGAAGTCGTAAATGTTGCTTTCGATCAACGTGGTCTTGCCGTCTGCCATGCAGAAGACAAACAGATCTCTGTTCAGCTCGTTGGGCGTGTACTTGGTGTAGATGACACGATCGCCAACGACGCCGCGAATCTCGCACTCGTCACTCAGAAGCTCGCGATCCTCACCGGTTTCAGTGTCATATACGCGCAGGAACAGCTTGAGCTCCTCTTCCTCCTCGGGCTGCGTTTCTTTGCCCTTCTTTTTGGCTGCGGCTGCTTTTTTCTTAGCCTCGATTGCCTCGGCAGACAGCTCCTCAGCCTTGGTATAGAACAGGTTCCTGCCAAATCTTGCGCTGACGTTGACCAGAGCGGGGATTACGGTGCCGGCATAGTCCATCAACAGGCTGATCTTGAGCAGGGAGTAGTTGTTCTTTCTCTCGATGAGCTCATCCTTCTTGAACAGCTTCTGGATACAACCCTGCTTGGTCTCTTCCAGAGGCAACTTCTTGAGCATGTACATAATGGTGCCGCTGGCATCATAGTAGAAGCGGTCAACGTTGTAGTCGCCGATACGGCCGCGATCCAGCTCAACGGTGCGCTTCTTCTCAATGTCATAGTAGCAAAGAATAGCGTCAAAACGGATAAAGTACAGACGGGTTGCATATACGTCCAGAATGGCGGTAATGTTTTCGATCAGCGGCTCCTTGGCGGGCTTGCCGTCGATGACCTCGTACAGCGAAATGGTATCGCCGTTGAATTCCTCTTCGGGGTTGTAGGGCTCGTTGGCAGACTTCTTTTTCTTCTTTTTCAGAAGTGCTTTATCCTTCTTATCCTTCTTAGGACCGGTTGCAGAGGGGTCGAACAGAGATGCCTTGGATACCTGCTTTTTAACAAAGCTCTTGCCGCAGACATGAATGTACTCCTCAAACTTGTAATAGCGGTTGATCTCGGCAATGCGATCATCTGCATCGGCATAACCGCGAACCATCTCGAACAGACCGAGAACCTCGCCTCGGGGTGCGTGGGGATCCTGTGCCATTGCGCAAGCCTTGGCATAGACGTCACGGACGTTGATGCCGCGAGCGGCAAAGTCACGGACCAGCTGCTCGTCAACCTTTTTCTGGATGGCAGC
Organism: Clostridia bacterium; assembly: GCA_017452545.1. Taxonomy (GTDB): domain Bacteria; phylum Bacillota; class Clostridia; order Oscillospirales; family CAG-272; genus SIG644. Next base: position 3,308 of record JAFTME010000012.1, on the reverse strand, counting down.
AACCTCGGGAACCTCACGAATGGTCTTGAACAGCTTGACGGCTGCGAGGGCTTCCTTCAAGGCAGCGAAGGTTGCCTGCATACCTGCAAGCGAATCTGCTTCCATCTCCAGCTTCTCCGCGTAGGCGATGTCGGTTTCCATGCGCTTGATCAGCGTGTCGCGTGCGTCAATGATGGATGCGCAGATGGCACGGTAGAGGTTGAAGGTCTCCATTGCTTCGACCTTATCCGAGGATTCCTCATATTTCTTAGCGATCAGAGCAGCCAGCGCGGAAAGACCCTCGAGCTTTTTGGACAGAGGGAAGGATACGCTTTCGAAGTCCAGCAGCCATGCGGAAGGATTAGCGCCGTGCTTGATCTTGCTCTTTTCGACCACCTCCTCAAGGTCGCCGAACAACAGAGCAGTGCTCTCGCAGTAATCCTCCCAGGTGACGTTGTCAAAGTAGTTGCGGACGTAGATCAAGCCGGAGTCGGGAGACTCAATCAACTGTGCTGCGGCTGCTGCGGAAACAGTGCTTGTTCCGGCGGCAGCGGCAGTACCGCTGGTCAGCTGCTCGATCGTGTAAACGTTTTCGCAAACGTCGCAGGAAACGGAGCCGCTTTTCTTGTTAATGACCAAGGGATTGGCGCAGTTGGGGCAGGATACGGTCTGGATATCCTTTTTGGGGGCAGGGGGAGCAGCGTTCTGATCGCCGCCGCTGATCTTACTTGCAGCATTCGAGAAAATATTTCCCGAAGTCTTCAGAAAGTTAGCCATGGGTTTGAATTCCTCCTAAAAGTTATATATATTTTCGTTAAATAGGGTTCTTGGTTGGGATCTACGGATAATCGACACCGCCGTTGGGGGGCTTGCAGCGCAGAATGCGGCGGATGCCCTTGGTGATACCGATCACAAGGCCGTAGCGGTTGATCGCCATGATCATGTAGGTTGAGCAGCTTGGCTCAAAGCGACATTCCCCTCGGATGGCGAGCGGTGCAAATGCCTTATAGGCGAGCACGGTTCCGACGGCGAAGCGGCGCAGCAGCAGATACAGCAGCAGCGAACCGATCACCCATGCGGCGATCTCGACGGGACGGGAAGGGTCAAAATAGCGGAAAAAGCAGGCAAGCAGCACGCACAGGGTGGGGATGGCGAGCCCCGGGGCGATCCAGTACGTGATCAGATGCAGCAGGCGAACCTCGCGGATTTGCTTCATTTGAGCAGCTTGCAGCGGGCGTTGCGGTATTCCAGCAGCGCCTCGATCTCAGTGAACTCAGCCGCAAGATCAGCCTCGGGGTTGGTCTTGATTGACATGATGAGGTTCATGACGGCGCGAGAGATCTTTTTCTCGCAATCGGCGAGCGATTCGTGGCTCATCGGGTCGCTGAAGCGGATCTTTTCCGCAAGAGCGGTCAGCTTGTCGCGCATGGCGTCGTCGGTAACGTAGGGCAGAATGCTCTTGACGTCAGCCTCAAGCAGACCGATATACTGCACCTTGCGCTTGGTGTAGCGCTGTGCCGACTCGACGTAGCCGATGCCCATGCCGATGAGAAGCAGGTAGATCACGTAGAGCAGGGTGATCAGAATCTCCACGGCGAGCGGAGCGCCGACCTTTTCTGTACCGGAGAACATGATGATGGCGCCTGCCACGAAATAGACGGCGGAAAAGGCGCAGGTGCCGTACAGAATGGGCGGGAAGCGCACGACGAAGTCTTTGTTTTTCGCCAGAACGTACAGAATGGTGGCGACGGTCAGCACGACGTTGACGGGGAAGGTGAAGATCCACGCAACGGTAAAGGCGGCGGTTCCGAAGAAGGCGTCCTTGTTGAGCACGATGCCGAGCACGACGTTGAGTGCCACCGCGATGAGCAGAACGGATACGATGAGAATCAGAGCGATTTTATTTTTCATGATGTATCTCCTCTCGATATCTCGCGTCAATTATACGCGGGTTCCGCACTCGGGGCAGAACTTACTTCCGGGCGCGAGCTGCGTGCCGCATTCGGTGCAGAATTTATTCTCGGGGGGCAGCTGCTGACCGCATTCGGGGCAGAACTTTGCCTGCTTGGGAATGCTTTGTCCGCAGTGCGGACAGCTGCGGGTTGCGGGGGCTGCGGGCGCGGCGCCCTGCTGCCCCATGGTGGAGGCGGTGGTGCGTCTTGCCTCGTCCATGACACCAAGACCGACACCAAGACCGACGCCTGCACCGATCATGCCGCCTGCGGTGCCCTTGTTTTCAGCGGCAGCCTGCATGACGTCAAACTTGCGCTCCTCCTGGTAGGTGTAGCCCTCCATGGCGCGCGCCTTGGCGCGAGCCTCGCTCATGACGCTGGTCTCGTAGGCCTTCATATCTGCGTCTGTGATGCGCTCCATTCGGGTTTCCTTGGTCTCGCGCAGCTTGGCCAGATCGTCCTCGCCGGCAACAATGGTGTTGACGGTGAAGTGAACCACCTCAAGTCCGAGATCGTCCAAAGAGGTGTTGAGCTTTTTCTGCATCAGGGCAGAGAGCTCGGAGAGGCGGGTGGTGATCTCCAGAATGGAAACACCCTGCTCGACGATGGTCGAGGCAATGACCTCCTTGACCGCGAGCATGACCGTGCCCTTGATGGCGCGACGAACGCTCTCCACGGTATATTCGGGCAGCTGGCCGACCACTCTGACGACAAATTTGCGAGAATCCTTGACGCGAAGTCCCGTCTGACCGTTGGCGCGGACACCGATGGGCAGATCGTATTTGGGATCGATCAGCGGAATCGGGGAGCTTGTGCCCCAAACGGTATCGAGAACGCTGACCTTATTGATGAAAAAGACCTCACAGCTGAAGGGCGTTTTGCCGCCGAAGATGGCGCCGTACAGTCTCTTGAGCAGCGGCAGGTTTTCGGTGTTGAGCGAATGGCGCCCCGCGCCGAACAGATCCAGTGCCTGTCCGTCCTTGTAGAACAGCGCCTCCTGCGACTCGTTGACGATCAGCTGGGACTTGGTGTTGAAGTCCTCGACCGTGCTTTTTTCGACCAGAACGTAATTCTGAGAGACGCATTTGATGACGTCCAGACCGTTTTTGTCTATGGTGCTCATGTATGCAAGTCCTTCTTTCTTTTCAAAGTATCACGAAAAAAGTAAAATTTTACAATTAACAGTATACCATGTATCTCGGGAAAAGTCAAGATTTTTTAAGAATTTATGACTAAATGGTATATTTTGTTCAAATTTTATACACGTTTCAATGAACGCTAAAAAAGCGAGAGAGAAACTTTTTTGCAAAAAAGTTTCTCTCTCGCTTTTTTAGCGTTCATTGAAACGTGTATAAAATTTGAACAAAATATACCATT
>JAFTME010000011.1 GCA_017452545.1 Clostridia bacterium | reverse complement strand
CATCACTTTCGGTTTGTCAAGCCCTTTTTTGAAATTTTTTCAATTTTTTTGTTTATTTATGGTTTATTGGCTGTTTATTCACGGTTTTGTCACAATTCAGCCGCGCGGTTTGCTGCGAAAGCCCAAGGATGCCAAAAAACCGAAAAACAGCGCTGCCGCGATGCCGCCTGCCGTTGCGGAAAGCGCACCGGTCAAAGCTCCGAGCAAGCCCTTTTGTGCAACAGCCTGCTTGACTCCCTTATAGATACAAAAGCCAAAGCCGGTCAACGGCGTTGTAGCACCCGCTCCGGCAAACTCGACCAGGGGTGCATAAAGACCGACGGCACCGAGCACGACGCCGAGCACCACGTACAGTACAAGGATACGCGCCGGGGTCAGCTTGGTTTTATCGATCAGAATCTGGGCAGGCACGCAAAGTGCGCCGCCGATGACAAACGCCCAAAGATACGAATAGATCCACTCCACTACAAGTTCTCCTTACCTAATATTTTCGGGTGGCACGGCATCAGGAGCGACCAGCTCCAGAAGGTGTGCAATTCCCGGGATGTTCTCACCCTGCTTGATACGGTCGGGGCTCATCATAGCACCTGTACCGAGAATGAGCATACGGCGGATGCTGCCGCTTTGCAGCAAAGGCAAAAAATGAGCCGCCAGCACGACCGCTGAGCAGCCGCAGCCCGAGCCGCCGGCATGGGTATCCTGCGCTTCATTATTATATATACGCATACCGCAATCGTCGTACACGGGAGCAAGCTCATACCGCTCCAGGCGCATCAGGTCGCACAAGATCGCGCCGCCCTCCGTGCCGAGGTCACCCGTTACGATGACATCGTAATCCGACGGCTGCGTATCGGTGGCGCGAAAGAAACGGCACAGGGTATCTGCGGCGGCAGGTGCCATGGCAGCACCCATATTGTTGGTATCATTGATGCCAAGATCCCGCGTGATGCCGACAGCACCGCGCACGATGCGGACGCGATCCGCTCGGGGCTCGGAGACGACGAAGGCCGCTGCTCCCGTCACCGTCCACTGGGCGGTCGGTGTACGCTGCCCGCCGTAATTGAGCGGAGTACGGTACTGACGCTCGGCGCTGCAGTTGTGGCTGGATGCCACGGTGGCGCAATGCCTTGCAAACCCGCCGCTGACTGTCATTGCGCCAAGCAGTAGCCCCTCTGCCATGGTCGAGCAAGCGCCGTATAATCCAAAATACGGTACGGGATAGGAAAGCAGGCCGTATGCGGCCCCCGTACACTGATTTTGCAGGTCGCCTGCGAACATGACGTCAAGCTGCTCCTGTGTGAGCGTCGTTTTGTCCAGCACGGCGCCCAGCGCCATGCGCTGCATTTCCGATTCAGCCGCCTCGTAGGATTTCTGTCCGAAATAATCGCCGTCGTTTTTTCTGTCGTTATAAAAATCAAACCGATCGCCAAGCGGCCCCTCATATTCCTTATAGCCGACCACCGACGCGCCGGCAAGCAGCGAGGCATTGAGCGTGAATATTCCCCTCTCCAACGCGATGCACCGTCCTTTCTCTGATAAATCGTACTGTATTTGCAAATTATTATTTCCGCAAACGCTTGCATTATGCGGCGATTTATGTTATACTTACGGTAAGCAAACGCCGACGCGGTCGGCACAATGACAAAACGATTGATACGGAGGTTCCCATGCTTCATATTCTTGAAAACGACGTTCTTCGCGTGGCGATTGACGACCACGGCGCACAGCTGATGTCCATTCTCGGCAAAAAGGACAACACCGAATACCTCTGGCAGGGCGACGAGCGCTACTGGAAGGATCGCGCGATCATGCTCTTCCCCATCTGCGGCAGACTGGAGGAGGGTCGCTACACCTACGGCGGCAAGAGCTACGACATGACCATTCACGGCTTTATCCGCGACGTGGATCTGACGGTTGAGAGCAAGAGCGACACGACACTGACGCTGTCCTTTAGCGACAACGACAAGACGCACGCGCAGTATCCCTTTGCCTTCCTTTACACCGTTACCTTTACGCTGGACGGTGACAAGCTGGTTCACAGCTTTACCGTAAAGAACACGGGCGATGGCGAGCTGCCCTTCGGCATTGGCGGTCATCCCGGCTTCAACGTGCCGCTCGTGGAGGGTGCGACGTTTGCCGACTACTATCTGGAATTTTCCGAGGTTGCACCGGTCAAGAAGGTCATCCTGACCGATCGCTGCTTTATGACCGACGCCCTTGAGCCCTTTGCGCTGGAGGACGGCAAGATCTACCGTCTGCACCACGACATGTTTGATCACGACGCCATTTTCCTGACCGACATGGCACCCGCAGTTACGTTGGGCTCCGCCAAGACGGGCAAGAGCGTGACGGTATCCTACACCAATATGCCTTATCTGGGTCTTTGGCACAAGCCCTGCACCGAGGCACCCTACATTTGCATTGAGCCCTGGAACGGTATGCCTGCCGATGACGGCACGGTAGATGCAATGGAGACCAAGAAGTACATGGTTCGCCTGCCCGCAGGTGCTTCCGAGGACTTCGGCTTTACCATTCAGATCGCACAGTAATTCAATAAAAGCGCAAGCACGTCTCTCTTTTCGGAGGGGCGTGCTTGTCTTTTTATGTCCTGTTTGTAAATTTACCAAAAATTTTGCACTTCCCTTTTGGGGCGGGATATATTATAATAAAGGCGTATCTACATAACGTACCGTGGTCGCGGGAGTATGTCCCACTACGGTGCTGCAACAGAAAGGCTGAGCGATATTATGGAACTGATCCGAATCAACGACAAAAAACTAAAAATCATGCTAACGTCGCTGGATATGAAGAATTATGCGTTGGACTCCGACAAAATGAGCTGCGAGACCGAGGAGACGCGGCGCGCCTTCCGCAATATTCTGCACGATGCAGGGGTGAGGGGCGGCTTTGACACATCCTCGGAGAAAATATTCATTCAACTGTATCCGTCGAGAGCGGGCGGCTGCGAGATGTTTGTCACGAGGCTTGATCTTGCCGCCTGCGCTGCGGCGGCGCGCGGTGAGCGGACGGAGGAGATGGAGATGGCAATGGAACAGGCTGCGCGGACGCGGGAGTGTACGGTCTTTTCATTTGAGCGTTTATCATCACTTCTGCGCGCTTGTGCGCTTCTCTGTCGCGCCGACGGTGAGCGGTGGGGAGAGCTTCGCAGCAGTGCGTACCGCGACGGGGAGGATACATATTATCTGATCGTCGAGGGAGATGCGCTGCGATACCGCGAGCAGGCAATGCGACACGCGCTGCTGGGAGAATTCGGTGCCATTTGCGACGATGCGCGGCTGGCGATCTATTTGCCCGAGCACGCGGCGGTGCTTTGCGAGGATACGGCGATCCCGACGCTGGGGGCGCTGGCGTGAGAAAAAAGCGGAGCCTCATCGTATCGATGAGGCTCCGCTCTTTCATCGGGAGTGGGGGAACGCGGTCTTATGTGCAAAGGAGCGCGGCTGAAATTTCTTGCGCACGGCTCTCGACCTCACGGCACATATCGGTACGCCACGTGGCGAATTGCAGCAAGGCATTCGCATCCTCGCTTTCCCCCGACAGATATTGCGGATAACCGTAGCGACTACGCGCCAACTGGAACAAATATACATACGGCATGGCGGCAAGATCGGTTGGGGTCAAGGGAGCATATTGCCGATACGCTCGCACATAATCACACAGCGCATCAAGGTCCACCTTGGCACTCTGACGGCAGCGCTCACAGGATTGCACGAACGAGCGCATAACCTCCCAAACGACAGGCAGGCATCTTGCCGAGGAAAAATCGATCACCGCGCGGATGCCGCTCTCCTGCCAGATCAACTGACAGCCCTGATAATCGCCGTGAGTTGAGCAATAGGTCACGCCGTCATAATAGCGCTTATATTGTTCCAAACGGTACGCAAGCGCTTTTTTATAAGCAAGATCATGCAGGATTTGCGGCGTGTGGGGATCGGCGCGGCGGTGCTGCGCAAGCGCGATCAGCTCGTCGTACGCTTTTGCCGTTCTCTCGGCGCAAAAGGTGTTCAACCAATCGCGTCCCATGTCGACGGGCAAAGGATAGTCACGCAGTGCAGTGTGCAATCGACCGAGCATGGCTGCAAGATCGGCAAGGCGGCAGGCAGGCATATTGTCATAGCCGTAGGTAATTCCCTGCACATAATCCGAAAGGGCGAGCAGATGCCCCTCACAATGCACGAGCCAAGCACCATCAAGCGTTGAGAAGAAGCGTGCCACGGGGATACCGTGTGCTGCAAGATGTTCAATCACTCCTACCTCACGCAGGATGTCGTCCTCACCAAAATCACTTTGAAACTCTTTCAAAAAATAGGATTTTTCACCGTCGGTGATGCGATAGCAGTTGGCTGTCCCCAACGGCAGTCGCTCTGCTGCGGTACTGCTGATGCCGTAATGTCGCAGCAAAAGGTCGTGGATGCGCTTTGGAGTCAGGACAGTCGGTTCCAGTGCCATGAGATCACCTCAATTTTATTGATTGTAAAAACAATCTTCTTTCCAATGCAATGGATTAATTGAACAATTTCCGAAACTGTAGGGGCGGATTCCATATCCGCCACTACAGGTGAAAACAAACATTTTCTATCCTTGGTGCATATCGTAACAAAATATGCGCCGGATTTGCTGTAATCATATTTACGCATGCGGGAAGATTTTCTTTGGGGAAATTGCTTATTCATTTTCCGCATTCCCTACTATCTCTCGCAATTTTTCCTTCACCGCCATCATATCGCGGAGCATATCCTCCTTTTTGGCGGGGTCGCGCAGAAGTGCGGCGGGGTGGTAGACGGCGGTCATCCAAACGCCGCCCTTCAAAAACCAATGGCCGTGCTCACGGGTGATGCGGAAATCGGGCTTGATCAGTCGCATGGCGGAAATTCTGCCGAGGCAGACCAGAACCTTCGGGCGAATGAGGCGGAACTGCTCGCGCAGATAGCCGATGCAGGCGTCCTCCTCCGCAGGGTCCGGGTCGCGGTTATTGGGTGGACGGCACTTGAGGATATTGGCGATATAGACATCCTCGCGGGGGATATCGACGGCAAACAGGAATTTATCGAGGAGCTGTCCTGCTTTACCGACGAAGGGGATGCCGGTACGGTCCTCCTGCTCTCCGGGGGCTTCACCGACGAACATCAATCGCGCGGTACGGCTACCCGTGCCGAACACCGTATTGGTTTTACTCGCGCCCAAGGGGCATGCGGTACAGGCGCGGCAGCGGGATTCCAAGCTTTCCCAAGCCTGCTCTGCCGACAGGGCTTGTTCGTTCATCGGAGCACCTCCTTGATCTGAAATGGTGACGCTTCCCCGGTGGATCAGAATCTGTCTACGGGGTAGAGGATCTTGAGCTGGTTGAGCTTGGAGCGGTAAGCAGCCTGCTGCTTTTCGGCGGTCAGCTGTCTGACAAGCTCCTCGCGGACGTCGGAAAACGCCAGCTTTTCGGTCTGCTTTTTATCGTCCAGGCGGATGAGGTGATAGCCGAACTGCGTCTGCACGGGGCCGCGCAGCTCACCGACCTCCATCTCAAAGCATGCGGTGTCAAACTCGGGAACCATCTGGCCTCTGCCGAACTCGCCAAGGCTTCCGCCGTTACGGGAGGAGGGGCAGCTGCTATGCTGTGCTGCGGCGTCCTCGAACGAGATCTCGCCGGCGCGGATCTTTTCGAGCAGCTCGGTTGCCGTTGCCTCGTCGCTGACGAGGATATGGCTGGCACTGACCAGCTCCTGGCCCTCGAAAGCGGCGGGGTTTTCCTCGTAATACTTCTTTGCATCGTCGTCGGTGACGCGGACGGTCGATACTGCCTTTTCGATGGCATAGTTGACCAGCAGCTCCTCCTTGACGCGGTTCAGCTGTGCCTTGAAGGCGGGCTCTCTTTCATAGAGGTTACGGGTTGCATCCAAAAGCAGCAAGCTCTGGTTGATCAGCTGCTCGAGCACCGCGGCTCTGCCCTGCGGGGTGCGGTAGTTCTGACCGTTCGGGCCCATAGCGGCGATCATCGCGTCGACGTCTGCCTCGGTGATCTGCTTTCCGTTGACGGAAGCAAGTACTTTTACGTTATCCATATTCATGATATCCTTTCGATTGTTCTCGCGCCGTCGGACGCATTTTTACTCTATATTTTATCACGGTGCCACGGCTTCGTCAATGGCTTTTGGCAAATTTATCGGAGATTTCGGAGATTACAGGTGGTACTGAGAGGTATGATCGGCGGCTGCCCAGTCCAATCGCAGCGTGCTTGTTCCCTCTCCTGTCGGCGTACTGAT
>JAFTME010000010.1 GCA_017452545.1 Clostridia bacterium | reverse complement strand
TGCAAATACCAAACACACCTCAGCGCAAATTAACAGATCCGAAAGCCACTTTGATAAATTAAATCCCCCCATACTCAAAGAAAAAACAAAGATACAGTAAGGAACAAAAATCATACAAAATAACAATATCAAAATAGGCCAAGTGAAATATTGCCAACGTATTTTGTCGCCATTTATTTCGCGGAGATGCTTTTTCTTCATTTGATGTTCTCCTTTGCCGTGTTAATGGGAATGCCCAATCCTCTTTTATCTATTATATCACAATGTTGTAAACATTTCAAGCATTTCGCTGGTTCGAATCTGTCTACAGACCCGAAAAGATGTGCGAGCAAAGCTCTGTGCGGAAATGCATCTACAAAATTTCTAAAAACTTCAGAGTTAAAAACCGAGCGAACAGTCTAATTCCGTTTGCGCGAAGCGCAACTTCATTGGGCGAAGCCCACATCATTTGCGACTTGTCGCAACATCATTTGAGGCAACGCCTCAACCTCGTTCATTTGTGCCGCAAGCGGCAATGATGTTCACGCTTCGCTCGAAATGATGTTGCCCTTACGCGCAAATGATGTTGTGCCTGCGGCACAAATGAAAAATCCGAGAATAAAGTTCTCGGATTTTTGGCTGGGGTGGCCGGATTCGGACCGACGAATGCAGGAGTCAAAGTCCTGTGCCTTACCGCTTGGCGACACCCCATTGATTTACCGATATAGTATATCACAAATCATGGGGGTTGTCAAGTGCTTGCCTTGATGTTTCAAGGCAAAAAATTACGACACGCGCCCCTTTATTTCAGCTTTTTCTCCAGCATTTCGATCTCTGCAAGCAGCGATGTGATGCGTGCCAGGGCGCTGTTGATCTGTGCGGTCAGATCGTCAGTGCTCGTCTGCTCTGCCGTGCTCTCCGCCTGCTCCTCTTCACGCTCGCTCTCCGCCACCTCGGCAGGCGCCGCTGCAACGTACAGTCTTTGATACGCCAGCTTACCCAGCGTCTTATATTCCTCTTCCAAGTTGCCGCGGCACGTGGAAAGCTTGAGCTGCAGCGCCGCTTGGTCTGCCACGCCCTCCACCGATTGATTGATCTTTTTCGCCAGGCGATCCACGCCGGCACATATTTCATTCCAAGTAGGCATATGCTGTCCTCCTTTTTATTCTGTTCTTATTTTACTCTATTTTTTTCACAATGTCAACAAAAGCTCCGCACTCTCGCATAATTTTTTTTGATGCGCACATACTACCAAAAAATCCGCGAAGGAGAAATATCTATGGAAATGAGTCAGCAAACCTACCGTCGGTATGCGCAGGCACACGCACCGCGCTCTCCGCTGGTCAAGGACTGCCTGCACGCGTTTTTGGTCGGCGGGGGGATCTGTTGCGCGGCGCAGGGGCTGCGCACGCTGTACGAAGTAATTTTTGGCTTCACAGGGGATGACGTCGGCACCATGACATCCGTCACGCTGGTCTTTGTGACCGCGCTTTTGACCGGCTTTGGCGTTTTTGATAACATCGCCCGCTTTGCCGGCGCAGGTACGCTCGTCCCTATCACAGGCTTTGCCAACGCCGTTGTTTCCTCTGCCATCGACAGCCGAGCCGAGGGCTACGTCCTCGGTGTCGGCGCGAAGATCTTTACCGTCGCCGGCCCCGTGCTGCTTTACGGCACCGTCGCGGGCACGGTGTACGGCGTGATCGAATGGCTGCTCGCGCGCCTGTGAGTCCATCAAAAAAGCAGGCAAGACCCCTCGGTCTTGCCGCTTTCCGCTTGCTTATTTTTTCATAACCTTTTGTGCGCGAACGTCCGTGCCCAGGAAAAGCAGAATTTTATACTCACCAAACAAACGGCTGGTGATGCGATCCCAGTAGCGACGGCGCAGCTCGTCCTGCATCAGATTGGTGCTGATGATAGTCGGGCGACGCAAATTCAAGCGCGTATTGATGACATTGTAGAGGCAGGAGGTCGTAAACTGATTGGACACCTCGGTGCCAAGGTCGTCGATGATCAGCAGATCGCAGTCGAAATACCGTGCCGTGCTCTCCGCGCCAAAGCCGGACTCTCCTGCGGCGCTGTTGCCAAAGCGCGCCATCTCAAAGTCGCCCATCAGCCCCACGGCGCTCGCATACAGGACGTCGTGGCCCGCATCCAGCACCGTTTTGGCAACGGCAGTAGACAGATGCGTTTTGCCCAAGCCGGTACCGCCGACCAGCAGAAGGTTGGGGCTTGCCTCGCGTTCCGGCTCACCACCCGGCGTGAAGCTCGTCGCATACTCCCGCAGCGTTTGCAGCACAAAGCTCATGGTGCGATACGTTTTTTCATCGTTTCTGAAATAATCCAGCGAGTAATTATCAAAGCGTTGCTCACGCAGCAGGGCGCCCAGTCCCGACGACGCATATCCCGCCGCGACCAGCTTTTCTCTCATGCAAGAGCACATAGCTCCGCTATCGAGATAACCCGTGTCGCTGCAGCGATCGCATTCGTAGCGCAGATCGGTATAGTCTGCCGGATAGCCGCCGCTCAAAAGGATCTGCGCTCGCAGCGCCTGCAGCTCGGTGTTGCGCGTGCGCAGCGCCTCAAGTGCCTGCTGTCGTGCCGCATCGTTCCCGGCATTTTCCATAGAAATGCGCATCAGCTCAAGCCCCAGGGTGCCAAGCTCGCGATCCAGCGCACGCAGCGCGGGCAGAGCCGCCTCCGCTTCGCTTCTGCGGCGATCGGCGTCCTCTCTGGCGCGAAGATATTTGGTTTCGTAATCCTGTCGGATCCGACGGTAATTTTCTCGGTTGAAGCTCATGCTCTGTTTTCCTTTCCGGCAAGCATCTGCCGTTAGTTCTGATCCCCCGCAGGGACGTAATCCTCGCCAAAGCTGCGCTGCAGCGCGGCGTCAAAGAAATCGTTGGTATCAAAGCTGTTTCCGGGTGTCGGCTGCGTTGCACTTTGCTTTGCGTGCTCCGCCTCGGCAGCAAGAATGGCCTCCGGCGTCAGCAGCTTTTCCGATGCCCAGCGCTCGATAATGGAATTGGCGTAAGGAATGGACGCCTTTCCGATGGCGTCCACCGTGCGCTCGTAGGCAAGACGAACGACCTCCACATCGACCTTATGCTCAAACAGCCACGCATCGATCATTTTTCTCTCCTTGGTGGTCAAGGAGCGGCTGCTGATGCCAAACATCGCGCGGATCTTTCCCTCAGCCTCCTCGCGCTGCTCGCGCATCTTGAGGCACTGCTGCAGCGCCCCCACGTCGGTTACGCCGTCATCATACAGCGCAATCGCCACGCTCTCCACGTAGCGCAGACTCTTTTTTCCCATCTTTACACAATGTGCCAGGAGCAGCAGCAGATATTCCCCGCTCAGCCCCAGATAATCGACCAGTCCCAAAAGACGACTGACCTCGTGCGCATTGAATATTTTCCCAAAGACCTGCGAGCATTCGTCGATCAGTGCCGCCAGCTCGCGACGGTTCTCCAGCAGCGTGGCAAGCTCCTCGGTCGTGTAATTGGGCAAGCCCCCCTCGGGCAGCACGCGGTGCGTCGGCTTGCCTTGCGGCTGCGGCTCCGTGCTCGCTGCCGCCGATACGGTCGGCGTCGGCTCAACTGCCTCTGCCGTCTGCTTTCCTTTGGCAGCACTTCTGCCACCGTCGATCTCAAGGACTCCCGCACCGCGCCAAAACGCCAGTGCAGTATCGACCGCTGCGGCGCTGCAGCCACATAGCTGCGCCAATTTTTCGCGCGTCGGATTTCCGCCTGCCGCAAGATGCAGCAGCACACGCAGCGCATCCTCATCGGCGCGGGATACTACCCCCAGCACGTCAGACGGCAAATTCAGCACGCCGTCTCCATAGTGAAATCTCACCTTCATCCGTTCATCTCTACTCTTTCTCGCGTATAAACCGGCGGTTTATACGGCACAAATTCAACAAGCAATCACAATTATCCACCGCCGCACGAGGCGACGATCGACATAAAAAATGCAAACCTTATCCACAATCTCCACAAAGTTTTCCACAAAGAGCGAGAAATTGTCAGGAATATCAAGCTTTTTTCTGTGGAAAAGTCTGCGGATTATCCACAGCTGTGAAAAAATATACAGGAATGATCGATGTGCGATCGGATTTCTCCACAGCGCATCCGACTCAACCGTCGGTGGATTTTTTCAAATTTCCGCTCACATCTCGTCCGCCGCGCTCGCGTTGAGATCGCAGCCCTCGGTCAGTCCGGCGCAGTAGCGGAAATAGCCTGCAGCCGCGACCATCGCGCCATTATCGCCGCACAAAGCCATCGGGGGCACGACGAATTTGACACCTCTGCGCTCGCAAAGAGCCGTCAGCGCTGCGCGCAGATGTGAATTGGCGGCAACACCGCCGGCCATAACCAGCGTGCGAGCGCCTGTCTTTTTCAGCGCGTCGTCCGTCTTTTTGACCAATCCGCGCACAATGGTATCGGTATAAGAGGCTGCGAGGTCGGCGCGGTCGATCTCCTCGCCGCGCTGGCGCGCGGAATTGATCAGATTGAGCGCTGCCGTTTTCAGCCCGCTGAAGGAAAAGTCCAGATTGTCACCCGTAATGGCAGGAGAGGGCAGCGCAAATGCCGTTTTATCACCCTCATACGCCAATTTATCAAGCGCTGCGCCGCCGGGATACGGCATACCGATCACGCGACCGATCTTGTCAAACGCCTCCCCTGCGGCATCGTCGCGTGTACCGCCAACGCAATGCCACGTCAGCTCATCCTCAACCGTATAAAGCTGGGTATGCCCTCCCGAAACGACCAGCGCCAAAAAGGGCGGACGCAGCTCGGGTGCGGACAGATAGGCAGCCGCCACGTGCGCATGGATATGGTTGACCGACACCAGTGGAATGCCGCGCGAATACGCCATTGATTTGGCGAAATTCACGCCAACCAGCAACGCACCGATGAGCCCCGGATGCGTCGTCACCGCCACCGCACCGAGATCCGAAATGCCGATCCCCGCCTCCTGCAGCGCCTCGTAGGTAATGCGGCTGACCGCTTCCACGTGCGCACGGCTGGCGATCTCGGGCACAACACCACCGTACAGACGGTGTGTTTCGATCTGTGAGGCGATGATGTTGGAGCAGATCCGACGGCAGTCGTCGCTCATCTCGACTACGGCAGCCGAGGTCTCGTCACACGAGCTTTCAATTCCCAAAATATACATACGTTAATACCTCAAAATCAACGCATCCTCCGTCGGATGCCGATAAAAGTTCTTGCGCCTGCCGACCTCTGAAAAGTTCAGTCGGTGGTACAGCCGCAGCGCCGCGGCGTTGGAGGGGCGCACCTCCAGATAAACCCCCTCGGGACAATGCTCCCGGGCAAACAGCAGCAGCGCACGCAGCACCGCTTCGGCGCGTCCGCCGCAGCGGAAGTCCGGATGTGTTGCAACGTTGGTAATGCTACCCTCGCCTGCCGCGTAGGTCATGCCGACGTAAGCCGTCACGCGACCGTCGGGCTCAACCGCCGCAAAGCCGACACCGCTCTCGCGGCACAGCACCGCAAGCGAGCTCTCGCTCCACGGCTCGTCAGCAAAGCAACACCGCTCGATCTCGGCAACGTCGCCAAGATGCGCCATGGTCAGCTGCTCTACGCGGTATGCGTTCCCGCTCATTCTGTCTCGGCGTCGCCGTATTCTACGTTGTTCAGACGCTGATGCAGCGAGCTGTCAACGGCAACGCAAATTTTATGATAGCGATCATAGATAAAATACCGTCCGAGGTTGACCTCCGCGCCATCGATCTCCTCGTAAACATCCTCTGCGTACTCGACGTAGCTGACGCAGAAGTACAAGCCGGGAACGTTATCCGATGCAAAGCGCAGCGTATACGCATCCTCCACCGTATAGTAGGAGGGATATGCCACGCGCCGGCCGTTAACGTAAGCGTCGCGCAGATTCCATACCATGGTCGCGTCGTCGCTGCCCTCTTCGCCGTCAAGGACCAGCACCGCCGCCGTCATCGCCGTATTGGTGCAAACGTACAGCGCAGACACCTCCCATTCGTCGAACGCCGGTACCGCCGCCGCATTGGCGCAGTAAACGTCGTTGTAGACCGAGCACAGATACTCGGTGGGAGCCATATCGCTCATTTCATGCAGAATATATTCCACACCTGCCAGATCCATTTTGGCGTATTCCGCGCCGCGCAGGACCGGCTCGTAGCAGGAGGACAGAGGCGTGTAAACGACACCCGTTTTATGGTCGGTGTAGGTGTCGCCATCTACCGTGATCTTATGTAATTTCGCGCAGCCGCAAAGCAGCATAGCCGCGCACAAAAGCAAGCATACCGCCACGCGGCACGCAACCGTTCTGAATTTCATCGTTTCCCTCTCGTATCAATATCCAAACTTGCCGCTGAGCGAATCGTCGTCCTCGATCCACTCGTTGACCTCAACAACGCGGAATTCGTCGTTGGTATCGCGGTAAACCACGCGTTCAATGCCGGCGTTGATGATCATGCGCTTGCACATCATGCAGGAGCACGTACCCGCAACAAGCGAGCCGTCCTCGGGAGATACGCAAGACTGATACAGCGTCGCACCCAGCATCTGCTGGCGGGGCGCGGCGATGATAGCGTTCGCCTCGGCGTGCACGGAGCGACAGAGCTCGTAGCGCTCACCGCGCGGGATCTGCAGCTTTTCACGCATACAGAAGTTGAGATCGGAGCAGTTTTTGCGGCCGCGAGGCGCACCGTTGTAGCCGGTGGAAATGATGCTGTCATCCTTGACGATGATCGCACCGTACTTTTTCCGCAGACAAGTGCTGCGCTCTGCCACAGTCTGGGCAATATCCAGATAATAATTGTGCTTGGAAACTCGATCCATGCTATACCGCCTTTCGTGCCGTCCTACAGGACAGACATACCCATGATATCATTGTTTCTATTATAATATAAACCGCGTCGAAAATCAAGGGGTTTGTATAAAAATTAGGGGAATATGGCGGATGAGGACCGCGGGGCGCTGCCCCACACCCCGGTCAACCCCTTTTTTGAAAAAAAGGGGTTGACAATCCCCAAAAAACTTTGGAAAATAAAAAAAGTGCGCATAGGGAAATTTGCTCTTTACAAATAAAGGATTTCGCGGTATAATGAAAACACCGCTACAAAGACAGGAGGATTTCCCGATGAAAAAGTTTACCGCTTGGCTACTAACCCTGGTTCTTATTCTCTCGTTTACCGGCTGCGCGCAGCAAAGCGCCTTCGACCCACAGAGCATCCCTCAG
Organism: Clostridia bacterium; assembly: GCA_017452545.1. Lineage (GTDB taxonomy): Bacteria > Bacillota > Clostridia > Oscillospirales > CAG-272 > SIG644. The sequence goes on along the minus strand of JAFTME010000010.1, from coordinate 601 downwards.
CTTAAAAACGAATATAATCAATATTTTAGCGGCGCGTGTTATGACGGCGCGTGGTTTGATACCACAATCTCGGAAGCCTCGCACACCAGCATAACGTTCGAATACCCCGACGGTTGCTTGAATCCTTCGTTGGCTGAAACCCGAAATGGCGTTCACCTCCCGATCTACAAGATGGACACCTATCGGGAATTCAAGGAATTCGTGCAGGCCGCGGAGCAAGGCCTGAATTTGAATTACGGCTCCGCCTATATGCCCTCGTTCTATGAAGCCACAAAGCACTTCAACCGTGCGTTTTTTAAGGATCACACCTTGATCGTCATATACTTCACCTCAAGCTACATCTCCGATTGCTACCGCTTGAACAGCATTCTTTGCGACGACACCGATTTTGTAGCGCTCATCGAGAAAATCCCCGACAACGATCCGGACGGTGATCTCCCCGCCATGGCGGGTGAATGGTTGTTCACCATCACCGTTCCCGACGGACTGATCGCAGAGGAGTGCACCTATTTTGATGCAAAAAAGGTGCGGGCGGACTATCTCGATTGATTTCGAACACCCTCACAAAAGCACATTGCGAGGGGAACGCTTTTTGTAAAAG
>JAFTME010000159.1 GCA_017452545.1 Clostridia bacterium | reverse complement strand
TTGTCTTGATTGGATCGATTTTGTCATTGAACACTTTGGAAAGGACACGAAAATTGTGATCACCGGTGTTTCGATGGGGGCTGCGACCGTGATGCTGGCAGCGGGGGAGGCGCTTCCCCACAACGTCGTATGTGCGCTGGCGGATTGCGGATACAGCTCGGCCAAGGAGATCATTTCCAAGGTGATGAAGGAGATGCATCTGCCGCCGTGGCTGGTCTATCCTTTGGTTCGTCTGGGAGGACGGCTGTTTGGCGGGTTTGATCCTGATGAGACCTCTCCGATGGAGGCGGTCAAGAAGAGCCGTATCCCGATCATTTTTATTCACGGGGACAACGATGCGTTTGTTCCGCATGAGATGAGTGTACGGCTGCACGAGGCGTGTGTATCGCCCAAGGCACTGCAGCTGATCAAAGGGGCAGGGCACGGGCTGGCGTATCCTGTGGACAAGCAGACATATATTGACGCGCTGGTGCGCTTTGAGCAGGCGTGCGGGTTTTTGAAATAAGAGAAAAAATGCCGAGAGCGGTTGGATCGCTCTCGGCATTTTTGTGTGGCTTATCTCAGGTAGCCTTACGTTCGCGGCGCTTGCGTGATTTTGCGTATTCGCGCAGGTAGATGATCTCGGTGGCGAATGCCAGCTTGGTGACGACGTTTTGCTTGGTTGGGAAGCAATAGAAGGAATCGTTTTCCGTTGAGATATCGACGCAATCGAACGGCTTGATATGGGGGAAGTCGTATTCGACGTGCAGGCTATTGGTTTCCAGCGGCATACGCTGGATGCGATAGGGCTTATCACGATAGAAGCCCTCAAGGATAAAGCCGTTTTGAGGGTCGTGCGTCAGTCTTGCGGTACCGAGCGGCTCAAAGCGCCAGCAGCCGGGCATAGAGTGCACATCGACCTCATCGGAGAAGGCATACTCTCCGCGCTCGATCTGAAGCCGCACCTGCTCGCGCTCCCATGCAAACCAATCGGGCACGTGAGAAAACTCTGTTTCGCCGTTGAGCGCGGTGAGCGTACCGTCTTCGTTCAGCGTCCAGCGCTTACCGCAGGCGGTGCAGTATAGCTCGGTGCCCTCGGATGCCATTTGGGATTCCTGCATACAGTGGGGGCACTGGTAGAGGATCTTATGCATACCCTCAGCGCGGTAGGGCTCGGTGATGCGGATATCGTTTTCCTTTTGATAGCGGTACTCGTCGTAGACAAAGGCGCTTGCAATGGCGGCGTTGATCTCATCGGCACTCATGCTTGCCACCTGCTCGGCGGTCAGAATTTGGGTGAGCGTGGTGTGATGGACTGCCTTTCGCTTCTTTCGGAAATTCCAGAAGGGCGCGTGCAGGTAGTTGCCGCGGTGAATGGCGACAACAACGGGCACCTTATTCATTTTTGCAAGATACCCGAGGGAGTCGGGCAGATAGGAGGTCGTACCGCAGGGGGAATAGCGCGCTTCCGGGTACATACAGAGGATATCGCCGCGCTTCAGCACGTGACGAATGGATTTGACAAGGTGCAGATCCGTTGTAAACTTACGGGTGCAGATGGCGCCGATCCATTCCATCAGCCAGGGACGCAGATAATAGCCGTCGATATTGACGACGTTATTGACGCGATGCGGGTGAGTTGCCATGGCGACCAGCTCAAAATCAATAAAGGACATATGGTTACTCAGCAGCAGATAAGGGGGCTTGAGTCCCTCAAAGTTGATTTTTTCAACCTTATGCTTTTTTCCGAGCAACACGATTTTTGACAGCAGCCAGATCAACCAAGTTAAGTACCACGGCTGACGGATGGGGAATTTGGCGGTGTTATAGCGTCGGTCTTTTTTATAATTAACGTCCATTACAGCACGTCCTTGATGGCTGCGAGTAGTTCGTCGTAGTCCTCGTAGGCGGGGAGATCGGGATAGTCCTTTTTGATCTGCTCGGTGCTGCGGAACAGGAAGCCCGCCTTGCTGTTGAGGATCATACCGAGGTCATTGTAGCTGTCACCGGAGGCGATGGTTTCAAAGCCGACAGACTGCAGCGCTTTGACCGTGGTCAGTTTGGATTTTTCACATCTCATGCGGAAGCCGGTGATCTCGCCGTCCTCTGCTACCTCGAGCGTATTGCAGAAAATGGTGGGCATGCCCAGCTTTTTCATCAGCGGTGCGGCAAACTGGGTAAAGGTATCGCTGAGGATGATGACCTGCGTCAGTGAGCGCAGCTCGTCGAGAAACTCCTTTGCACCCGGCATGGGATCGATCTTGGCGATGGTCGCCTGGATCTCCTTGAGTCCGAGGCCGTGCTCCTTGAGAATGTTCAGACGGAATTTCATCAGCTTATCGTAGTCCGGCTCGTCGCGCGTGGTGCGCTTAAGCTCGGGGATACCGCTGGCTTCTGCAAATGCGATCCAGATTTCGGGGACGAGAACGCCTTCAAGATCCAGGCAGACGATGTTCATGTTGCTCATAATTAGTACTCCTTTGGGTAGATGAAAATGGGTGCGGATATGCGATCAGCCAAGCAGGGCAGCCAGCGTATAGTAGAAGGTGCCGGCGAGCATCAAAATCACCAGCAAAATGGCGCAGATGCGAATGCTCCAGGTGCGGAGGAGCTGTTTTCTTTGGGCTTTGGTACGTGCTTTCTCGTTTTTCATGGGGGATCCTTTCTTTTATTGGTCTTTGATGCTCTCAAGAAGAGCAGAAGATTTGATTTCTGCAGCGGTGGCGGGCACCTTGAGCTTACGGAAGCCCTTTGCTTCCTCATAGAGCGCTGTATTTGCCTCGCTGTTCAGCTCCAGGGCGAGCTTTAGCTTGGTGCCCTTTTTGAGTTGAATGATCTGCGTTCCGGAGGCGGAGCGGGTGCTCATTTCGGGGAGCAGGGAGGACTTGATAAAGATGGCGCGGTTATCCTCGCTGACAAGCAGCAGCTCGATCGGCTTGTTTGCTTTTTCGTAAAAGACGCCGACGTTGGGGGCGGCGGAGGAATAGGCACCGGTCAGCTTTTTGCGGTTACCCTTGATCTCATAGGCGGCTGTGGAGACGCGCACACCCTTACCGTTGGCAAACAGGAAGACGAAGTGATCCTTTTCGGGATATTCGTTCTGAATGAACATTTTGACGGGGCGCTCGCCCTCTGCCATTTTTAGATCAGTGGGGAGGAAGTCACCGAGCTGAGCAGCCTTGGTAATTTCATAATCGGCGACTTTGGCGCGGAACATCTGGGCGCGGTCGGAGAAGAAGATCAGCTCGTCGGTGCTGTTACAGTTCATGGCTGCTACGACACGGTCGCCGTCCTTGACCTTCTGATCGCTGATCTCCAGATTGGAGCGGAGCGACATCTTTTTGAAGTAGCCCTCGCGCGTCAGCATGATGTGGACGGGGATATTCTCAACAGGCTCCTCGCTCTCGTCGTACTCGGCAAGCTCTGCCTCGGGAACGACCAGGGTTCTTCTCGGTTGTGCATATTTTTGCTTGATGGCGGTGAGCTGCTTTGCGATGACGTTTTTCAACTTATACTCATCGGCAAGGATGCCCTCCATCTCTGCAATTTGCTTTTGCAGCTCTTCGATTTCGCTGATGCGGTCGAGAATGTAGCGCTTATTGAGGTTACGCAGCTTGATATCAGCGATATAGTTTGCCTGGATCTCGTCGATGGAGAAGCCTGCCATCAGGTTGGGGATGACCTTTTCATCCTCCTCCGTTTTGCGGATGATGCGGATGGCCTTATCGATGTCGAGCAGGATCTTACCGAGACCGAGCAGCAGATGCAGCTTTTCCTTTTTGCGCGCGAGGTCATAGGTCATCTCGCGGCGGACGCAGCCTAAGCGGAAGCGGATCCACTCCAGAAGAATATCCTTGACACCGAGCTGGCGGGGAGCGGCGTCGATCAGAACGTTGAAGTTACATTTGAAGTTGCTTTCCAGCGGCGTTTGCTTGAACAGCTTGAGCATCAGGCGGTCGGGATCGACGCCGCGGCGGATGTCCAGCGTCAGCTTGAAGCCGTTACGGTCGATCTCGTCACGAAAGTCGGTGACGTCCTTGAGCTTATTTTCCTTGACCATTTCCGTCAGTTTACGCATGATCTGCTCAACGGTGGTGGAGTAGGGGATCTGGATAATATCGATGCAGTTATTGGCTTTATCGTAGACGTAACGGGCGCGTAGGCGTACGCTGCCTTGTCCCGTTTCGAAGATCTCGCGCATTTGCTCTTGGTTATATGCCAGGATGGCTCCGCCCGAGAAGTCGGGAGCCTTGATGTATTCCATCAGCTTTTCGGTGGACAGCTTGGGGTTTTTGAGCAGGGCGACGGTACCGTCGCAGACCTCTGCCAAATTGAACGAGCAGATATCGGACGCCATACCGACGGCGATGCCCGAGTTGGGCATGACGAGGACGTTGGGATAGGAGGTCGGAAGCAGGACGGGCTCCTTCATGGTGCCGTCGTAGTTATCGATCATATCTACGGCGTCTTTATCGATACCGCGGAACAGCTCGGCGCAGAAGGCCTCGAGCTTGACCTCGGTATAACGGGGCGCGGCGAATTTCATATCGGAGGAATACTGCTTACCAAAGGCGCCCTTAGAATCTACAAGGGGGTGCAGCAGCGTTTCGTTATCGCGGGTCAGTCGCACCATGGTTTCGTAGATTGCCATGTCGCCGTGCGGGTTGAGCTTCATGGTCTGACCGACGACGTTTGCGCTCTTGGTACGGTTGGAGCTGGTAAGCAGTCCCATTTTATACATGGTATAGAGCAGCTTACGGTGAGCGGGCTTGAGTCCGTCGATCTCGGGGATGGCACGGGACAAAATGACGCTCATGACGTAGGGCATATAGTTCTTTTCAATGGTTTCGGTGATGGGCTGTAATCTTGCGGGGGCGTAGATGATCTCTTCTTTTTCGTTCTTTTTCTTTTTTGCCATTCGGTATTACCGCCTTATAGTATTTGTTTGTATATCAGATCGGGATGATCGGGTCAATCTACGTTGAGAACCGTATGGGCCGATGCACGGATCATGCGGTTATAGAGAGCCAGTCCGAGCCCTTCCTTGCTTGGAAGATGGGCGTATATAATATCGGGCTTGGCGCGGTCTGCCTCGCGCAGCGCCGTAAACAGGGTCTTGGCGTGTGAGGCGACGTCTGCGGCTTTTCCGATGGGGAAAAGCAGGGAATGATCGTCGACGTTTTCTATCAGCCGTGCGTATTCCTCGTCGTAGCAGAGGATAGCGCAGCGGTGGGTATGCTGCTCGCGCAGCAAAAAGGAGAGTGCGGCGATGTCGCTACCGTCCAGCAGCACGACGGGGGCGTCCGGCGCGTAGTGACGGTATTTCATTCCGGGAGAAAGCGGCTTTTCGTTATCGCCCAGCTTTTCGGAAACGGCGCGGGCGATCTCTACGTGTGTAACGACCATGCAAAGTGCGTCATAGGTGATGGCGCCCGGTCGCAGCAGGGTGACGCGATCCTCGCCGGTCACGGCTACGATGGTGGACTCCAGTCCGATCTCGCAATCGCCGCCGTCAAGGATAAAGTCAACGCGACCGTTCATATCCTCGGCTACGTGGCGGGCACAGGTGGGAGAGGGCTTACCGGAAATGTTCGCCGACGGAGCGGCGATGGGAACGCCTGCTGCGCGGATGAGCGCGCGCGCGACGGGATGCACAGGGCAACGGACGGCAACGGTTTCAAGGCCGCCGGTCGTGTCCTTTGGGATAGTTTGCTTACGGGGGAGAATCACGGTGAGCGGACCCGGCATAAAGGCGCGGGCAAGGCGCTCGTAGGTAGGGCACAGCTGTGCGTAATCTGCGGCATCCTCGGGGGATGCGACGTGAATGATCAGGGGATTATCGGAGGGGCGCCCCTTTGCGGCGTATATTTTTTTTGCGGAGGAGGCATTGGTGGCGTCACCGCCGAGGCCGTAGACGGTTTCGGTCGGGAAGACGACCAGTCCTCCTTGACGGATGCACGCTGCGGCGCGTGCGATATCGCTTTGCTGCTGATCGGGATCGGTGATGCGGATCAGCTCGGTTTTTATGTCAGAAAATTCCACGGTCGCGTTGTGCTCCTTTCAATCAATTCTCGCCTCGCTGCAGTCGCTCGGCGGTGTCGGCGGAGATCAGCGCGTCGATGATGGCGCTGATGTCGCCGTTGAGAATGCTGTCAAGGCTATGGAGAGTCAGACCGATGCGGTGATCGGTCATTCTGCCTTGGGGGTAATTATAGGTACGGATGCGTTGGCTGCGGTCGCCTGAGCCGACCTGTGAGCGGCGGGAGGAGGCTATTTCCTCGTCGTGCTTGGCTCGCTCGATGTCGTATAGCTTGGTTCGCAGCATTTTCATGGCGGTATCCTTATTTTTGAACTGGCTGCGCTCGCGGTCACATTCGATCACGATGCCCGAGGGCTTATGCGTCAGACGGACAGCGGACTCGGTTTTGTTGATATGCTGACCGCCGGCACCCGAGGATTTGCAGGATTCAAAAACAATATCGGCGGGGTCGATGCTGACGCTGACCTCCTCTGCCTCGGGAAGAACCGCGACGGTTGCTGCTGAGGTTTGGATACGACCCTGGGATTCGGTAACGGGAACGCGCTGGACGCGGTGAACGCCGCTTTCAAAGCGAAAGCGGGAATAGGCACCGTCGCCCTCGACCATAAAGACGATCTCCTTATAGCCGCCAAGCTCGGTTTCGTTGGCGCTCATGACGCTGATACGGAAGCCCGTGCTTGCAGCGTACATGGAATACATGCGGTACAGGACGGCGGCAAACAGCGCAGCCTCCTCGCCGCCTGTGCCGGCGCGGATCTCAACCATGACGTTCTTTTCGTCGTTGGGATCGCGCGGTAGAAGCAGAATGGTCAGCTCCTTTTGCAGTGCTTCCTCTGCGGCGCGGCAGCGCCGAAGCTCGGCGGCTGCAAGCTCACGCAGCTCGGCATCACCGTCGCTGAGCGCGAGCAGCTCGTTGGCCTCTTGTGCTTCGCGGCGGGTGCGGCACAGCATGCGGTATTTCTCAACGACGGGCTCCAGCGTGCGGTATTCCTTCATGCGGCGCGCGTATTCTGTCGGATTTTCCAACAGAGAAGGGTCCGCAAAGGAGGACTCTAAATTTTGAAATTTTTCTTCGATTGCTCGCAGCTTGTCTTCCATTTGAAGCCCTCCTTTGTCGGGATGTATTAACGCAGGGGCGTTGCCCCTGCACCCCACCAAAGAACTTTTTGGAAAAAGTTCTTTGGAATCTCAAAAACTTTGGGGAAAAGAGATAACATATTTTTTAAGTTTTTTGAAGGGGGTTCGGGGGAAACTTTTGTTCACAAAAGTTTCCCCCGGCGACTCCGTTGCTTTTACGCCAAGTAGAATGCCTTGAAGGCGCGGTGAGCCTCATAGAGGTCAGCCTTAGCGATGACCTCATAGGGGGCATGCATAGAGGTTACGCCGACACCGATATCGATGGTATCGATATTATGCTTAGAGAGGAACTTTGCGACGGTTCCACCGCCGCCTGCATCGACTCTGCCGAGCTCGGCGATCTGCCAGACGACGCCGGCATCCTTGAGCACGGAGCGGATCCAGCCGACAAACTCAGCGGAGGCATCGTTGGTGCCGCCCTTACCGCCGGAGCCGGTGTATTTTGCAAGGCTGATACCGCAGTTGATGATTGCGGCATTACGGATTTCGAAGACGTCGGGGAAGTTGGGATCGTAGTTTGCGGTAACGTCTGCAGAGAGGCATTTGGAGTTGGCACGAATGATAGAGGAGCGGCCGCCGAGTGCATCGGCGAGAGCGTCGATCAGATCGAGAACCAGCTCGCACTGCATACCGGTCACGCCGTCGCTGCCGGTCTCTTCCTTATCGGCAAGGATCGCCATGCAGGTGTGCTTGGTATCGTTGCTCTCAAACAGAGCGGTCAGTGCGGGGTAGGAGCAGACGCGGTCATCGTGACCATAGGCGCCGATCATGGAGCGGTCGAAGCCGACGTCACGCGCCTTTGCGGAGGGAACGAGGGAGAGCTCTGCGGAAATGAAATCCTCCTCGTTGATGCCGTACTTATCGTTGAGCAGCTTGAGGACGTTGCGCTTGACGCCGTCGGCCTCGGGCTTGTCCTCACCCTCCTCGGTCAGCGGCATGCTGCCGACGAGAATGTTGAGCTTCTCACCGGGAATGGCTGCGCCCAGGGGCTTGGACTCGTCTGCGCGACCCAGGTGGGGCAGCAGGTCGTTGATGTAGAATACGGGATCGCTGTCATCCTCACCGACGACAACGTTGACGACGGTGCCGTCAGCCTTGACGACGACGCCGTGCAGTGCCAGCGGAACGGTGACCCACTGATACTTGCGGATACCGCCGTAGTAGTGCGTCTTGAGGAATCCCATGCCGTGATCCTCGTAAACGGGGCAGGGCTTGAGGTCAAGACGGGGCGCATCGATGTGAGAGGCGACGAAGCGGATACCGTTGTTGATATCCTCAGTACCGACGGCGATCAGGAAGAGATTCTTACCGCGGTTGTTGTAATAAACGCGATCGCCGGCAGTCAGCGGCTCGCCAAGCTTCCATGCGCGGTATCCCTGCGCCTCGGCAAGTGCGATAGAAGCGACGACGGCCTCACGCTCGGTCTTGGAGGCATCCATGTATGCCATGTAGCCCTTGGCGTAATCGTACGCTGCGGTGACCTCCTCGGAGTTTGCGGCGAATACCTCGTAGAAGGACTTCTTTTGGTAGAGCAACGCGTCGGTTGCCTTGGTTTTTTCTTCGGACATGATCATTCTCCTTTGCTCATTGAATTTTATGAAAAGCTTAATGAAAGACGGTTATTGGGAGACGGTTTCGTACAGCTGCCGATATTCCTCGGCGCTTTTTTGCACCTTGGCAACGTAATTACGCGTCTCATCGATGGAGATCTCGGACGGGATCAGCTTACCGTTGGCATCAACGTAGCGACTGTCCTTGAGCCAGCCGTCGACTCTGCCTGGACCGGCGTTGTAGGCGGCAAGGGTTGCGTTCCAATCGCCGTAGCGACTGTACAGGCGGGAGAGAAGATAGGTGCCGTAGCGGATGTTGGTTTCGGGATCGTATGCCATGGAGGCGGGCAAGCGCTCGCCCAGAAGATCGTTGGAGATCCACGTAAAGGTTTCGGGCATCAGCTGCATCAGCCCCACGGCACCAACGCCGGACACGGCGTTGCTGTCAAATCCGCTTTCGGTGCGGATAACGGCGTAGACCATATACTGTGGGACGTTGTACTTTTCGGCGTATTTGGTTACGTACAGTGAATATTTTTGAGGATATGCACCCTCCTTGGCACCCTTATGGATATCGTCTGCAAAAAAGGCGACGAAAATCACAAGAAGGACCAGCACGATCAGCAAAATGACTTGACCGGAAAGAGGGAACTTTTTACTGCTTTTTTTGTAATGGTCCGTAGAGGCACGGACGATGCTGCTTTTTCGCTTCATTTCAACACCCCCAGTTGTCGGCAAAGCTGCTCGACGTCGGACCGTAAAGCCTCGATGTCGCCGTTATTATAGAGCACGGCGTTGACACGCGAGGTATAAAATGCATCGCTCGGTTGGGCGTTGATCCGTGCGGTCAGTGCTTGCTCACTGAGTTGGTCGCGGGCAAGAAGACGCTGCAGACGGAGCGCACGGTCGGCAAGAACGGCGACGGTTACGTTACAGTCATTCTGCATATTGGCTTCCAGCAGCAGAGGGGCGTCGATCACGGCACAGCGGATGCCCTCACTCCGATAGCGTGCAAGACGGCGCTCTGTCTCCTCAATGACAAAGCGGTGTGTGATGCGGTTGAGCATTGCACGGCGCTCGCGGCCGCAGTCGCTGTCTTCAAAAACGAGCGCGGAGAGGGCTTCGCGATTGAGTGTGCCGTTTGGGTTCAGAATGCTCTTTGAAAACGCTTCGGTCAGCGCATCAAGAC
>JAFTME010000158.1 GCA_017452545.1 Clostridia bacterium | reverse complement strand
GATGCAGCAGGGTACTTAGGGGCGGCAGCCCCTAAGGCGATTTTTTCGGTTCCTTTTTGTTCGACGACAAAAAGGAACATTAAGTTCTTTCCCAAGGAAAATATGTTTGCAGTTTTTTCGTTGCTTTCAAATTTTTTTGCAAACAAAGAAAGAGCGAACAAACCACTCTACAGAGCAACCTGTTACGTTCATTCTTTGCGTCGGCAAAGAACGAACCAAGAAAACGACTTAGGGGAGTTCCCCTAAGAACCCCCGCTGCTGCCGTCCGCTTCCAAGTCGAATTGCCATGGCTGCGCCATGGGCAATCCGAAGGCGCGGACGGAGTCCAAAGTCAGACTAACCTTTGCTTTCGCCGCCTCAAAAAGGACGGCGAAAACAGAGAAGCGAAGCCGGGTTGAAAGCAAGAACTTTTTAGTGCGGTTCAACTAAAATTCAAACAAAGAGTGCCGCGCTTTGCGCGGATATGGAATTTTGGCAAGCCTTTTCGAAGGGGGGCGCTTCGTTAATATGAATTTTATCGCTACATTCACGTTTCAGACAAAAAGAAAAGCCTGCGATTATTTCGCAGGCTTTTCTTCCGGCTTCTGATATTCGATGATGTCGGAAATGTCGCAGTCAAGTGCAGTACAGATGCGATCAAGGACATCACTGTCATAACGAACTACTCTATTCTTATAGTAGTTGTCAATGTTCTGAAATTTAATGCCGGTTCTTTTTGATAATTCATATCGGGTAATTTGGGCTTTCTCTAAATATTGATCTAAAATTAAGCGTACCACAGTATCACCTCTCATTGATATCTATTTTAATAGATATATATCCACTTGACAATTCCCCGCTTTAAGTGTAAACTTATAACAGGACTCCCTATATAAGTATAACAAGAGGTGAAACATTTATGAAACTACTTATCGCCGGCTCTCGCAGTATCACGGATTTTGACCTTTCTCCATATATACCTTCCGACGTGGATCTGATTATCGCAGGCGGTGCTGATGGGATCGATACGCTTGCAGAGCAATACGCCGATGCACATAAAATTTCTAAACTCATCCTGCGCCCCCAATATCACCGCTATCGCCGTGCAGCACCTCTTAAGCGTAACGAATTGATGGTCGATATCGCTGACTGCATCCTCGTTATTTGGGACGGTAGCTCCAAAGGAACGCTGCATACCGTGCACTACGCTGAGAAAAACGGGAAGACTTTGACATTGATAAAAAAATCATAAAAAAACTGTCGGAAAAAAGTAAAATTAAAAAATTTCGCGTATATTATAATTGTAAAGACAAAAAATACGGAGGTACGGTCATGGCAATCTCTTTCGAGGGCTACGCATCCTTTGCGGACAGCTTTCTTTCCCCCTACGCAGCAAAAAATATCGATTGCCGTGGGCGCGATATTCCCCTGCCGTGCAGCGATAACCGTACCGAATATCAGCGCGACCGCGACCGCATCATCCATTGCCAGTCGTTCCGCCGCCTGATGAATAAAACACAGGTCTTTCTTGCCCCCGCTGGCGACCATTACCGCACTCGCCTGACACATACCCTTGAGGTTACCCAGATCGCGCGTACGCTGGCGCGTGCTTTGCGCCTGAATGAGGACCTGACAGAGGCGATCGGACTCGGACACGACCTCGGACATACGCCGTTCGGTCACGCCGGTGAGCGCGCCATGCGAAAATGCTTCGACCCCACCTTCGCACACTATAAGCAAAGCCTGCGCGTGGTCGAGGTGCTGGAGCGCGGTGGCGAGGGGCTCAATCTGACGTGGGAGGTGCGTGACGGCATCGTCAACCATGCGGGCGACGATCGGGCAGCAACGCTGGAGGGCGTGCTGGTCAAGTTTGCCGACCGCATCGCATACATCAATCACGACATCGACGACGCCTGCCGCGCGGGAATTCTTCGTCCCGATGATATTCCCGAAGAGCTTCGTGACGTGCTCGGGCAGGGACACGGCGAGCGCATCAATACCATGGTCAATTCCATTATCCGCAGCAGCGAGGGAAAGCCCGAGATCACCATGGAGCCGCATATCCTGGAGGCTACCGAGGCGCTGCGTACCTTTTTGTTCGAGCGCGTCTATTTCAATCCCGTGGCAAAGTCGCAGGAAAGCAAATCCGAGGCGCTGCTGATCCGTTTGTTTGATTATTACGTCAGCCATCCGGACAAAATGCCCGGACTTTATTACAAAAACACCGAGCGCGAGTCGGTTGAGAGATGCGTTTGCGATTTTCTCTCCGGTATGACCGACCGATACGCCATTGAAACCTATCGGGCGTTGTATATCCCCGAGGTCTGGCGCGGTATTAACGTTTGATACGTTCCGTTTTGCAAATTTACGAAAGGAGGGATGACGTCTGATCCCAAGAGAAATTATTGATGACATTGTGGCGAGAAGCGACGTGGAGCAGGTCATCGGCTCCTATGTTACACTCAAACGGGCGGGCTCCAATTTTAATGGGCTTTGTCCCTTCCACAGTGAGAAAACGCCGTCGTTTACCGTTTTTCCCAACACGCAGAGCTTTTATTGCTTTGGCTGCAGCGCGGGCGGCGACGTTATTTCGTTTATCATGCGTGCCGAGCATCTGGACTACGTTGCTGCGGTCGAGCTGCTGGCGGCGCGTGCGGGCATAGAAATTCCCAAGGACGGCAAGGCACCTGCCGAGGGTGAGGTCAGCCGACAGCGCGTGTTTGATATGAACCGTGCGGCGGCAAGCTTTTTCCACCAATGCCTGATGGATCCCGCCATCGGCGGTGATGCGATGCGCTATCTTTCCGAGCAGCGCCGGCTTTCCCGTGCGACCATCCGTCATTTCGGGCTGGGCTTTGCTCCCCCAAGCTTTGGTATGCTGACCGATCACATGAAGCGGCTGGGCTATACCGAGCAGGAGCTGATCACCGGCTTTTTGTGCGGGAAAAGTCAGAAAACGGGACGCGCGTACGATTATTTCCGCAATCGCGTGATGTTTCCCATTATCGATACCGCAGGACGCGTGATCGCCTTTGGCGGGCGCGTCATGGACGATTCCAAGCCCAAATACCTCAACTCGTCCGATACCCCCGCCTTCAAAAAGAGCCGCAACTTGTTTGCTCTTAATTTCGCGCGTACGCATTGCGAGGAGTTTATGATCCTATGTGAGGGCTATATGGACGTGATCGCGCTGCACGCGGCAGGCTTTGAGAATGCCGTGGCAACGCTGGGAACTGCCATTACGGCAGAACAGGCGCGAATTTTTGCCAAATATACCAAGAAGGTCATCATCTCCTACGACAGCGACGAGGCAGGGCAGCGTGCGGCAAGCCGCGCCATGCAAATGCTGGGCGAGGTCGGGATCGACGTGCGCGTGCTGCAGATGAGCGGCGCCAAGGACCCCGATGAATATATCAAAACGTACGGAGCCGACCGCTTCCGTCGTCTGCTGGGCCAGAGCCGCACCGGCTTCCGCTATAAGCTGGACGGGATTCTTGCCAAGTACGACATCACGCAGCCCGAGGGGCGCATTGCCGCGTCGGGTGAGTGCTGCCAGCTGATCTCGGAATTTTATTCCGGGGTGGAGCGCGAGGTCTATATCGGTCAGGTGTCGGAGCTTCTGAACATTTCGACCGACGTGCTGGGGCACCGCGTGGAGCAGCTGCTCAAAAAGCGGGTGCGGGAAGCCAAAGAGGCGGAAAGTCGCCGTGCGCAGGCGGATATCCGCGGCGTGGGTGACCGCATCAACCCCGATACCGTCAAGAACGTGCGCGCGTCGGCGGCGGAATCGGTGGTGCTGGGCTTGCTCATGATCTACGACGAGTACCGCAACGCCGTGGCAACGGGTAAGGTCGTGCTGCGGGAGGAGGACTTCTTCACCGCCTTCGGTCGCCGTGCCTTTGCGACCATTATGGAGCTGCAGGCAACGCCGGGCGGCTATTCACCATCGTTGCTCGGTCAGACCTTCTCGCCCGACGAGATGGGACGGCTGCAGCAAATGGAGCGGCAGCGCAGATCGCTGACACATAACGGTCCCGAGGTCTTCCGCCAGAGCGTGGATACGCTCAAGGAGGAAAAGGCACGCTCGGACGGTCAGAAGAGCGAGGACGTTATCTCCGATATTACGAGCATTCTGGCGCGTAAGGGGCAAAAGCAGACAGACAAGCCCACGGGCGGCAAATAAGCCCGCTGATCAAGCTTAAAAAATTATGATACATAAATGAAAGGATTTTTTATGAAAAAGGATGCAACCAAGCCCGCAGACAGCGGGGCAGAACTCGGCGTCGACGTAGAAGAGCTGATTGCCAAGGGTAAAAAGGGCGATCTTTCCTCGAGTGATATCGACGCAGCGCTGGAGACGATGGATTTTGACATCGATTCTCTGGATAAATTGTACGACACGCTGGAGAGCAACGGCATTCCGCTGCCGGGGGATCTGTCCAGTGCGGAAATGTCCGAGATCGAGCACGAGATCGAGCATTTCGGCGCCGGCGAGAACATGAAGCAGCTGCTGGAGCAGGAGGGCCTTGCCGTTGATGACCCTGTTCGTATGTACCTCAAGGAGATCGGTCGTGTTCCGCTGCTGAACAACGAGCGCGAACAGCTGCTGGCGCAGCGTATGGCGGAGGGCGACGAGGATGCCAAGAACGAGCTGGTGGAGGCAAACCTCCGTCTGGTCGTTTCGATCGCCAAGAGATACGTCGGTCGCGGTATGTACTTCCTGGATCTCATTCAGGAGGGTAACCTGGGCTTAATGAAGGCAGTCGATAAGTTTGACTACACCAAGGGCTACAAATTCTCGACTTATGCAACCTGGTGGATCCGTCAGGCGATCACCCGTGCCATTGCCGATCAGGCAAGAACCATCCGTATCCCCGTCCACATGGTGGAGACCATTCACAAGGTATCCCGTTATTCCCGTCAGATGCTGCAGGAGCTGGGACGTGAGGCGACCGCCGAGGAGATCGGTGAGAAGATGGGCATGAGTGCCGAAAAGGTGCGCGAGATCATGAAGATCGCGCAGGATCCCGTTTCGCTGGAAACGCCCATCGGTGAGGAGGAGGACAGCCATCTTGGCGACTTCATCCCCGACGAAGAGACGCCCGCACCTGCAGACGCTGCCTCTGCTACCATTCTGCGTGAGGTCATCGAGCGTGAGCTGCATACGCTGACGCCCCGCGAGGAGCACGTCATCAAGCTGCGCTTCGGACTGTACGACGGTGGCACCCGCACGCTCGAGGAGGTCGGCAAGGAGTTTGATATTACCCGTGAGCGTATTCGTCAGATCGAGGCGAAGGCACTGAGAAAGCTGCGCCACCCCAGTCGCGCAAGACATCTGCGCGGATTTTTGGATTGAGCGCCGTCGCGTCTGTCGCTTGAAGGGTAAATTTGCTGCTTTTGCACCGCATTTTGACAAAAGTGTAAACATTTTTCTTTGTGCATGGTGAACAAAAAGAAACGCTTGGATTTGTATATCAAGCCGAATTGTTTGTTGTAAACGGAGAAAAAACACGGTCAATATTGTGGATAATGCCAAAGAAATGTTAACGCATCGTGACCAAAAACGAGTTTTTTTCGGTTCATCCGGCGTCAAAGCAAAAAAATTCACTTGACAGAACGCCTCTTTTCGTGTACAATATTATAAGTATTGAAGTATCATCGGATAGCCTCCGCTCTTTTGGGGGCGGCGGTGAATCTTTAGGAGGAACATTTATGAAAAACAAGCTTATCAGTGTGTTGCTTGTAGTGGCAATGCTGCTCACCGTTGTTCTGACCGGCTGCTCTGCCGAGAAAACGGCGGATGACGTTCAGCAGGGCATTACGGAAAAGGCATCCAAGACTGCCACGACGCTGGTTATGTGGTGCGTGACCGAGGAGGGAACGGACCCGGTACAGGCTGAGGCGGTTGCCAAGGCAATGGCTGAGATGACCAAGTCCAAGTATAAGACCAATCTGATCGTGAAGTATCTCACGATGGATGAATATTACGAGAAGCTGGAGGCTGCCATCGCTTCCAACGAGTTTATCACTGCTGCAAGGGCAAGTGTTGCGGACGTGACCAAGAAGGCAACCAAGGTTGTTGAGAGCGCGCTGAAGAACGGCCAGATCAACACCGAGCAGAAGACGCTGATGCTGGAGGGCGACAGAGAAACGCTGCTGTCCTTTATCACCGTTGCCGAGAACACGCTCCTGACGCTTGAGGAGTACGAGTATCTGGTTGTTACGGTTGACGCACAGGTCAATCCTCCCGAGGTTGAGCTGGACGAGAACGGTGACCCCATCGTACCCGAGGAGCCCGTTGAGCCCGCATTCCCCAACGCTGCAGAGCTGCAGGCCTCCATCGAGAGCAAGCTGCTCAAGGCTGTTGAGGATAAGGTAAAGGTCAAGCTGCAGGGCGAGAAAAAGGAAACGACGCTGACCGCTGAGGTTGCAGCCGACGTGATTGCCGGTGAATATTGGCGCGTTGAGGCGGAATACCTTTGCGCTACCACCGAGGAGAGCCTGCTGACTGCCGCAAACTTCGTTAACCTCGTTATGCGCGAGGGCGAGGTCGAGGACGAGGAAGGCGAAGAGGAAGAGGAGATCGAAGAGGAAGAGGAGCTCGACGAGGAGGACCGTTACGACGAGAACGGTAACATCATCATCGATACCACCATCTACCCCGAGGTCGAGGATTACCAGGTCGACATCATCTACCTGTCCGGCTACGACAAGTTCAATGAGTACATCGAGAACGAGTGGCTGCTGTCCCTGAACGGCGAGCTGACCGGTAGCTCCAAGAAGATCACCAACTACGTTTCCGGCGCACTGCTCAACGCAGTTAAGCAGAACAACAATACCTACGCGATCCCCAACAACAACGTCATCGGTGAGTATACCTACATGCTGATCGATAAGCCGTTGTTTGATAAGTACTACTACAACGCTGATATTGATAAGGTACATAACGTATCTGACGTTGCTGCTTTCCTTGAGGACGTTGCAACCTACGAGACCGAGGTTCTGCCCATCAATGGCGATATCGACTACTGCCTGAGCCTGATCGCAGACTACTGGACCATCGATCCCGAGACGCTTGAGGTCTCCACCGATGTGTTCTCCGTTCTGGGTCATGCGTATAAGGACGGCGAGATCCCCAGCCGCGGCACCAGTGCTCTGACATTTGACAATTTGTTGGTTGACGAGAACTACACCACCGCACTGACCAACCTGATGAGCTTCAAGTTCAAGAACTACTTCGGTACCCCCGCTGAGGGTCAGAAGAGCGCAGTTTCCTTCGTTACCGGTGACGCTGCACTGGCTGCCGAGTACGAGGATGATTACTACGTTGTCGTTGTTGACTATCCGAAGGCTGCAAACGACGATATTTACGACAATATGTTTGCCGTATCTACCTTTACCTCCGATCTGAAGAAGAGCATGGAGGTTATCACGCTGCTCAACACCAACACTGAGTTCCGTAACCTGTTCCAGTACGGTATTGAGGGCACCAACTACCACCTCAATGATGACGGCTCCGTCAAGTCCGCTCCCGGTAACAAGTATTTCATGGACGTTTCCAAGACCGGTAACGAGTTCCTGGCATACGTTCCCGAGGGTCAGAACGTAGAGGTTTGGGAGTATGCAAAGCAGCAGAACCGCGAGTCTCTCGTTGACCCGCTGCTTGGCTTCAGCTTCGAGGACCAGTTGGTTTCCGAGGAAGAAGAGGCAAGAGCCGAGGGCGCAAGCGAGGATTCCTACGCTATCGAGGTTCTCGATAAGGAGCTGATCGCTTACCTTGCCAAGACCTCCGCAGATGCATGGGCAAAGATCCAGGCATGCGAGGATGTCGATTCTCTGGAAAAGGTCATCTCCACGCTGTCCAAGTCCTTGGGCAGAGACGCGAAGGTCAAGAGTGCAATGGCGTACGATGTCGTTGAGCCCACGCTGGATGAGAACGGCGAGATCGTTGAAAAGGAAGACGAGAACGGCGTTGTTGTCAAGCCCACCATCACGGTTGACGTTGAGACGCTGACCAGAATTGAGACCGTTCCCGTTAAGGACGATTTTGGTGAGCCTACCGGTGAGATGCTGGATATGGAAGTGAAGTACTTCCTCGTAACCAAGTATCTCAATCCGTATCAGGTTTACTACAGATGGATGAAGAACTATCAGTTCCTTCCCGCCGGCTTTGGTACGGTAACGGAATAATCTGAATAAGTATATCAAGGAATGCTCCGCTGCGCGGGGCATTCCTTTTTTCTCTAAAATATTTTCTATATAAAATAATAATGGAAGAAATGCTGTAAATGCGCGGGTTCCCGTTGACATTTATATAGGAAAATGGTATAATAGAACATCATGTGATTGCGCCGGATACGAGCGCAACGCAATTGTGTAATTTTACAGAGAGGAATATGTAATCATGAAAAAGAATGCAAGCAAGCTTGTCTTCTTCGGTAAGGCACTTGTCCGCGGTATTTGCCTGTGCCTTGCAATGTTGATGGTACTGACGGGATGTGTCAGCAAGCTGCCGCCCGACCAGCTGCCGGATGATCCCAACAACGGGGAGGATCCGGGAAAAACGCCCGATACTCCGAGTGATCCCACCACCCCCGACGATGATCCGACCACGCCCTCCGGTCCGACCGATGGAGAGGACAAGGATTATCAGCCGACCAATCTCAAGGTCAATTTGCTGGAGCAGCCCTTCGGCGTACAAAAGGATGACCTTCGCTTCTCTTGGGCAATGGGCTCCGAGGGAAAGAACGTCAAGCAAACGGCATACCGCATCGTTGTGGCACAGTCGCTGGCTCTGATGGATAAGGGCACGTACGTTTATGACAGTACGTGGATCGAATCCGACAAGAGTACGGGCGTTACCCTTGACGGTCTTGCTGCGCTGCTGAAGGACAATGCGCTGTATTACTGGAGCGTTCAGGTCAAGGATAGCAACGATAACACCGCAGAAATGTCCGAGCCTCAGCCCTTTACGACGGCAGTCGGTAGCGCTTGGGCAAGCACAGAAGGCATTTGGGCAGGCGTGGGCGATGGCGGCGACGACGTCGTGATCGCAACCTCTGACGACTGGACCGACTATGCAATGGACGTGGAGTTTATCATCGACTCCAACGCGCTCGGCTTTACCGTGCGCGCCAAGGACACCTCCAACTTCTATATGTGGCAGTTCAAGGTGGACAACGGCAAGCCAATGCTGTATCCGCACGTGTTCAAAAACGGCTCGTTCGTAGGGAACAAGGCGGTCGCCTCGGTTGAGGTTCCCGCAGCGCTTGCCTTTGGCATCGGTGATACGATCAATGCGCGCATCGTCTGTGACGGCGATAACGTCAACACCTATCTTGCCGATAAGAACGGCGACTACGTGCTGATCGATGAGAGAGATATGTCCGAATACGGCTTTGATCAGGGTATTATCGGTGTGCGCACGGGCGGCTCGGAATGGGGCCGCGTCAAGTCGATGCTGGTCTATGATCCGAACAACGAAGAGGAGATCCTGTACCGCTCTGCCTTTGAGATGGGGCATAATCCCTTCAACCGCTGCACGCTCACGGACGGCATGCTGTCTGTTGCCAAGGCGCTGAGCACGACCAACATGATCTCTCCCGAAATGCTGACCATCAGCCGTTCCGGAAAATCCACGCATAATTTCGTATTCCTGCGCACCGAGCTTGCGCTGTCCGAGGCTCAGATGTCCAAGCTGGATCGTGCCGTTCTCAGCGTGACCGCACTCTCGCCCGAGGCCACGCGCCAGTTCGTGTATAACATGTACGTCAACGGTACCATCGTCGGCGTTGGCCCCTCCCGTCTCGGCAAGACCGCAGACAGTAAAACGGTGCTCTACTATAATTCTTATGACGTCACGGCGCTGCTGACCAAGGGGAACAACTCCCTCGCGTCGATCAACTACACGATCGCCGATCGACTCTTCCTCTCGCAGCTGACGCTGCACTATACCGACGGCTCCTCCGAGATCGTTTCCAACTCTGCGCGTGACGTGGATGCATGGCGTGCGCTGGAGGCAGATCGGGTGTTCGGCATGGCTGCCTCGATCGGAACCAATTACTACACCGCACACGCCAACAATATCGATACCGCGCTCTATCCTCATGGCTTTGCTGCCGTTGGATATGACGATTCCGACTGGACGACTGCCTTTGTTGATGCGGACGTTACGGGCGCAGGCAAGCTGCTGCTGCCCTCGCAGACCGATAACGTCTCCCGCTACGTCAGCGACGGCGAGGTCACGGTCAAAAAGCTGGACGACGGCTCCTACGTCGTCGATCTCGGCAAGGAGATCATCGGCGGTGTACGCTTTGAGGCAACGATGCCTGCAGCGGCAACGCTGACCGTCTACTACGGCGAGCAGCTTAACGCAGACGGCTCGGTCAAGTACAAGATGCTGACCGGCAACAACTACACGGAAACGTGGAAGGTGGGCAGCGGCAAGCAGACCGTGGAGACCATCGATATGCTGGCATACCGCTATATGCAGATCGTCGGCTCGCCCGTCGAGATCAAGCCCGAGATGGTCAAGGGCCTGGAGATCCGCGCTGCATATTCTGCAGACGACGCGGACCTTACCTCGGATAATACGCTGCTCAACGATATTTACGAGATGATGGATCACACCGTTAAGGTCACGACGCAGGATCTGTACGTTGACTCGCAGTCTCGCGAGCGACTGGCCTACGAGGGCGACCTGATCATCAACCTGCTGGCATCCCACGCCTTTGAGGATGATTACAGCATCGGTCGCTTTACCGCAGAGTATCTGTATACCCACCGCACCTGGCCTGCAGAGTATCTGCTCTTCAGCGCTATGTTCGCACTGGACGATTATATGGCAACGGGCGATGCCGATTCGCTTGCCGCATATTATGACATTCTCAAGAGCAGAACGTTTACCGATAAGATCAGCGACGAATACGAGCTGATCTCCACCGGCGTGACCGGCAGCTCCAAGACGGATGCCGTGCTGATAGACTGGCCCACACAAGAGCGCGACGGCTATGACGCCAATGTGCCTTACAATACGGTGCTCAACAGCGTAGCCGTTCTGGCTTATGAAAATCTGGCAAAAATCGCACAGGTGCTGGGCAACGATGCGGATGCCAAGGATTTCCGCTCGCTGGCAAAGACTCTCCGCGTTTCTTTGATCTATGAGCTGTACGATGAGGAAAAGGGTGCGTTTGCTGACGGTCTGAAGGAAGACGGCACGCCCTCCGCGCATTATTCGCAGCACGCGACCGCCTTCGCGCTGGCTTGCGGTATTTACGATAGCCAGGAAATGGCAGACAAGCTGGCGGAAACCATTCGCGCACAGGGCGAGATCCGCATGAGCGTTTACGGCTCCTACTTCCTGCTCAAGGGCCTTTATGACTCGGGCAACGGCGACGTGGCAAACATGCTGCTGCTGGATGACAACACGGACGATGATGCTCGCACCTGGGCAAAGATGATGTACACGCTGGGCGCAACCATCACTGCCGAGGCATGGGGCGAGAAGAACAAGACCAACATGACCTTCTCTCATCCTTGGGGTGCCGCACCTGCGTATGCCATCAAGAACGGTATGTTCGGTATTCAGCCGACCACTGCCGGCTACGCTACCTTTGACGTTCGCTTCCAGACGGAGGGCGTGGGTAAGGCTTCGCTGACGGTACCGACCGTCAAGGGCAGCATCAAGGCTGCGTTTGACAGCACGGGCGATGGCTACACGGCAAGCGTGACCGTTCCCGGCAACACCTCTGCTACGGTCTATCTCCCCGCAGCACAGGGTGCAACGCTGACCGTTGACGGTCAGAAGACCGACGCCGCATGGGCAAACGGATGGCTGTCCGTTACCGTGGGCTCGGGTGAGTGGATCTTTGCTGTACAATAAAATCTATCCTGCAAGGGACCCGTCGGGCGCACCGACGGGTCCTTTTTTGCATACCATGGAATGACGGCGAATGCCGTCGAATTCGTTCGGAAGGATGGAGATCAGCATGCAAAAGCTTGGAAAAATTTCCGTTCTTGGGGGAGATGCAAGGATGGGCGCTCTGGCGGAGCGCCTTTGTGAGCTGGGAGTGACGGTATACACCTGCGGGCGCGAGGATTGTCCACCGGGCTGCAGCCGCGCAGACGAGCCGACTGCGGCGCTGGAGGGCGCAATGGCGCTCATCCTTCCCATCCCCTCGTTTGTAGAAGAGCGGTACGTATATGGAATGCAGACACCGCTGTCTGCGGAGGAATTGTTCGACAGAGTGGGGCGCAGCTGCCCCGTGTTTGGTGCGCGGCTCTCGCCCGCCATTCGCTCACGCGCCGCGCAAGCGGGGGTGCGCCTGATCGACTACGCTGCCCTTGAGGAGGTGCAGCTTCGCAACGCCGTACCGACTGCCGAGGGGGCATTGTATCTTGCAATGCAGGCGTTGGATATTACGCTTGACGGCGCACGCGCTGCCGTGATTGGCTATGGCAGGATCGGGCGCGTGCTCGCGCGCCTGCTGCGCGCACTTGGTGCCGAGGTGACGGTCGCCGTGCGCAAATCGACCGATGCCGTTCGTATTGCGACCGAGCATCTGACACCGCTGCAGATCGTCTACGAGGGCGAGGACAGCAGCCTGCTTGCGGTATGCCGTGGCTATGATGTCATTTTTAATACCGTACCGTGCCGCTTGTTTTCGCAGCGGCTGCTGGCGGCGCTGCCGCGCACGACGCTGCTCATGGAGCTTGCCAGCGCGCCCGGCGGCTGGGACCCCGATGATGCGGCCGCCGTAGGTGCGCGTGTGATCTACGCGCCCGGCTTGCCGGGCAAATACGCGCCGCGCACGGCAGGAAAGCTGCTGGCGGACAGCCTGCTGCCGTATCTGCAAAGGGAGGTGCATAAGGTATGATCGGATATGCATTTTGCGGCTCCTTTTGCACGTTGGAGCGATCATTTTCGGTGCTGGAGCTGTTGCTCAAACAGGGGTACGACGTCCAGCCGATCATGAGCGAGACGGTCTATGCGACCGACACGCGATTCGGTCGAGCACTTGATTGGCGTGAGCGCGCTGAGCAGCTGTGCGGCAGGGAAATCATTCATACCATTGCGGACGCCGAGCCGCTGGGTCCCGCCCGACCGCTGGAGGCGCTGGTGATCAGTCCTTGCACGGGGAATACACTGGCAAAGATGGCGTGCGGCATCACCGATACGGCGGTCTGCATGGCTGCCAAGGCGCATTTGCGCTGTGATCGTCCGCTGGTCCTTGCCCTTGCCACCAACGACGCCATGTCCGCCAACCTTCGTAATCTCGCGCAGCTGCGGATGCGTCGGGGCGTTTGGCTCGTGCCCTTGGAGCAGGATGATCCGGTCGGTAAGCCGCATTCGCTCGTGGCTTGCTTTGAGCGACTGCCCGGGGTGCTGCAAACGGCACTCGCAGGCGAGCAAATGCAAGAAAAACCGTTTTTATAATGGATTTTTTTGGAAAAGCCCTTGCCCCCGCGATAAGTTTGTGGTATAATGTGAGTAATGATACTTCATTTAACTCACGGAGGTGAAACACATGAAATGTCCGGGCTGTGGCTATCCGGAAAGTAAGGTCGTGGATTCGCGTGCGGCACAGGAGGGCTCTACCATCCGTCGTCGCAGGGAATGTCAGTCCTGTAAAAAGAGATTCACTACCTTTGAAATGGTGGAATCCGTTCCCGTGTTCGTCATCAAAAAGGATGGCAGGCGAGAGCTTTTTGACCGTGCAAAGCTGTTGTCGGGCATTATGAAGGCAACGGAAAAGCGCCCCGTCAATGCAGAGGAACTGTCATTGCAGATCGAGGCGGAAATCCAGAACACCATGCGCCAGGACGTTCCCACGCGAGAGATCGGTGAGATGGTCATGAGAGCGCTCAAGGGACTGGATGAGGTCGCTTACGTTCGCTTTGCATCCGTTTACCGTGAATTCAAGGATATCGATACCTTCCTGCACGAGCTCAACGAGCTGCGGGGCAAGGAGTTCAATTAAGATCGCAGCAGATGCTGCGCGGCGGTAACGATCCGTCGGCGCTGCGCGGTCTTGCTGTGCGAGGCTGCGGCGGATACCGATGAGGTGTTCGCCGCAGCCTTCATCCATGCAAGCTGCTGACAAAAAAGGACTGTATTATGGGACAAATTTTTATGTTTTCGCTGGGCGCGGTCATGCCCATTTTGCTCTTAATGCTGCTCGGCTTTTTCCTGCGGAGAGGCGGCTTTTTTAACGACTCCTTTTTAAAGACCGCCAATCGGCTGGTCTTTCGCGTCGCGCTGCCGGTGCTGCTGTTTTATAACGTGTATTGCCTTGAGAGCCTGACCGACGTCAACTGGCGGCTGGTGATCTACGCGCTGCTTGTCGTACTGCTGCTGTTTCTGATCGGCGGTGTGTGCGCGCGATTGTTCGTGCATGACAAGAGAAAATGCGGCGTGCTTTGGCAGTGCACCTTCCGTTCCAATCTTGCCGTCATCGGTGTGCCGTTGGCGCAAGCACTCGGCGGCGTGGCAGGCGTGGCGTCGGTTTCGCTGCTCAATGCCTTTACCATTCCGCTTTTTAACGTACTGGCGGTGCTGGCGCTTTCTGCCTATGCGCCCGACGCCGCTGCTGCCGATGCCAAGGGGCGGCTGCGCGGCATTGGTAAGCGAGTGATCACCAACCCCTTGATCATCGGCGTGGCACTCGGTATGGTGTGCGTGGGTGTGCGCTCGATCCTGCCCGCAGGCGCGGACGGACAGATCTGCTTCTCGCTCTCGCGTGATCTGCCCTTCGTTTTTACCGCGGTCAAATATCTCTCGCAGCTGGCTACGCCGCTGGCGCTGCTCGTGCTTGGCGGACAGTTCCGCTTTGACGCGCTGGGCAGCATGAAAAAGGAGATCGTTCTCGGCACGCTGCTGCGTGTCATTGCAGCGCCCGTGCTGGGCGTGGGGATCGCCGCATTGCTGGCACAGCTCGGCGTTCTGACGCTGGCATCGGGGGACTACGCCGCGCTGGTCGCGCTCTTTGGCTCGCCCGTGGCGGTTTCCAGCGCAATCATGGCGGGCGAGATGGGCGGCGACGATCAGCTGGCAAGCCAGTACGTCGTCTGGACCAGCCTTTGCTCCATGGCAACCATCTTTTTGACGGTCGCCCTTTTGCGCGGACTTGCACTTTTGTAACTATACGTAATATTCGGTTCACATTGCGACGTATAATAGAACTATACGATAAGGAGGCGACGGTATGGCGAATTTAATGGATTATTTGGATTGGCGCGGCGATATTACCTTTGACCGTGTGCCGCTGTGCGAGGTGGACAATCTGATCTTCAGCAAGCTGACCTTTATGGATCTTGCCGAAATCCTGCCTCCGCGGGGGAGCGGTCTGACCATGTCGATTGGACAGGCAGAGCGGCTGCACAATCAGAGCTGCGACGGCAAGCGGATCCATCTGGGATTGCTCGTCCCCGAGGAGATCCAGGATATGTTTCATAAGCTGGCGCGCTGCGACCGCTTTCGCCATCTTCTGCTCTCTGATTACGTCAACAAGATCGACGTTGACCGTCAGGTGCAGTTTTCGGCGGTGACCGTTTTCCTCAGCCCCGACGAGCTGTATATCGCCTTTCGCGGTACCGACGATACCATCGTCGGTTGGAAGGAAAATTTCAATATGAGTCATATGGAGGCAGTGCCTGCCCAGCGTGAGGCGGTGGAATACGTCAACGAGGTGCTGACGCGCTGCCGTCACAAGCGCGTATATATCGGCGGACACAGCAAGGGCGGAAATCTTGCCATTTATGCGGCGATCCATTGTGCTCCGGAGCACCGCGAGCGCATCGTGCGCATCTATAACAACGACGGCCCCGGGTTCCGTGCCGAAATGGTGCATTCCCCGGCGTACCGCGCCATGGAGGATCGCATCGTGACCATCATTCCGCAGGGCTCGGTGGTAGGGCGCCTGCTGGAGCATCAGGACGGCTACCGTGTTGTCAAAAGCACGGCGCAGGGGCTTTGGCAGCATAACGGCTTCAGCTGGGAGGTGCTTGGCGGCGAGTTCGTTGACGCGGAGGAGCTGACGCAGGAGAGCCGACTCATTGAGCAATCGGTCAAGAGCTGGATCGCCGACATGAGTGAGGAGGAGCGGGAGAAATTCGTCGATGCGCTCTATCGCGTGCTGACTGCAACCAACGCCACAACGCTGACCGAGCTGACCGCCGATCGCGGTTGGCTGTGGAAGCTGATGCGCGACGGTGACCCCGAGGCGCGAAAAACCGTTTTTGAGGGGCTGGCGCAGCTGACCGGTGAGGCGGGACGCCTGTGGGCGGAGACCGTGCTGCCCGCGCTGCGGCGCGGAAAGGTGCCTGCAAGCCGCACGGGTAAGCCGGAGAAGAATGAGGATGAAAAAGAATAAACAGGGCCCTGACACACGTCGGGGCTTTTGCTGTCTGCATGGCAAAAAGATATACTGCAGCGCAAGCGCTATCTTTTAGAATTCTGTGAAAACATCTTGATTTGTTGGCGCGTTTGTGTTATAATTGAACGACAAGTGAAGAAGAATATCAGTATTCACGATGATCGATGCATCGAGAATTGTCGAAATAATCAAGGAAGGGCATCTCTGGCGCATGGATCGTTCAGAGGTGTCTTTGCATTTATAAAAGAAAAGAGGAGTATAGTATGAAAACAGTATGTGTAATCACCGGCGGTGGAAGCGGCATGGGCTTGGCGGCTGCCAAATGTATGCCTCTTGATAAAATTATTGTTGTAACGGGCAGAACGCTTTCCAAACTGGAAAGTGCAGTCAAGGAGCTGGAGACACTCGGCTATGAGGCGTATGCAAAGACCTGCGATACGTCGGTAAGAGAACAGGTCCGCGCGCTTGCCGAATATGCTGCAAGCCTTGGCGAGATCAAAAACGTGATCAATTCTGCCGGTCTTTCGCCTGCAATGGCAGAGCCGGAAAAGCTGATGCGAGTCAATGCCCTCGGAACAGTCTACGTCAACGAGGAATTTTCCAAGCTGATGAAGGCAGGCAGCGTTATTGTCGATATCTCTTCCAATTCCGCCTATATCCTCCCGAATTTTTTGGCAAGCAAAAAGACGTTTGCGCTCGCAGATCAGGACGAGGAGAAATTTTTGAAGAAGGTTCTTTCCTTGCCGAATAAGCTCAAGGGCTATAAGGCAGCGGGGCTTGCGTACGGATTGTCCAAGAAATTTGTCATTTGGTATGCGGCAAAATCAGCCTATGAGCTGGGGGCAAAGGGCATCCGCGTATGCTCGCTCAGTCCCGGCTTGATCGCAACCGATATGGGCAATCTCGAGGCGGAGGAGGGCGGCAGCCTTTTGGAAACCACGGCTGAGCGCCGTATGGGCAAGCCCGAGGAGCTCGGCTATGCCATCGCAACGGTCGCCGATGAAAGAAACGGTTATCTTGCAGGCGTTGATGTGCTTGTGGATGGCGGCAGCGTTGTGGGAAAAGCTTTTGTTAAAAAGTAATTGCGTTGTAAAAGGAGAATACCATGTATAAAATCGTTGACAAAAAGGTGCTCAACCCTACGGTCGTGCAGCTTTGGATCGAGGCACCGCTGGTTGCAAATAAGGCGCGCCCCGGACAGTTTATTATCTTGCGTGTAGACGAGGACGGAGAGAGAATCCCTCTGACCGTTGCAGGCGTGAATAAGGAAAATGGTACGGTAAAGATCATCTATCAGATCGTCGGTGCAACGACGGAAAAGCTTTCTCACAAGCAAGCCGGTGACTATCTGCAGGACTTTGTCGGACCTCTCGGTGTTGCAACGCATCTTGACGGACTTCGCAAGGTCTGCATCGTCGGCGGCGGCGTGGGCTGCGCGATCGCGATGCCGATTGCCGAGGCGCTTCACGAGATGGGAGCGCACGTTACAAGCATCATCGGCTTCAGAAATAAGGATCTTCTGATCCTTGAGGACGAGTTCAAGGCTTGCTCGGATGTGCTTCGCGTTATGACCGACGACGGCTCATACGGTGAGCACGGAAACGTGACCGCACCTCTCAAGGAGATGCTTGAGGCGGGCGAGCAGTTTGATATGATCATCACCATCGGTCCTCTGATTATGATGAAGTTCGTAGTCGCTACGGCAAAACCCTT
>JAFTME010000157.1 GCA_017452545.1 Clostridia bacterium | reverse complement strand
GGCTGCCCGTGCTGTCGACCGATTGCGGCGGCATTCACGAGGCGGCTGCGGGCGGCTGCGATATCACCGTCGTTCCAAACAGCGCACAAGGGCTCAAGGACGGGCTCAGAGCGCTGCTGACACATACAACCGCACCGATGGATGCGGAAGATAAAACCTTCGCAGACGAAGAATTTTCGCCGCATGCGGCAATCGAGCAAGCAGAGCGCTTGACGGAAGAGTGAGGAGGACAGGAATATGTCTCTTTTTGAAGGGAAAACGGTCATGATTACAGGAGGCACGGGCAGCTTCGGACGCGCGGTGCTGGATCGCTTTTTGCGCACGGACATCGGACAGATCCGCGTGCTGTCCCGCGATGAGAAAAAGCAGGACGATATGCGCCACGCCTATCAGGCAGCCATGCCTGAGGCAGCAAACAAGCTGCATTTCGTGCTTGGCGACGTGCGGGATGCCGCTTGCGTGCGCAGCGCCATGCGCGGCGTTGATTACGTCTTTCACGCAGCGGCACTCAAGCAGGTGCCATCGTGCGAATTTTACCCTTTGGAGGCGGTCAAGACCAACGTACTTGGAACCGAAAACGTGCTGAGTGCCGCCGTGGAGGAGGGGGTATCGGGCGTGGTCTGCCTGTCCACGGATAAGGCGGTCTATCCCGTCAACGCCATGGGAATGTCCAAGGCGCTGATGGAAAAGGTCGCGCTGGCAAAAAGCCGCACGCTGCGCGGCGGCACCCGCATTCTCTGCGCCAGATACGGCAACGTGCTCTGCACGCGCGGCTCGGTCATTCCGCTTTGGATCGAGCAGCTCAAGCGGGGACAGCCGCTGACGCTGACCGACCCCGATATGACGCGCTTTATCATGACGCTGGAGGAGGCGGTCGCGCTGGTGCTTTACGCGCTGCAGCACGGTGAGAACGGCGATCTTCTGGTGCAAAAGGCATCTGCCTGCACCGTCGGCACGCTGGCACGCGCCGTTTGCTCGCTGTTTGGCAACGGCAGCAGCCGCACCGAGGTCATCGGCGTGCGCCACGGCGAAAAGCTGAGCGAAACGCTGCTGACCGCCGCCGAGATGGCGGCAGCCGTGGATATGGGCAATTATTTCCGCGTACCGTGCGACAGACGTGACCTCAACTACGAGCTGTGCCGCGACATGGGCACGGCACAAGCAACCACAGACTATCATTCGGGCGGCGTGCCGCTGCTCGACGAGCGGGCTCTGCGGGACAAGCTGCTCTCGCTGCCCTATATCCGCCGTGCTCTGGACGGCATGGGACGGGGTGCGCGATGAGAGCGCTGGTCACCGGGGCATACGGCTTTATCGGCAAGCACCTCGTGCAGGCGCTGCGGGCGTCGGGTGCTCACGTTGACTGCTTTGGCAGCGGCGACGGGCAAGCGGCGCTGACCGCGTACTGCCGCAAAGCCGACGTCGTTTTTCACCTGGCGGGCATCAACCGCGCATCGGACGCGGCGCTGCTGCAGGGCAACGTCGCCGCGGCAGAGCAGCTGACCGAGGCGCTGACACAGGCGGGCAACCCCTGTCCCGTCATCGTGACCTCGTCGGTGCAGGCATCGCTACAGGGGAGATACGACAACGCCTACGGGCGCGGCAAGCGGCAGAGTGAGCAGATATTTCTCCGCTACGGCGAGCAAAGCGGTGCTGAGGTGACCGTGCTGCGCCTGCCGGGGGTATTCGGCAAATGGTGCCGCCCCAACTATAACAGCGTCGTGGCGACCTTTTGCCACGCCATCGCGCGCGGCGAGCCCATCGCCGTTTGCGAGGAGGAGCGCGAGCTGGAGCTTTTGTATATCGACGATGTGATCGACACGCTGCTCCTGTCTGCTTCGCTGACAGAGAAGAGCGGCTATGCCGCGCTGCCCACACCCTACCGCATCCGCGTGGGTGAGCTTGCCGCACGGCTGGAGAGCTTTTACGCGCTGCAGGCGTCGGGGGTGCTGCCCCGCCTTGCGCCGGGATCGGCAGAGGCACGGCTGTACGCGACCTATCTTTCCTATCTGCCGCCCGAGCAGCTCCTGCTTCCGCTGGCGCGGCACAACGACGAGCGCGGCAGCTTTTTTGAGCTTTTGCGCAGCGACGCAGGCGGACAGATCAGCGTCAACGTCACGCTGCCGCGACAGACGAGAGGGCAGCATTGGCACAGCAGCAAATGGGAGATCTTTTTCGTTGTCGGAGGGTGCGGGGAGATCCGTCTGCGCCGCGTCGGCGACAGGGAGGTTGTCCGCTTTGCGCTGGATGCAGCAAGCCCCACCGCCGTCCGTATTCCACCGGGATACGTGCACGCGCTGGTCAATACCGCCGAGAATACGGCGCTGACCACGGTCATTTGGGCAAGCGAGTATTTTGACGCCGCTCGCCCCGATACCTACAGGGAGGATATCTGATATGGACTATATGCAAAGCATCCGATCCGCTGCCTTTCGCGGCGACGGGGCGCTGCGCCTGCTCATCGTCGTGGGCACCCGCCCCGAGATCATTCGCCTGTCGGCGGTCATCGCGCGCTGTCGGGCAAGCTTTGATTGCATTCTCGCCCACACGGGTCAAAATTACGACTACAACCTCAGCGGCATCTTTTTCGACGAGCTGGGCATCGCGCCGCCCGACGTTTATCTGGACGTCGCGGGCGACGGTCTCGGCGCAACGCTGGGCAATATCATCAGCCGCTCCTATCAGCTGATGGAGCACCTGCGCCCCGAGGCGCTGCTCGTGCTGGGCGACACCAACTCCTGCCTTTGCGCTATGGCGGCAAAGCGGCTGCACATTCCCATTTTTCACATGGAAGCAGGCAATCGCTGCTTTGACGAGTGCTTGCCCGAGGAGAGCAACCGCCGCGTCATCGACACGCTCTCGGATGTCAATTTGGCGTATTCCGAGCAGGCGCGACACAACCTGCTCACGTCGGGTGCGCCTGCGGCGCGTACCCTTGTGACGGGCTCACCCATGGCAGAGGTGCTGCGCGCCAATCTGCCCCGCATCCGGGAGAGCGACGTGCTCTCACGCCTGGGGCTGCAGGAGGGCAAATACCTTCTGCTCTCGGCACACCGCGAGGAAAACATCGACAACGAGAACAACTTCCGCGCTCTGTTCGGCGCGATCAACACACTCGCCCGCACCTATGATATGCCCGTGCTGTATTCCTGCCATCCGCGCAGCAGAAAACGACTGCTGCAAAGCGGTCTTGTCATCGACGCACGGGTGCGCCTGCACGAGCCGCTCGGCTTTCACGACTACAACCGTCTGCAGCTGGGCGCACTTGCCGTGATCTCCGACAGCGGTACGCTGCCTGAGGAAGCGAGCTTTTACGCAGGCGAGGGAACGCCCATCGCGGCGGTCTGCATCCGCAGCTCGACCGAGCGCCCCGAGGCGATGGAGGCAGGCTGCTTCACGCTGGCAGGCATCGACGAGCAGGGGCTTGTACGAGCGGTGGCGCTCGCCGTTGACCGTCGCGCACGCGGCAGCTGCGGCACTCGCGTGCCTGCCTATGCCGACGAGCAGGTTTCGGAACGGGTGGTCAACATCATCGCCTCGTATACAGGCATCGTACGGCGCGACGTCTGGCACAGGCATCAAGGAGGGCAGAGCACATGACCTACGTAATGTCTGACCTGCACGGTCAGTATGAAAAATACCGCAAAATGCTGGAG
>JAFTME010000156.1 GCA_017452545.1 Clostridia bacterium | reverse complement strand
GCAGGGGGAACTTCTTGCAAGAAGTTCCCCCTGCACCCCCTCAAGAACTTTTGGGGCAAAAGGCAAGAGGGAAGGTCGCCTTTGCAGCGGATGATCTATAAAATAATCGCCACGGTTGATTTTTTCAACCGCAGCGATTGATTTTTGCCGGCGTCGCACCGTTGCGTCGGCACAGCACCATTTTTTCTTTTTCTAAAGTTTTTTGAAGAGGGGGCGCGGGGGAGAAACTTTTGTACACAAAAGTTTCTCCCCCGCCTTTTTTTCTATTCTCAGAACAATCCCGAGATGACGCCGTTGTCATCGACGTCGATCTTGGTAGCTGCGGGGACCTTGGGGAGTCCCGGCATGGTCATAATATCGCCGGTGAGAACGACAACGAACCCTGCGCCGGCGGACACCTTGACGTTTTTGATGGTAACGGTAAAGTTTTCGGGCGCACCCAGCTTGGTCATATCGTCCGAGAAGCTGTACTGCGTCTTGGCGATACAAACGGGGCAGTGGTCAAAGCCGAACGCGCTCAGCTGCGCGATCTGCTTTTTGGCAGCGGGCAGAACGGAAATGCCGCAGCCGCCGTAGATCTTTTTGACGATGGCTTCGATCTTGTCCTCGATGGTGCCGTCCAGCTCGTAGGAGTAGGTGAAATCACCCTGTTCCTCCTCGCACAGGCGAACGACCTCGCGGGCCAGCTCCTCGCCGCCCTTGCCGCCTTCGGCCCAAACGTTGGATAGAACCACGTTAACGCCCAGCTCACGGCACTTGCGAATGATCAGCTCGACCTCGGCGTCGGTGTCGGTGGGGAAGCGGTTGACGGCTACGACACTGGGCAGCTTGTAGACGTTTTTGATGTTGGAAACGTGGCGCAGCAGATTGGGAATGCCCGCCTCCAGCGCCTCGAGGTTTTCCGCGCCCAGCTCGGTCTTGGCAAGACCGCCGTGCATTTTGAGCGCACGGATGGTGGCAACCACAACCACCGCAGAGGGCGTAAGACCTGCCATGCGGCACTTGATATCGAGGAACTTTTCCGCACCCAGATCGGCACCAAAGCCGGCCTCGGTGATGGCGTAGTCACCCAGCTTCATCGCCATACGGGTGGCGAGCACCGAGTTGCAGCCATGCGCGATGTTGGCAAAGGGACCGCCGTGAACCAGCGCGGGCGTGCCCTCCAGCGTCTGTACCAGATTGGGTTTGAGCGCGTCCTTGAGCAGAGCTGCCATCGCGCCGACCGCGCCCAGATCGCCCGCCGTTACGGGCTTTTCGTCGTAGGTGTAGGCAACGATGATGCGCGACAAACGCTCCTTGAGGTCGCGCAGCGAGGTGGCAAGGCAGAAAACAGCCATGATCTCGGAGGCAACGGTAATGTCGTAGCCGTCCTCACGCGGTACGCCGTTGACGCGTCCACCTAAACCGTCGGTTACAAAACGCAACTGGCGGTCGTTCATATCGACACATCTCTTCCAGGTGATGCGGCGCGGATCGATGTTCAGCGCGTTGCCCTGGTAGATGTGATTGTCAAGCATAGCAGCGAGCAGATTGTTCGCTGCGCCGATGGCGTGAAAGTCGCCGGTGAAGTGGAGGTTGATGTCCTCCATGGGCACGACCTGTGCCCAGCCGCCGCCGGCAGCACCACCCTTGACACCAAACACAGGACCCAGAGAGGGCTCGCGCAGCGCAACAACGCAGTTCTTGCCGATGCGACGCATACCGTCGGCAAGACCGATGGTGGTGGTCGTTTTGCCCTCGCCTGCGGGCGTGGGCGTGATCGCCGTGACGAGAATGAGCTTGCCCTCCGGCTTGTCCATTTCGTTAAAGACGCGAAGATCGATCTTTGCCTTGTATTTGCCGTACGGCTCAAGGTAGTCGTCGGAGATGCCCGCCGTTGCGGCGATCTCGCCGATCGGACGCATTTTGACCGATTGTGCAATTTCGATGTCGGATAAATATGCCATGGTTTCCTCCTGCGGGTGGATAGATTTAGAGTGTGCGAACATGGATTTCTAACTGTAATAGGGGTTATTGTTCATTTTTTGTCACGCGACAAAAAACGAACCAAATGAAAACATGTTTCGCTGCGCGAAACAGCAAGTTTTTCTTGCTCGCAAAGCGAGCATCGCGCAAAGCGCGAACGAAAAACATTGCGCGCACGGGGCTGCTGCCCCTACGTACCCTGCTGTCTTCGCGCGTTACAAGAAACACTGCGCGGTTGTTACAGACTGCAGATCTTGCTTTCGCCGCCTCAAAAAGGACGGCGAAAAATGCGGTTTTTCCTATGGAAAGAAAGTTAACCCTGTAGGGATCGGCGTCCTCGACGGTCCGTTCCAACGTCAAAGAAATTATTTATCAATCAAATGGGGTAGGTGCCCCACATGGGTTTTTTCCTTGGTTCATACAGAACAGAACCGCTTAAAATTTAATTTGAAAAAATTTTCCAAAAGTTTTTGACGGGTCGTAGGGAAACTTTTTTCAAAAAGTTTCCCTACACGTCCCCCTCGTTCCTCTTACTTAAAATACTTGACAGCGGCCTCGAACATACGGATATCGTACTCACCGGGAACGTTGCGGTACAGCCCGGCGCCGATACGCTCGGAGTGACCCATCTTACCGAAGACGCGACCGTCGGGAGGGGTGATACCCTCGATGGCGCAGATGGAGCCGTTGGGATTGAAGGCGGTGTCCATGGTGGGTGCGCCGTCAAGATCGACGTACGGGGTTGCGATCTGACCGTTTGCGGCAAGCTTTGCGATCAGCTCGTCGGATGCAAGGAAGCGACCCTCGCCGTGCGAGATCGGCACGGTGTAGACGTCGCCAACGTTCGTCAGCGCAAGCCAAGGCGACTTGTTGGTGCAGATGCGGGTGCGAACCAGCTTGGACTGGTGGCGGGAAATGGTGTTGAAGGTCAGCGTCGGGCAGTTCTCGTCGGTGTCGATGATCTTGCCGTAGGGTACCAGACCCAGCTTGATCAGCGCCTGGAAGCCGTTGCAGATACCGCACATCAGACCGCCGCGGTTGTCAAGCAGATCGTGAACGCCATCCTTGATGGCAGGGTTGCGGAAGAATGCCGTGATGAACTTGGCAGAGCCGTCGGGCTCGTCGCCGCCGGAGAAGCCGCCGGGGATAAAGATCATCTGGCTCTCCTTGATCTTGTCGGCTGCCGCCTCTACGCTGCGGGATACGTCCTCCGCGCTCAGGTTGCGAACGACCAGGATGTCCGCCTCCGCTCCCGCTGCCTCAACAGCACGTGCGCTGTCGTATTCGCAGTTGGTGCCGGGGAAGACGGGAATGAGTACCTTGGGACGTGCCACCTTGACCGAGGGGGCTGCGATCGGGCCGTTTTCGTAGGAGAAAACGGGCAGACCCAGCGCGCTCTCCTTGGCGGGAGCGACGGTGGGATAAACGCTTTCCAGCTTGCCCTCGTTGATGGCGAGCAGCTCGGCAATGGTCGCGCTCTCGCCGTCCAGAACGATCTCGGGCGCCTCGGTAGTCTCACCGATCTTGAGCGTGCAGGGCATGGCAACGTCCTCGGTCAGCTCGGCAACGATGAAGTCGTACTGCCCCTTGGCGTACCACTGATCCTTGACCGTGCCGCAGGACTTAAATCCGATGTTGTTACCAAAGGACATCTTCATGACCGCCTCGGCAAGGCCGTTCTCGACTGCCCAAGCAGCCTTGACCTTACCCTCGGCGCACAGGAAGTGGAACCTCTCCCACGCGGCCTTGGTGGCTTTGGGCGTGCGATCGACGGGAGCGAACAGGTAAACGGGATGTCCTGCCTCCTTGAATTCGGGGGAAATGACGGCGTCTGCCTTGATGGGCGCAATGGCAAAGGAGATCAGCGTGGGAGGAACGTCGAGATCGAGGAAGGAGCCGGACATAGAGTCCTTACCGCCGATAGCAGCAGCGTTCAGCTCCAGCTGTGCGTCCATCGCACCGAGCAGTGCGGCGAACGGCTTGCCCCAGCGCGTGGGCTCGGTTCTGAGCTTCTCAAAGAACTCCTGCAGCGTCAGATATGCTGCGTGATAGTCCGCGCCGGCAGCTACGATCTTAGCCATCGAATTATATACGGCAGCACGGGCACCGGTGTAGGTGTCAATGCACATATGATCGGGATCCATGCCCCAGGCCATAACGCTGGCACTGTCGGTCACCTGACCGGGCAGGGTGGGGAGCAGAGCCGCCATTGCCTGCGCGGGCGTTCTCTGCGTCTTGCCGCCGAAGGGCATGAGCACCGAGCCTGCGCCGATCGAGCCGTCAAAGCGCTCGACCAGACCGCGGCGGGAAGCCGTCTTGAGGTCGCCTGCCATCTCGCGCAGCGAGGTGTAAAGCGGCTCGCCAAGAACGGACAGATCCTTTTCCGTGACCTCGACCGTCGTGTGCTTGTCCGCACCGTTGGTGTTGAGGAATTCGCGGGACAGATCGGCAATGGTCTGCCCCTTCCAGGTCATGACCATGCGTGCTTGTTCGGTAACAACAGCCACGCGATACGCCTCCAGGTTCTCGGCGGTGGCATATTCGATAAACTGATCCGCATCCTCGGCAGCAACGACGACCGCCATTCTCTCCTGCGATTCGGAGATGGCAAGCTCGGTGCCGTCCAGACCGTCGTACTTCTTGCGAACGGCATCAAGATCGATCTTCAGACCGTCAGCCAACTCGCCGATGGCGACCGAGACACCGCCTGCGCCGAAGTCGTTGCAGCGCTTGATCAGACGGGTGACGTCGGGATTGCGGAACAGACGCTGGATCTTTCTCTCCTCGGGCGCGTTACCCTTCTGAACCTCGGAGGCCATGGTGGTCAGCGACTTGAGGTTGTGGCTCTTGGACGAGCCGGTTGCGCCGCCGATACCGTCACGACCGGTGCGACCGCCCAAAAGGATGATCACATCGCCCGGCTCGGGACGCTCGCGGCGAACGTTGGTGGCGGGAGCGGCAGCAACGACCGCACCGCACTCCAGTCTCTTGGCAACGTAGCCGCCGTGATACAGCTCGGCAACGTGGCCCGTAGCAAGACCGATCTGGTTACCGTAGGAGGAATATCCTGCAGCAGCCGTCTGGCACAGCTTTCTCTGGGGCAGCTTGCCTGCCAGCGTTTCGCTCAGCGGCACCGTGGGATCGCCCGCACCCGTCACGCGCATCGCCTGATGGACGTAAGCACGACCGGACAGCGGGTCGCGGATGCAGCCGCCGATACAGGTTGCTGCGCCGCCGAAGGGCTCGATCTCGGTGGGGTGGTTGTGCGTTTCGTTTTTGAACATGAGCAGGAAGTCCTGCTCCTCGCCGTTGATCGTGGCGGTGACGTGGATGGAGCAGGCGTTGATCTCCTCGGACTCGTCAAGCTCGGGCAGCGCGCCTCTCTTTTTGAGCGTCTTGACGGCGATGGTTGCAATGTCCATCAGCGTCTGGGGGCGCTTTGCAGCCTTTTCCTCGCCGTATACCTCAACGCGCGCGTCAAGATACCGCTTGTAAGCTGCGGCGACGGCAGGATCGTCGATCTTGACACCGTCAATGTGCGTCGAGAAGGTGGTATGTCTGCAGTGGTCGGACCAGTAGGTGTCGACCACGCGGATCTCGGTGATGGTGGGATCGCGCTTTTCCTCGCCGGCAAAGTAATTCTGCAGGAATTTGAGGTCGTCGATGTCCATGGCAAGACCGAGCGTGTCAAGCAGTGCAGAGAGCGCTGCGTCGTCCATGTGAATGAAGCCCTCTACCGTCTTGACCGTTTCGGGGATGGCGTATTCCGATTGCAGCGTCTCGGCCGTCTCAAGGCTTGCCTCGCGGCATTCTACGGGGTTGATGACGTACTTCTTAATGCGGGCAACGTCCTCCTCGGACAGCGTGCCCTCGAGAATGTAGACCTTCGCCGTGCGGACCGTCGGGCGGTCGCCGCAGGAGATGATCTGAATGCACTGTGCGGCAGAGTCGGCGCGCTGATCAAATTGACCGGGCAGCGGCTCAACGGCAAATACGATGCCACCCTCGGGCAGCTCGTCGTATATGTTGTCCAGCTGCGGCTCGGAGAAGACGGTGGTGCTGCAGGAGCGGAACAACGCCTCGTCAACGTTTTCAACGTCGTAACGATTGAGCAGACGTATGCCCGTAAGTCCTTGGATGGACAACAGACCGGTCAGATCGGCGCACAGCGCTCTCGCCTCGTGGTCAAGGCCGGGTTTCTTTTCTACGTAGATGCGATAAACCATAAAAAGCGGATCCTTTCTTTTATGAGAATGCGAAATTGGTTACGAGTGTAATGTTTTATACGGGGTAGAGAGGGTGGGATACAACCCGCGGTTCAAAAACCAAACCGTAGGTCGTATAAAGTATGACGGAGGGGGAGGGGATTAGATTGTGCGAACAGAGCTTTCTAACGTTGATTGGATTATTGTTCACTTCTTTGGCTCACCCCAAAGAAGTGAACCGAAGAAAACGTGCATAAGGGACTGGCTGTCCCTTATGTATCCCTGCTACTTCGCGTGCTACCGCCAAACGACTCCATCGTTTGGCTAAATCGCACGCGGCTTTTGCAGAGTGCAGACCTTGCTTTCGCCGCCTCAAAAAGGACGGCGAAAAATGAGAGCTGCTGCCGGAGCGAAATTGAAATCCTGTAGGGGCGGATTCTATATCCGCCCGTTTGTGTGGCGCTTTTTCTACGCTCCGGGCGCATATGGAATGCGCCCCTACACAGACAGAACAGAACCGTCAGAAATCTAATCTAAAATTTTTCAAAAGGTTTTGGGGGTCGAGGGGGGCTTTTCTCAAAAGCCCCCTCGCGGGTGCAGGGCAGCGCCCTGCGTTCCTTGCCTCCTTACGCCTTGAGTGCTTTCTGTCCGATATCGCGGCGACAGAAGCCGTTTTCAAAGACAACACCCTCGGCATGCGCGTAAGCGCGCTCGATCGCCAGCGGCAGCGTGTCCGCCACAGCGGTCACACCCAGAACGCGTCCGCCTGCAGAGAGCAGGGAGCCGTCCTCGGCGCGCTTGGCACCGGCAACGTAGGTAAAGGCGTCCTCGCTGTCGGGGGGGAGTACCATGGGATAGCCGCTCTGATAAGATACGGGATAGCCCTTGGATGCAATGATCACGCAGCAAGCGCTGCGGTTGGAAAATTCAACTTTCAGTTGATCCAGCGTGCCGTTTGCCGTTGCCATCATGACGGTTAGCAGATCCGTCTTGAGCAACGGGAGCACGACCTGCGTTTCGGGATCGCCGAAGCGGCAGTTGTATTCAATGACCTTGGGGCCGCAGGGCGTCAGCATCAAGCCGAAGTACAGGCAGCCGCGGAAGGTGCGCCCTTCGGCGTTCATGGCGTCAACGGTCGGACGGAAAATGGTGTCCATGCAGACCTTGGCAATGTCCTCGGTGTAGTAGGGGTTGGGCGCAATGGTGCCCATACCGCCCGTGTTGGGGCCCTCGTCGCCGTCGTGAGCGCGTTTGTGGTCCATCGAGGAGATCATGGGAATGACCGTCTTGCCGTCGGTGAAGGAAAGCACCGAAACCTCGGGACCGGTCAGGAATTCCTCAATGACAATGCGGCTGCCGCTCGCACCGAACACTTTGTCTTCCATAATGGAGCGAATGGCGTCCTCTGCCTCCTCGCGGGTCTGCGCGATGATAACGCCCTTGCCCAGCGCCAGACCGTCCGCCTTGATGACGGTGGGCAGCGGCGCGGTTCTGACGTACTCCAGCGCAGCGTCGGCGTCCTCGAATACCTCGTACGCCGCCGTGGGGATGTTGTACTTTTTCATCAGCTCCTTGGAAAAGACCTTGCTTCCCTCAATAATCGCCGCGCAGGCGCGGGGACCGAAGGTGGGAAT
Organism: Clostridia bacterium; assembly: GCA_017452545.1. Lineage (GTDB taxonomy): Bacteria > Bacillota > Clostridia > Oscillospirales > CAG-272 > SIG644. The sequence goes on along the minus strand of JAFTME010000156.1, from coordinate 4,330 downwards.
GCCTGCGTCCTGCAGTGCGTCGGACATACCGAGCACCAGCGGATCGTCGGGCGCGACGACGGCAAAGTCGATGGCGTTTTCCTTGGCGAACGCAACCGCACCGTCAATGTCCTTGGCGCCGATGCTCACGCAGGTCGCGTCGGCAGCAATGCCGCCGTTGCCGGGAAGCGCGAAGATTTCGGTCACGTTCGGATTTTCCTTGAGCTTTTTAATGATGGCGTGCTCTCTGCCGCCACCACCGATCACCATCAGTTTCATAATAATACCTCGTTGCCGCACACGGCGGTTATTTGGATTTTTATCTGTTCTTGTTGGTTGACAAATGAAACGAAGAGTTTAATTTTCGCTTTCGAAGCGACGCGCGTCAGAGGATCGTGGCACGATTGCCCTCGACAACGATGCGATCCTCGCAGAACAGGCGAACCGCCTCAGGCAGGATCTTCCATTCCGCCTCAACCATAATACGCTTTTGCAGCGTCTCGGGCGTGTCGTCGTTCATGACCTCGACCGCCTTTTGCAGAACGATCGGGCCTGCGTCACATTCGGGCGTGACGATGTGTACCGTTGCACCGGATACCTTGACGCCCTTGGCGAGCGCTGCCTCGTGTACGTGCAGCCCGTAGTAGCCCTTGCCGCAAAAGGAGGGAATGAGCGCGGGGTGAACGTTCAGAATGCGATTGGGGAAGGCGTTGTAGACCTGCTCGTCAATGATGGTCAGAAATCCTGCCAGCACGACAAGATCAATGCCTGCGGCAAGCATGGTGTCAGAGAGCGCCTTGGAATACGCGGCAATGGTGTCGTAGTCCTTGCGCGCAAGCACGACGCCCTTGATGCCGGCTGCTGCTGCACGCTCCAGCGCGTAAACGCCCGGCTTGGAGGCAAGAACCAGCGTGATCTCGCCGCCGCCCAGCTCGCCGCGCGATTGCGCATCGATCAGCGCTTGCAGATTGGTGCCGCCTCCGGATACCAGGACGGCAATTTTTTTGGGAGTTGACATGATGTGTCTCCTTTTTTTTTTGAGAAAAACTTCTTGAAAGAAGTTTTTCCCAAACCCTTTTCAAGAACTTTATGGGAAAAATATGGTGGCAAAGGCGGCTACGCACCTGCTTACCCATAGGTACTGCCGCAAGCTCGTGGGACCCTTCCCACTCGCTCTACCGAAATGTTTGTTTACGTTGAAGCCAAGGTGCGATCTCTACAGAGGAAATTCTAACACCGTGGAGAAGATGGGGTAGGGGCCCCGCTTCTTGCGGGAGCTATTCTGCCGAGCGGTGCACGTTCATACCCCTTATGTGGTCAGAAGAAGATGCTCCGGCGGCAATCTCTTTTCTTTTGTGAAAGTTTTTGAAGGGTCGTAGGGAAACTTTTTTCAAAAAGTTTCCCTACACGCATCCCTTCGCGCCCTTACTCCAGAATAACGCCCTCGTCGCCCGTGATGATCTCGCCGATGACGTAAGCGTCCTCGCCGTGGGCCTTGAGGATCTCGATTGCGGTCTCGACTTCGGCTGCGGGAACGACAACGCTCATGCCGACGCCCATGTTGTAGGTGTTGAACATATCGCGCTCGGGGATGTTGCCCCACTTGGCGATCATATCGAAGATGGGCAGAACCTTGACTGCGCTCTTGTCGATCTTGGCGGTCAGACCCTTGGGAATGGATCTCGGAATATTCTCATAGAAGCCGCCGCCCGTGATGTGCGAGATACCCTTGACGTCAACCTTTTCCAGCAGCGCCAGAATGGACTTGACGTAGATGCGGGTAGGAACGATCAGCGCCTCGGCGATGGTCTTGCCGCCCAGCTCCTCACGAGGAACGTACAGCTCGGGGTTGTTGTTATCGATGTCAAATACCTTGCGGCACAGAGAGAAGCCGATGGAGTGGATACCGGTGTAGGGCAGCGCGATAACCACATCACCCTCGGCCATGCGGGTGTTGTCAAGAATCTTCTTCTTGTCCACGATACCGACGGCAAAGCCGGCAAGGTCGTAATCCTCTACGGGCATCATACCGGGATGCTCGGCGGTTTCACCGCCGATGAGTGCCGCGCCGGACTGTACGCAGCCCTCGGCAACGCCGCCGACGATCTCGGCGATCTTCTCGGGGATGTTCTTGCCGCAGGCGATATAGTCAAGGAAAAACAGGGGACGCGCACCGCAGCAGATGATGTCGTTGACACACATGGCAACGGCGTCGATGCCGATGGTGTCGTGCTTGTCCATCAGAATGGCCAGCTTGACCTTGGTGCCGCAGCCGTCGGTACCGGAGACCAGAACGGGCTCCTCCATGCCGGCGATCGGCAGACCAAAGCAGCCGCCAAAGCCGCCGACGTCGTCAAGGCAGCCCTCGTTCTTGGTGCGGGCGATGTGCTTCTTCATCAGCTCAACGGCGCGATAGCCCGCAGTGATGTCTACGCCGGCAGCGGCGTAGGATTCGGATTTGGAATTAGAATGCATGATGGTGATTCCTTTCGGGAGAGATGATGTAGGGAGCGCGAACAATAAGGGGGACGGTGGGGCGTTGCCCCACGCCCCACCAAAAACTTTCTTGGAAGAAAGTTTTTGGATTTCAAAGAACTTATGGGAAATATTTTTGTTTGAATTTTTGCATTGTTCGCTGCATCGATGTGCAGCGATGATCTCCGTGGGGCCCTGCCCACTGAGTTTGGCGCAATGTTACATTTGCGTTGTCTTGTGGGGAAGGGGCCCCACATGGCATATTGCTATGTTGCGGTAGAATAGAACCGCCAGAAATTAAGCCAACAATTTTTCCAAAGTTTTTTGGAAGGGGGTTCGGGGGAAACCTTTTGTTCACAAAAGGTTTCCTCCGTCGTATCCCGCATTAGTGATGGAACAATCTCAGACCGCAGAACGCCATGGCGATGCCGTACTTGTTGCAGGTTTCGATGACCTGCTCGTCACGGATGGAGCCGCCGGGCTGTACGATCGCAACGACACCGCTGCGGCGTGCGCGCTCGATGTTGTCGCCGAAGGGGAAGAACGCGTCGCTGCCGAGGCAAACGCCGGTGACCTGTGCCAGGTAAGCCTTCTTTTCCTCGACGGTGAGCGGCTCGGGCTGCTCGGTAAAGGTCATCGCCCAGACGTCGTCACCGATCACGTCCTCGGGCGTGTCGCCGATGTAAACGTCAATGGCGTTGTCGCGGTTGGGCTTGGCAACGTCGTCACGGAAGGGAAGGTTCAGCACCTTGTCCATGTGGCGCAGCTGCCAGTTGTCAGCCTTCTGACCGGCAAGGCGCGTGCAGTGTACGCGGCTCTGCTGACCGGCACCGACGCCGATGGTCTGACCGTTCTGCACGTAGCAAACGCTGTTGGACTGGGTGTACTTGAGCGTGATCAGGCTGACGACGAGGTCTCACTTCTGCGCCTCGGTCAGCTCCTTGTTTTCGGTAACCACCGTCTGCAGCATGGTGTCTGCGTTGATCTGCAGCTCGTTGCGGCCCTGCTCGAACGTGATGCCGTATACCTGCTTGCGCTCGATGGGATCGGGACGGTAGGTGGGATCGATCTGTACTACGTTGTAGCCGCCCTTCTTCTTGGAGGAAAGGATGGCAAGCGCCTCGGGCTCGTAGCCGGGCGCGATGATGCCGTCGGAAACCTCGTGCTGGATCAGCTTCGCGGTTGCAACGTCACAAACGTCGGAGAGCGCGATCCAGTCGCCAAAGCTGGACATACGGTCGGCACCGCGTGCGCGTGCGTAGGCGCAGGCAAGCGCGCTCAGCTCAACGTCGGGCGCGATATGGTACATCTTGCGCTCAACCTCGCTCAGAGGAAGGCCCAGCGCCGCGCCGGCGGGAGATACGTGCTTAAAAGAGGTCGCCGCGGGAAGTCCGCAGGCTGCCTTGAGCTCGTTGACAAGCTGAATGCTGTTCAGCGCGTCAAGGAAGTTGATGTAGCCGGGCTTGCCGTTCAGTACGGTTACGGGAAGCTCGCTGCCGTCTGCCATGTAAATGCGGGCAGGCTTTTGGTTGGGGTTACAACCGTATTTCAGTTCGAGTTCGTTCATGATTGTTCCTTTCTTGGGGATTTGAGCGGGGAAAACTTTTTGGGAAAAAGTTTTCCCCGAACCCCTTTCAAAAACTTTTAATCCATGGGGATAAATAAGACTTTTTGGAATGTGCGCTGAGTTGGCGCGAGTGCGTCGTCTCCGTGGGGCCCTGCCCACTGAGTTTGGTGCGACGGGGAGTTGTGGGGCTTTGCCCCACGCCCCACCAAAAACTTTCTTGGAAGAAAGTTTTTGGATTTCAAAGAACTTATGGGAAATATTTTTGTTTGAATTTTTGCATTGTTCGCTGCATCGATGTGCAGCGATGAT
>JAFTME010000155.1 GCA_017452545.1 Clostridia bacterium | reverse complement strand
TGTCTTGTTGCTCGTGCGCGACGCGGTTTAATATACGTTTCCGTTTTCGCGGTAGCCGCGCCAGACGTTTTCAAAGAAGCCGCCGCCCTCGGGCAGAGGACGAACGGGACGGAATTCGGTGGCATAGCTGCCGTCGGGCAGCAGACGCACCGTTTGCGTCATGGCATCCAGCGCACCGTCGTCGGGCAGGTAGCGGAACAGTCCGTCCGCATCGTTTTCCAGCCCTGCAGCCGCCACGCCGTCCGCCGCTGTGTAAATGGCGGAGCCGCGCGAGCGATCGGTCTGCTCGGTAAAGGCGATCATAGCGGCAAGATATGCGTTCTGCGAGAGCAGCGTGTCGCGCAGGCGGTAAGCGCGGGCAAGCCCCATCGCACCTGTCGCCGCCACGCGCTCGTCCAGTGCCGAGAGCAGCGCACGATTGTCGCAAAGCAGTGTTCTCATACCGGCAGCGTTACGGATGGCAGCCGCACAGGCGCTCATCTCGCTGCGGCAAGCATCCAGCAGCGCGGTGGTGTTGTCGCCGTCCTTTGCTCCCGATGCCAGCCAGGCGCGACTGCGCGACAGTTCCTCGGCGATCACGGGCGCACAGGCGGCATGGAAGGCGGCCGCCTGCTCGTCGGTCGGGGCGCCGCTGCGGTTGCGGGCGATGTACTGTGCGGCACGCAGCGAGCCGACCTGTCCTGCGTTGAGCGCACTGCCGCCGGGACGGTAAACGCCGTGCGTACCGGCAGCCTCGCCTGCAACAAACACACCGGGAATGCTGCTCTGCCACCAAAGGTCAACGTCGATGCCGCCGTTGTTGTGCTGGGCGCACAGCGCGATCTCCAGCATTTCGGTCGCAAGATCGACGCCCTTGGAGGCGTACAGCTCGATGGCGGGGTGGTTCATATGTGACAGGCGCTGCAGCGGCGTGCCGAACAGGGCGCCTGCGCTCTTAAGATAGCCGTAAGCGTCGGCATCGAGTGCGTCGTAGGGCAGAGCGTCCAGGCCGAGCGGATTTTTGCGGAAGTCCAGATACACGCGTCTGCCGTACAGCTTGGTCTCGCGGAAAACGAGCAGATCGATGACGGATGAGCCGTTTTGCGCCTTGCGGCTGTCAAACGGCCACTCGTAGCCCTTGCGGAAGATTTTGGACAGGCATTCCCCCAAATCGGGGTAAAATTCGCTCAAAAACTCATGCTCGGTGCCGTCGGGATCGACCGACACAAAGCGGGGCAGCACCTGCATATACGTGCCCGACACGTTCCAGCGCGGCGCGACCGAGGCAAGACCGTACTGCCACTCGGTCAAATTTTTCGCCACAGCGCCCGCTGCGAGCACGACGCCCGTGGAGCCGGTGTGACCGAGCGGATAGACGGTTTCGGAATAAATGCCGGCGGGGCCGCCCGTCGCCCAGATGACGTTCTTGCAGCAGACGAGCAGGAAGCGATTTTCTTCGTCCTCGGCAGGCACGTCGGTGCAAAGCGCCAGCAGACCGACGGTGTCCTCGCTTGTGGGCAGGATGCGAACGATCTGCATTTTATCATAGGTGGGGATGCCGCGACGATCGACCTCGCGCTGCAGGCATTCGGTCATCAGCTTGGAGGTCAGGGGGCCGGCGCTGGTGGCTCTGCCACGGGTATCGTGGTCGGTCTGATAGCCGACGTATTCGCCGTAGCGGTTGGTGGGGAAGGGAACGCCCAGCTCGGCGAGGTTTAAAAAGCAGCGGGAGGACAGCGCCGCCTCGATCAGCGCGTGATCGCCGTCAACGCAGCGACCGCCGAACAGATCCTCAGCCATGGCGGCGGGGGAATCGGGGCTCTCTCCTGCGAGGCTCATTTTGTAGTAGGTCTGCTTATCGGAGCCGGTGTTGCGGGAGGTGCTGTTGAGCACGCCCATGGTGAAGATGGCGACGTTATCCTCGCCGAGCTGATGCAGCCGCAGCGCGGCGTTATAGCCGGCGGCGCCGGTGCCGACGACGGCGGTGGAGAGGGTGAGAGTTTTCATGAAAAGTCCTTTCTTTGGCGGGTTTGCACAAATTCATAAGGATATTTTTGGAGAATCTTCGCATTGACAAGAAAATTTCCTGTATGCTATAATAAATATACGGCAGATCTATGCCGAATACAAAAAGGAGGGCTTCCGTATGAAGAAGTCGAGAAGAGTTGCTATGAGAGCAGCTATGGTTTGGCTGAGTTTTTTGCTCGCACTTTCGCTTTGTTCCTGCCAAAATGACACGTCCGATGCGAATCCTTCCGAAAGCACGCTTCCGGACAATACACTCCCAACGCTTGAAGAGGTGAAGGGGGCTTTCTACACAGCAAATGAAGGGGCGGCTTTTTACGATTATTTTGCGGAGCTGCTGCCCAAGGAAACCGAGCTTTCGGTGCTGCAGGCGCAATATCCGGGGTTGAACATTGCCGAATATGATGATTACGCGCACGTTGCTCACAATCCCAACGGCACGGCAGATGAGCCTCCGTATGGTACGCGGCAAAACGTTTGGAAGGATAGCACGGCGGAGGGGATCACCTGTCGGGTAGCGTCCGAAGTCATTCCGCTTGCGTTTGAGTCCTTTGATGTTATTTTTGAACACACCGACGCCGACGGTTTTATTGACTGTGTGCGGACACCGCGCATTGAAAAATACGAGGACGGTGCATGGCAGAGATTATGGTATCGGCAACGCGATCGTATGCCGTATGATGCGCGTCTGGCAGAGGATGAAGCGGGAAACGCTCGTGTTATTTTTGCCACGGGCTTTGGGCAGGCAACAGTCACGATTGACCGCGAGGGGTGGATCAGCCCCATCGTGCCGGGGAAATATCGGGTGCTTGTGTACATAGGGTACGAGGCAACGCCGATGTATGCGGAATTTGAAATCGTTGATTAAGTTTTACAGGGTGGATCAATGTGGAAAATAGTTAGTGCATATAGAAACAGGAGGTTGCTATGAAAAATTTTCTTATAGTGATTTGCGCCATATGCATCATTTTACAAACGATACTCCTTTTCGGCTGTGCTCCGGAGCCGCCGGTAGAAGAAGACCCTCTGGCAGGAATCCCGGAGGAGGAGCTCCCCATGGCGATTCGCAATCCGGAAGCAATGCTTTCGGCCGATGATCCGCCGGAGGAAATGCAAGCGCAGTTCCCGGAATGGACGATCTCAAATTATTACGAGTATCTGTATGCGTTCCATTATTATCCGAACGGAACGCCGGACAATATATCCGGGTTCATCAGTCCTTTCATCTCGCGCGACGTTACGGCGTGGGGCGTTCGGTTATGGGTAGAGCCGGCGGAGGTTCCTGTGAACTTCAAACGCTTTTCTCTCGTTCTTGAGCAGCCGAACGAGCCGTATGTGATGGAGTTTTCCGATACGTTTCGGTTTGAGCGCTGGGAGGATGGAGAGTGGAAACGACTGGGTTTTTTGCGTGAGGGGCAGAATCCGATGATCTTGGATGAGCGAGCCTTGTTTTATCCGGGGAAAGGTCCGGTGGATCCGCATTACGAGAACTTTGCCGGAGGGTACAAAAAGGTTAAGATAGACATTCGGCGAGATGAGTGGTTGAGCCCCATCGTGCCGGGGAAATATCGGGTGCTTGTGTACGTAGGGTACGAGGCAACGCCGATGTATGCGGAATTTACCGTTGTAGAATAATTTTGAAGGCTGCCGCCGTGTGCGGCGGCCTTTTTTAGCCTTCCCTTTGGGGTAGCGGAGCGGCGCGAGGGTCTTGAATGACACGCCGGTGGCGTGTCAGACCCCGAGCGAGCGATGCCCGCAGGCGAGACGGTGGCTGTCTGAAGGGCGGTT
>JAFTME010000154.1 GCA_017452545.1 Clostridia bacterium | reverse complement strand
GAAAAAAGCTGGAAAAGCAGCAGGCAAAAGAACTGCGCAAAAAGCAAAATCAAGCAAAAAATACCGAGAAGAAGTATAAGAAAAAGAACGGTTGATCATACGCGGTCGCGGCAAGGAGTGCTCCTGTGCCGCGACTGTGCTATCAATCTTCGGGAGAGTTGCAACATGATGCACAATAACATCGGTGACAAGATCCGTAAGCTGCGAAAGCAACGCAAAATGACGCAGGCAGAGCTTGCGGGGGATCAGATCACGAGAAATATGCTCAGCTTTATTGAAACGGGGGCGGCGCTCCCCTCGCTTCCTACGATATGGTATCTGGCAGAGCGGCTGGACGTGCCTGCGGGCTTTTTGCTCGCCGAGGGCGATGACGACCGCATCTGGAGAAAGATGAACGAGATCGCAGATATCAAGCGCTTATTCAAACAGGGAGATCCCCGTATTTGTCTTGCGGTATGTCGCTCGTTTGGCGAGGATGCGGACGATGAGATCTGCTTGATCATGGCACAGTGTGCGCTGCAGATCGCATCGGAGGAGCTGCATCAAGGGCACCTGCACGCCTGCTGCGATGCTTTGGACGAGGCGCTTGCTCTGTGTGAGCAGACTGCATACGACACCGCCCACATCCGTCAGACGGCGGCGCTGTATTTCCGTTTTTTGCGCGGGCTTTCCTCGACGCTGTATCCTGCGTCGACCTCGCCCAATCTGGACGATGCATTCCTCGGAGCGTCCGATGCCGTTTGCCGGTATATGCTGGCAAGAGAGGCGCTGGACAGCGGTGATCGGCGGCGGGTGGATGCGTATTTGCAGAGCGCAGACCGTGAGGATGCATTTTTCCGTTCCTTTTCCGCCCACTGCGATATGACGGGGGGCTACTATGCGCAGGCAAGACAACAGCTGCTGCAGCTGCTGAATGCCGACGGAGTATCCAGTCAGGTGCTTTTGTATCACATTTTCTGCGATCTTGAGATCGCTTGCCGTGAAACCGGGGATTTCCGCGGGGCGTATGAATATTCGAGAAACAAGATCTCTCAGTTGGAGAGAATGCTCGAAGGGTAATATCTGAAAAAAATAATGAGGCAATGCTTGTATATCGGGCACTGCCTCATTGTTTTTGTTTTTGCATACAGGAGCAAGAAAAACGGAAAATATTGCATCAATTCTCCGGATTTTTACAATATATGATAAAATTTGCGCAGAATATTCAAGATTTTTTCAGTTTTTCTCTTTACTTTTTTTCGCTTTTGTAGTATAATGTAGCCATGATATTTAAAAGCGATGTGACCACGGAAAAAACCGGAAATCACACCGCCTAATGTCACGTTTACAGTATTTCATAATTTCATATTCAGGAGGTATTCGTAAGTTATGAAAAAGAAATTGACCACGGTCGATTTCCGCGGAACGAAGGAGCAGGAAGAAAAGCTGCTCGCTGTTATCAAGAAGTACGCTGGAGTCAAGGGTGCTATGATGCCGATCCTGCAGGAAGCACAGGACATCTACGGCTATCTGCCCTACGAGGTTCAGAAGAAGATCTCTGACGAGACCGGTGTGCCTGTTGAGGAAATCTACGGAATCGCATCCTTCTACGCACAGTTCAAGCTCAACCCCAACGGTGAGGTTGCTGTTGCAGTTTGCCTGGGTACTGCTTGCTACGTCAAAGGCTCCGGTGACATCATTGAGGAATGCTCTCGCGTACTGAACGTACCGATCGGCAGCACCTCTTCGGACGGAAAGTACTCTCTTGAAGCAACCCGTTGTATCGGTGCTTGTGGTCTGGCTCCCGTTCTTACCATCAACGGTGAGGTTTACGGCAGACTGACCAAGGACGATATTGCAGGTATTCTTGCCAAGTACATGTAATGGAGGTAAGATGACATGATTTCTACAGTTGAACAGTTGAAGGCAGCCAGACAAGCGTATGCGATTCAGGTCGAGATGCGCGCGGGCTCCGATAAATCCGAGGGTAAGATCCGCAAGCACGTGCTGATCTGCGGCGGTACCGGTTGTACCTCTTCGGGCAGCCCTGCACTCCGCGAGACGCTGGAGAAGGTGCTTGAAGAAAAGGGAATTGCTGACGAGATCAAGATCGTAACGACCGGTTGCTTCGGTCTTTGCGCACTCGGTCCTGTCATGATCGTTTATCCCGAGGGTACCTTCTATTCTATGGTTAAGCCCGAGGATATTGCTACGATCGTTGACTCTCACCTGATCGGCAACGTTCCCGTTGAGAGCCTGCAGTTCCACGAGATGACCGGTGACCACCACGCTTCCGGTCTGTCCGATATGACCTTCTACAAGAAGCAGCACCGCGTTGCTCTGCGTAACTGCGGTGTGATCGATCCCCTGAATATTCAGGAGTACATTGCTCGCGACGGTTATCTGGCGCTGGCAAAGGTTCTGACCGAGATGACCCCCGACGAGGTTATCCAGACCGTTCTGGATTCCGGTCTGCGCGGTCGTGGCGGCGGCGGCTTCCCCACGGGTCTGAAGTGGAAGTTTGCAAGCAACAACCGCGGTCAGGTTAAGAAGTACGTTGCATGTAACGCAGACGAGGGTGACCCCGGTGCGTTCATGGACCGTTCCGTCCTTGAGGGCGACCCCCATGCAGTGATCGAGGCTATGGCAATTGCCGGCTATGCCATCGGTGCTGACGAGGGTTACGTTTACGTTCGTGCTGAGTACCCTATCGCCATCGAGCGCCTGCAGGCTGCTATCGATCAGGCGAAGGAAGAGGGCCTGCTCGGCGAGAAGATTTTCGGTACCGACTTCAGCTTCGATCTGAAGATCCGTCTGGGTGCCGGTGCATTCGTTTGCGGTGAGGAGACTGCGCTGATGACCTCTATCGAGGGCCATCGCGGTGAGCCTCGTCCTCGTCCTCCGTTCCCTGCAGTTAAGGGTCTGTTCGGTCAGCCTACCGTTCTGAACAACGTAGAGACCTACGCGAACATTCCTCAGATCCTTCTGCACGGTGCTGACTGGTTTGCAAGCATGGGTACCGAGAAGTCCAAGGGTACCAAGGTCTTTGCAATCGGCGGTAAGATCGTGAACACGGGTCTGCTTGAGGTTCCCATGGGCACGACGCTGCGCGAGGTTATTTATGAGATCGGTGGCGGTATTCCCAACGGTAAGCAGTTTAAGGCTGCACAGACCGGTGGTCCCTCCGGTGGTTGTATCCCTGCGTCCCTGATCGACACTCCCATTGACTACGACAACCTGACTGCGATCGGTTGTATGATGGGCTCGGGCGGTCTGATCGTTATGGACGAGGACAACTGTATGGTTGATATCGCTCGCTTCTTCCTTGACTTTACCGTTGATGAGTCCTGCGGTAAGTGCACGCCCTGCCGCGTAGGTACGCGCAGACTGCTCGAGATCCTGGACAAGATCATCGCAGGTAAGGGTGAGCGTGAGGATCTGGATCGTATGGAAGAGATGTGCCAGTACATCAAGTCCGCATCTCTGTGAGGTCTGGGTCAGACGGCTCCCAACCCTGTTATCGCACCGCTCAAGTTCTTCCGCGAAGAATATGTCGCCCATGTTGTTGACAAGAAGTGCCCGGCCGGTGTCTGCAAGAAGCTTGTCTCCTTCGTCATCGACCAGGAAAAGTGTATCGGCTGCGGCAAGTGTGCAAGAAACTGCCCTGCAGATGCAATTTCCAAGACCGATTACGTTGCTCCCGGTCACAAGCTGCCTTCTCTGGCTATCGATCCTAAGAAGTGCATTAAGTGCGGTGCTTGCGTTGCCGGCTGTAAGTTTGGCGCTATTTCTAAAGAATAAAAGGAGAATTGTGGAAAATGGATACAGTAAATGTTAAAATTAACGGTATTGATTATGCCGTTGCTAAAGGCTCCACGGTTCTGGAAGCGGCTAAGGCTGCAAAGGTGGACATCCCCACGCTTTGCTATTTGAAGGATATTAACGAGATCGGCGCTTGCCGTCTGTGCCTTGTTGAGGTTTCCGAGGGTGGTAAGCCCTTCCGTATGGTTACCGCGTGCGTTTACCCCGTTACCGAGGGTATGGTTATCAAGACCAATACGCCCAAGATCACTGCTTCCAGAAAGATGAATCTGGAGCTGCTGCTTTCCAATCATGACCGTAAGTGCCTGTCCTGCGTTCGCTCCACCAACTGCGAGCTGCAGAAGCTGTGCCGCGACTACGGTGTTGACGACTCCCGCTTTGACGGTGTTGTTAACCACTACGAGATCGATGACAGCGCTCCCATCATCCGTGATAATAACAAGTGCATTCTGTGCCGTCGTTGCGTAGCAACCTGTGCACACATCCAGCAGATCGGTGTTATCGGTGCGAACGACCGTGGCTTTGATACCCACATCGCTTGCGCATTCGAGACCAAGCTGGGTGACAACCCCTGTATCAACTGCGGCCAGTGTATCGTTGCTTGCCCCGTTGGTGCACTGTATGAGCGTGATGATACCGATAAGGTATTTGATGCAATCGCAGATCCCAGCAAGCACGTTCTGATCTGCGCTGCTCCTTCCGTCCGTGCTCAGATCGGTGAGTGCTTCGGCTACGAGCCCGGCACTGATACCGAGGGCAAGATGGTTGCAGCAATGAAGGCTCTGGGCTTTGACGGTGTTTACGATATGAACCTGACGGCCGACCTGACCATTGTGGAAGAGGCAAACGAGCTGCTGGGCCGTATCAAGAACGGTGGTGCTCTGCCCATGATCACCTCCTGCTCGCCCGGTTGGATCAAGTACTGCGAGCACTATTTCCCCGAGATGACCGAAAATCTCTCTACCTGCAAGTCCCCTCAGCAGATGTTCGGTGCAGTCGTTAAGACCTACTATGCACAGAAGATGGGCTGGGATCCCAAGGATATCTTCATGGTTTCCGCTATTCCTTGTACCGCAAAGAAGTTTGAGACCGGTCGTCCCGACCAGTCCGCAGCAGGTGTTCCCGACGTTGACGTTGCGATCACCACGCGTGAGCTGGCTCGTATGATCCAGAAGGCAGGCATCAACTTCCGCGCACTGGATGACGCGAAGTTCGACGATCCGTTTGCAATCGGCTCCGGTGCAGGTGCGATCTTCGGTGCTACCGGTGGTGTTATGGAGGCTGCTCTCCGTTACGCTGCTGAGGTCATCGAGGGCAAGAAGCTTGAGGCGCTTGACTTCAATGAGGTTCGTGGCGTTGAGGGCGTGAAGCTCGCTTCCTACAAGGTTGGCGATATGACCATCAACGTAGCTGTTGCTTCCGGTACCGGCAATGCAAAGAAACTGCTGAACATGGTCAAGGCCGGTGAGGTTGACGTTCAGTTCATCGAGGTCATGGGATGCCCCGGCGGCTGTGTCAACGGCGGCGGTCAGCCCATTCAGCCCGCATCCGTCCGTATGGATATGGATCTGCGTGCAGTTCGTGCAAAGGTTCTGTACGATGATGACGCTGCAAGCGATCTGCGCAAGTCTCAGGACAACCTGGCAGTTCAGACGCTGTACAACGAGTTCTTCGGTGAGCCCAATAGCCACAAGGCTCACGAGATTCTGCACACCAGCTACATCAAGCGCGGTCTGTAAGATATAATCGAAGATAACCCGAATTTTGCGGGGAGATGCGCTTTTCTCGCATCTCCCCGTTTGCTATCCGGAGGTTTTTCTATGAGTGAAAAAATAATGCGTATTGGTATTTTCGGAACACTTCGCGGCGGCTCTTACGTTGATATTTTCAAAAAGCTGGACGGTGCTTCCGTCACGGCGGTTTGTGAGAACAATCCCCGATCGCTGAAGAACATTGAGCATCTTTTGGATGACTCTATTCGCGTTTTTACCGATTTTGATGAATTCATCGACAGCGGGCTTTTGGATGCCGTCATGCTGTGCAATTACTTTACCGAGCACGTTCCGTTTGCCATCAAGGCAATGGAACGCGGTATTCACGTGCTGAGTGAATGTACGCCTGCCTTGACGATGGCAGAATGTGTGCAGCTTTGCCGCACGGTTGAGAAGACGGGCTGCAAGTATATGCTCGCCGAGAATTATCCCTTCTTTGCCTGCAATATGGAGATGAAGCGCAGATACGATTCGGGGGCTTTTGGCAGAGCGCTGTATTGTGAGGGCGAATACAACCACCCTGTGACGCCGCACGATAAAAATATGCTCTCTCCCGGACGGTTGCACTGGAGAAACTGGTTGCCGCGCAGCTATTATATTACGCACGCGCTGGCGCCGATCCTTTACATTACGGGTGAGGAGCTCAAGGCGGTCAACGCCAAGTGTGTGTTTGCCCCCGAAACGCTCAAGGGCACGGCTTGTCGCGTGGGAGACCTCGCTGCGATCATGCTGTGCGAGCTGGGGAACGGTACACTTGCCCGTGTGACCGGATGTGCAGCTTGGGGCGGTCACGGCAACTGGTATCGCATTTGCGCCGAGAAGGGAAACATGGAAAATGTTCGCGGTTCCCTGGATCAGCTTCGTATTCAGTACAACAGCTGGAACGTTCCCGAAGGCGAGAGCGAGGTCAGCACGGTTGCTGCGCGTTGGTATGAGGATGACGAGCGAAATAATATGCCCGGCAGCGCAGGTCATGGTGGCGGCGATTTCTGGGTCGCGTATCATTTTATGAAGTACGTCAACGAGGATATCGTTCCGTTCTTTGACGTTTACCGCTCGGTCGCTATGTCGGCTACGGCAATTCTGGCGCTGCGCAGCTCGCAGAACGGCGGTGTGGAGTATAAGATCCCCGACTTCAGACGAGAGGAGGAGCGCGTGCTTTGGGAGAATGATCACGATTCTCCGTTCCCGGACGAAAACGGTAATGCAAGCATGCCTTGCTGCTCACGTCCTGACTATATGCCTACAGACGAGGATTTTGCCAATGCGGAGTGCGAATGGCGCGAGGCGGGGCTTGTCGATTATCAAACCTTACTGTAACAAAAAAGAAAGCAACCGCCAAAAATAATTGGCGGTTGCTTTCTTTTTACATATCTATTATACCACAAAATCGGCAAAAAGTCAAGACTTGTATTTTTCTTTGTGATGGTGTATAGTATATATATCGAAAACGAGGGGGGATCATACATGAAGGAGTCTTTGGATTTTGTCAAAGCGGATGCGGCGTTTCTTCGCGGTGACCACAAGGCGGCATTTGAGGCGTATTTTCACGGTGCCACGGCGCTCAAGCTGCCACGCGCGGCGTTTAACGTCGCGTTTATGTACCAGCATGGGTTTTACGTGCCGCGAATCCCAAGGTTTGCGCTGGATTATTATACCGCGGCGCAGTATCTGGAGGGCGGTGTGGCGCAATTCAATCTCGCACTGATGCATTTGCGTGGGCAGGGAACGGACGTCGATTTTTATCGTGCGGCGGAATATATGAAGCGGAGTGCAGCAGAGGGGTGCGTGGATGCGCAAATGTATCTCGGCGTTGCATATACGACGGGGTGTATGTTTGATCCGCTGGATATTGATTGCATTTCGATGATTCCGTTTCGTCGCGTAATCCGTCAAAACGAAGGAACGCTGCTATACGATCGTGGTTTTGATCCTGCGCTGGATGCTCGCAGATTTGAGGTGCTGGAGGCAAATGAATATGATGCAGCCGATATGCTGGAGCAAGCCTCACGCCACAAGGACACAACGTATATCGAGGCACAGGCGGGGGCGGCGACGCTGTTGTTCGGACAGGCATTGATCGAGGGATTGGGCGGAGAATACGCTCCGCGGCGCGGCTGGAGATTGGTCAAGCGGGCGGCAATCGAGCACGGTTCCCGTGAGGCGGCGGCATATCTGACGGCACACGCGCAAGTGGCGCTTTCGTATGGTGTGGATGCGGCAGGCGTTAAATACCTGCTACCGGAGGAGCAGGAAGAATAAAAATATCCCGTGAGAAGAACACAGGGCTCTTCTCACGGGTTTACTTTTTGAAAATTACTTCAGCTTGGCAAGGGCTGCAATGACACCCTCCAGGTTTTCCTGATATTTTGCCAGCTTGGCGCGCTCGCCTTCGACGACGGCTGCGGGGGCTTTTGCAACGAAGCCTTCGTTCTCCAGCTTTTTCTGTATGCGGACGATCTCACTCTCAAGGCGGATCTTCTCGGCGCTGAGTCGTGCCTTTTCCTTTTCGGTGTCGATGATGTCGGACAGCGGCAGGTAAACGGTTGCAGCTGCGGTGACGATCTGTACCGTTTCGTCGGCGTTCAGCTTACCCTCGAAGGTTTCTGCCACCTCGACCTCGCTTGCAGAAGCAAGACGCTGGAAGAAGGGCTCAACGCTCTGCGGGAAGGACTCTGCGTGCTTGGTTTCGATATAGACCTTGGCGCGGCGAGAGGGAACGATGTTCATTTCGCTGCGGCGGTTACGGATGGCGCGAATAGCATCGATGACGTGGCTCATGTGTGCGGCATCTGCCTCGAACTGCATTGCGGCATCGTAGACGGGATACTTTGCGATCATGATGCTCTCGGCGTCGTTAGCGGCGTGAGGCAGCGACTGATAGATTTCCTCGGTGATGAAGGGCATGAAGGGGTGCAGCAGCTTGAGAATGCCCGTCAGGACGTAGCAGAGAACGTTCTGTGCTACGAGGTTGCCTGCGGAATCCTTGTCGTTCAGGCGGGATTTGCACAGCTCGATATACCAGTCACAGAAGATATCCCAGGTAAAGTTATACAGCTCGTTGAGTGCGACGCCGACCTCGAAGGAATCCAGCGCGTCGTTGACCGCCTTGACCGTTTTGTTATATTCCGTCAGCACCCACTTGTCCTCAACGGAGAGCTCGTCCGTTGCGGGGAGGGCGACTGCGTCGATGGTAAGGTTCATGCGAACAAAGCGGGAAGCGTTCCAAAGCTTATTGGCGAAGTTACGCGCAGCCTCGATCTTTTCATCCGAGAAGCGCATATCGTTTCCGGGGCTGTTGCCAGTCGCCAGTGCAAAGCGGAGCGCGTCGGCACCGTAGTTTGCGATGATCTCCAGCGGATCGATACCGTTGCCGAGCGACTTGGACATCTTGCGTCCCTGTGCATCGCGCACCAAACCGTGAATAAAGACGGTGGAGAATGGTTTCTCACCCATATGCTCAAGGCCGGAGAAGATCATACGGGAGACCCAGAAGGTGATGATGTCGTAGCCGGTGACAAGGACGCTTGTGGGATAGTATTTCTTGAGATCCTCGGTCTGATCGGGCCAACCCAGCGTGGAGAAGGGCCAAAGCGCCGACGAGAACCAGGTATCAAGCACGTCTTCCTCCTGACGAACGGGCTTGCCGCACTTGGGGCAGACGGTGATGTCCTCCTTGGAAACGGTCATTTCGCCGCAATCGTCGCAATAGAAGGCGGGAATGCGGTGACCCCACCAAAGCTGACGGGAAATACACCAGTCAAGGATGTTATTCATCCAGTTGAAATAGTTCTTGGAGAAACGCTCAGGGATAAAGTTGATCGAGGCGTTTTCAACAGCCTCAATGGCAGGCTCTGCCAGCGGCTTCATCTTAACGAACCACTGGTCGCTCGTCATAGGCTCGACCGTCGTGCCGCAACGATAGCAGGTACCGACGTTATGGTCGTGCGGCTCTGTCTTGAGCAGATAGCCCTCTGCCTCAAGATCGGCAACCAGTGCCTTGCGGCAAGCGTAGCGATCCATGCCCTCGTATTTGCCTGCGTAGGCGTTCATGGTTGCATCGTCGTTCATGACCTTGATCTGCTCAAGATTATGACGCTGACCGACGAGGAAGTCGTTGGGGTCGTGTGCGGGGGTGATCTTTACGCAGCCGGTACCGAAGCCGATCTCGACGTAATCGTCGGCAATAACGGGGATCTCGCGGCCGACGACGGGCAGAACGAGCGTCTTGCTGATCAGATGCTTCATATTTTCGTCCTCGGGGTTGACCGCGACGGCAGTATCGCCGAACATGGTCTCGGGACGGGTGGTAGCGACGACAACGTAGCCGTCCTCGCCCTTGATGGGATATTTGATGTGCCAGAAGTAGCCGGGCTGGTCCTTATATTCGACCTCGGCGTCGGAAAGGGCAGTCAGACAGTGGGGGCACCAGTTGATGATGCGGTGGCCGCGGTAGATCAAGCCCTTGTTATACAGGTTAACGAAAACCTCGCGGACGGCTCTGGAGCAGCCCTCGTCCATGGTGAAGCGCTCACGTGTCCAGTCGCAGGAGGCACCAAGCTTTTTGAGCTGGCTGATAATTCTGTCGCCGTACTTGTTTTTCCAATCCCAGACGCGCTCAAGGAATTTTTCACGGCCGAGGTCGTAGCGGGTCAGCCCCTCGTTGACGCGCAGCTGCTCCTCAACCTTGATCTGCGTTGCGATGCCTGCGTGGTCGGTGCCGGGAACCCAGAGCGTGTTGTAGCCCTGCATTCTCTTATGACGAACCAGGATGTCCTGCAGCGTTTCGTCCAGCGCGTGACCCATATGCAGCTGACCGGTAACATTGGGAGGCGGAATCACGACAGAAAAATGCTCGGCGTCGTTGGCAACGTCGGGGGTGAAGTATCCCTTTTCGCACCAAGTCTGATAGATCCGGTCTTCAAATTCGGCGGGGTTGTAGGTTTTTGGCAGTTCATGATATTGTGCCATGGTATCTCTCTCCTTTTGGGAATATTTGGTAAAGGGAAGGGGCAGGCAATAAAAAAGCCACCGCCCACATCATAGGATCAGGGCGATGGAAAACACGCGGTACCACCTGATTTCGCGCACAAGGCGCGCACTCAAATCACTCTCCGCAGAAATGCAGGGAGTTACTCCGATAACGGGGAGCAGTCGGTTCGCACTACCGGGAGGAGTCCTTTGGCGCGAACGGTTCAAAGGTGACGTTCTGCAATTGCTTTCACAGGCTCGCACCGACCGCCTGCTCTCTGACAAAGCACTCTTGCGTACTCTTCCTTCTCTTTACCGTTTGAAATATCAAAATACACTACTATTATAATCAAAAAAGATCGGTTTGTCAAGAGATTTTTTCGAATTGTGCGAACTTTTCTCATTTGCAAATCCATGTCTTGACAAACGTGGGTTTGCATGGTAAAATGAAATAAGATCACAAGGAGGGTAAGCATGACTGCCGCAAAAGAAAGCAAAACGGAAGGCGTATATTTGCTGGACGGAAAGGCTATTCCTTACGTTGTTTGCCGCAAGGCCGTTAAAAATTTAAATTTGCGTGTGCATACGGACGGAACGCTGTATATTTCCGTGCCAAAGCGCGCGGCAAAGGATGCACATCTGGCTTTCCTTTCCCGCCATGAGGATTTTTTGCGGCGTGCGCTTGCAAAAATATCGCGGAATAACGAAAACCTGCTTCCGCTGGCCGCGGACGGTTGTCCTGCGGACGGTGTGGAATTTTTTATTTACGGCATCAAATACCGTATCTGCAGGCACCGTGCCGAGGATACGCTGTTTCCGCCCTTTTGCTCATCGGCAGAGCTGCGAGAGCATCCTGCGGATGACGGGTTTGTTTGGAACGTATATTTGAAAAAGGGCGTTGACGGGACCGTTGCTGCAGAGGCCGTTGCGCGTGTTGTTTATGCTAAGGCGGTCGCTGTACTTGAGGGTAAGATCCGGACACTGATGCCATCGCTGCAGCGTCGCTTTGAAATGGTGCTTCCTATGATCAGCGACGGGAATCCGACAAAATTCCCATACTCACGGTTTATTTTTTCGCCCAAGGAGATCAGGATCAAGCAAATGACAAGCCGATGGGGAAGCTGTGCTGCGTCGAGAGGCGTGGTTACCTTTAATTTAAAGCTGCTGTGCGCGCCTGAGATCTGCACGCAATACGTGATGTATCATGAATTTGCACATTTTCTTGTGCAGGATCATTCCTCGGCGTTTCATGCGCTGATGAGTCTGCTGATGCCGGAATACCGCGCTGTTCGAGCGATGTTGAACGGTAAAGGGAATAATTGAACTACAAGTTGAAAAATAAAAAGGAGATATCAACATGGAGAGCAAAGTACTCGCACACGAATTGATCGATTTTATCAAAAACAGTCCGACAGCATATCATGCCACGGCGCAGATCTGCCGCCGCTTGGATGCTGCGGGATTTCAGCCGCTGTCGGAGACGGCCTCGTGGTCGCTTGCTCCGGGAGGGAAATATTACGTAACCAGGAACGCTTCTTCGGTGCTGGCATTTATGCTGCCGCAGGGCAAGGCGATTTCTTATCAGGTCGTGGCTACGCACAGCGATTCGCCTGCATTTAAGCTCAAGGACGTTTTTGACCGTCCGTCGCCCGATGGCTATATCAAACTGAACGTGGAGCGATACGGCGGTATGCTTTGCTCCTCCTGGATGGATCGTCCGCTGGGTATTGCCGGTCGCGTGATCGTTGCGACCGAGAACGGAATGCAGGTGCGCCTGTTGGATTTTGACCGCGATATGGCAATCATTCCGAACGTAGCCATTCATATGGATCGCAGTGCAAACGATGGCAAGAGCTACAATGCACAGGTGGATATGCTGCCTATCCTTGGCGTTGGTGGTAACGACGGTTTCAAAAAACAACTGTTGGATGAGATCGGCATAGAAGAAGAGCAGCTTTTGGGACACGACCTGCTTCTGTATCCGCGCGACGAGGGTCGTGTTTGGGGGCGTGAGGGCGAAATGATTTCCGCTCCCCGTCTGGATGATCTGATGTGTGCCTTTGGTGCGATGGAGGCGTTTTTGGCGGGTGGACACGACAGCGTAATTCCCATGCTTGCCGTTTTTGATAACGAAGAGGTGGGAAGCAGCACGCGTCAGGGAGCCGCATCCTCCTTCCTTGAGGACACGCTGGGACGCATTGAGCTGGCGCTGAAGGCGACGGGAGAGAATGAGCAGGACGCGTATTGCCGTTTGAGCAACAGCTGGATGCTTTCGGCAGATAACGCGCACGCCGTTCATCCCAACCACCCCGAATATGCCGACGCGCAGAACAAGCCGCGCATCAACGGCGGTATCGTGTTGAAGTTCAATGCAGCGCAGCGCTATGCAACCGACGGTATCGGCGGTGCGGCGTTCCGCCGCATTTGCGACCGTGCGGGCGTTCGTGCTCAGACGTATGCCAATCGCTCGGATATGCCGGGCGGCTCGACGCTTGGCAACATCGCCAATACCAGAGTCAATCTGCACACGATCGATATCGGATTGCCGCAGCTTGCCATGCATTCCGCGTATGAAACGGCTGGAACGGCAGACCTTGCCGATTACGTTCGCGCGTGTACCGTCTTTTACCACACGGCGATCCGCGCCGGTGAAGGCGATACCTTTACCATGGAGTGGGGCGAATGATCATCATCAAGCGCATGGAAACTGCGGCAGAAATGGACGGCAAAGCGCTTGTTCATTATCAGTCGTGGCAGGAAACGTATCGTGGACTGCTTTCGGATGCCTATCTTGATGATATGAGCCTTGAGAAGTGTCGGGCGATTGCGCGGCGCTGGCCCGACCGCATTTTGGTTGCCAAGGACGGCGAGCGCGTGGTCGGCTTTGTCGGTTACGACGCAAACCGTGATCCAAGTATGCCGGGAACGGGAGAAATCGTTGCAATTTATCTTTTGGCAGAATACCAAGGGCAGGGCATTGGCTATCGGCTGATGCATGCGGCAATGGAGCAAATGGCGGATGATCGGACGATCGTGCTCTGGGTGCTCAAGGGCAATGAAGCTGCGATCCGATTTTATCAGCGCTATGGCTTTCGCTTTGACGGTGTGGAAAAGCAGCTTCTCATCGGAGATACGGTGACGGAGCAACGTATGGTATATCGCCGATGATGCAAGCCGTGCTGAATATGGAAAAATAAATAAAAACGCCGCTGCAATGATCGTGGTACGATGTTGCGGCGGCGTTTTTGGTGCAAAAGCAAACGGTAAGTACAATGGAATCTTTTTCATACTGAATAAACTGGTATCGGTTTTGGTAATACTTCTTTTGACGGGAAAAGCAAAATTTCGTCAAAAAGGAGCGAATATGTATTACAATAAGGTTGAAATCTGCGGGGTGAACACGTCGCAGCTGACGGTTTTGAGTGATACGCAAAAGAAGGAGCTTCTGCTGAAGTGCAAGCAGGGAGACGGGGAAGCGCGCAAGACGTTGATCTGCGGTAATCTTCGTTTGGTTCTCAGCATTATCCAGCGGTTTATCAATCGACGGGAAAATATGGATGATTTATTCCAGGTTGGATGCATTGGACTGGTAAAGGCGGTTGATAACTTCAACACGGAGTTGGATGTAAAGTTCAGCACCTACGCGGTTCCGATGATCATCGGAGAGATCCGTCGTTATTTACGGGACAACAACGCAATTCGCATCAGTCGATCGGTGCGCGATCTGGCGTATCGATCGTTACAGGCGCGGGAGGAATGGATTCGCGAAAAAGAGACGGAGCCGGACATTGATCAGCTTGCTGCAACGCTGGGCGAGCGGCGAGAGGCTGTTTTGGGGGCGATGGAGGCGATTGCGGAGCCCATTTCGCTGTATGAGCCTGTTTATACGGAAAACGGAGATTCCGTTTACGTGATGGATCAGATCAGCGACACCAGCTCGCAGGCAAGCGGCGAGGCTTGGTTAGAAAATATTGCACTGAGCGATGCCATGCAGACGCTGGGAGAGAGGGAGAGGCGTATCATCCAAATGCGTTTCTTTCAAAACAAGACGCAAATGGAGATTGCAGACAAGATCGGTATTTCGCAGGCGCAGGTATCGCGGCTGGAGAAGGGTGCGCTTGAGCATTTGAAGCGGCATATGTAAAGGACGGCGTTGTACGAAATGGTACAACGCCGTTTTTTATCCTTTTCCGTTTTGGCGCAGATATTTATTGGGTGTCATTCCGACCATTCGCTTGAACACCTTGATGAAGTATGAGCAATCGTTAAAGCCGCATTCAAAGCAGGTAAATGTGACGGAGCACCCTTGCTCCAGCAGTTGCTTGGCATTGGAGATCTTTTTAGTCAGAAGATACTCGTTGACGGTGACGCCAACGTGTTTTTTAAATATGGTGGCGAGATGCTGCTTGGAGACGTAAAATGCTTCGGCAATAGGCGCGATGCCTGTGATTTCTGCGGCGTGTGCCTGGATATATTCAAGCACGTGTCTGACTAAGGGGGGGATGCCTCGTGTGGCTTCATCGGCAAATCTTTCCTCTCCTGATATATTCATGTTCAAAAGGCAGACAAATTCCACGGCGAGAGCGTGAAGCAGCAGCTCAGCATGGGCGGAGAAGGAGCGCTGCGAAAGCTCGCTCATGCGATAGAGCAGTGAGATTGCCGTCTGCTTTTCGCTATCCGGCAGGCGGATCAGCGTTTGGCGCGCGGCGGCGTGCAGGAGTGCCTGCATGGGGGCGGCGGGATATTCGGAGAGGGCGTCGGTGGGAAAGAGAAGATAGAAGCGCTCGTAGTCGCATTCGTTCTTTATGATGGGAACGTGCGGACTATACGGCGAGATCACGAGCACGTCACCCTCCTGCAGAACGAAATAACGGTCTTCAACAAGGTAATGGACATCGCCCTTGATAAAAATATAAATTTCGACATGGTCATTGAGATGCAGCGTGTGCTCGTTTTTTCTACCGATATCGCTCTTGTGAGCAAAGGTGATTGCGCCGCATCGGTCGAGCGCGTGAATCTTTTTTTCGATTTTTAACGGTTCCAAGGCAAAAACATCCTTAATATATTTTTATTACAAAGGAAAATCATCATAGATATGCAATGATTTTCTGATATAATTATAACAGAAAAGCTATATTTGTCAAGTCATTGAGATCAATATGTAAAGGAGAGAGACAATGTTCATATCGGTTTTTTCGGATGAGATCGGAAAAGAGGTCACAGAAATTCTTCCCCGGTTTGCACAATGGGGCATGAAATACGTGGATTTCCGCGGAATGGTCAACGGGCTTCCTATCGAAAATCAGAGCGTGGAGCAGTTGAAGGCGTTGCGTGCGCAGTTGGATGCGCTGGGACTTAAGACCGGTGTCATTCAATCCTCACTCTGCAAGGTACATCTGCCCGATGCGGAGCGCAGAGCCGTGGAGGCACGCAAGCTGGAGGGTATCATTCGTGCTGCGGATATTTTGGATTGCCGCATGGTACGCTCGTTTAACTATTGGCAGCATGATCAAAACGATCCGCACTGCGGTGACCTTGCGGTGCGGCCCGATGAAATGGCGCGGGTGCTTGAGATGTTTGATCCCATATCACGCCGTGCAAGAGAGGCGGGCTTGATTCTCGGCTTTGAAAACTGCGGTCAGACGCCTGACGAAGTCATTGCCGTGCTGGAGGCGCTCAACGTACCCGAATGGGGAATGGCATGGGATGTTTCCAATATGTTTGAGCTTCTGCCCGAGGCGCAGGGAGATTGCGTGAGCTATTTCAAAAAGGCGTTGCAGTATGCCAATATGTTGCACGTAAAGTGTCGCGGTGTTCTTCCCGAGATCGACTGCAAAAAGGTGCCGTGGGACAGAGTTCTTCGTGGTGCGCTTGCGACGGGTAAGAATATGCCGGTATCCATTGAGACGCATTTGCCCGCGGGGGATCATGGCTTGACAAAGGAAGAGGCGACACATCGCTGCTTGACGTATCTTGAAAAGGTCTGGCCGGAAAGTGCGCCCTCGGATATTGCAACGGCAGTATCGGTCAAGCATTATTTCTCCCGTCCGTACAGCAAAAATCCTGTCAGAATGGCGGTGGTTGGTCTTGGCATGGGGAAGAACCGTTGCACGCAGATCACCGAGACGGACGGAATTGTGCTGGCAGCCGTTTGCGATATCAACGCACAGCGGGCAAAAAAGGTAGGAGAGCAATTCGGCGTCCTCTACACGGATAAGCTTGAGGATATTTTGAATGATCCGACCATTGAGGCGGTGTACGTTGTGACCTTTACCGGCACGCACTGCGAGGTTGCGGAGCAATGCCTGAAGGCCGGTAAGCACGTGCTGATCACAAAGCCGATGGACGTTACTTACGAGCGCTGTGATCAGCTCAAGGCGCTGGCAGAGGAGCGCGGATTGATCGCAGCCTGTGATTTCGACCTGCATTTCAGAGGTCCGCTGATGGAGCTGAAGCATGCGGTAGACGACGGGTATTTCGGCACGCTCAAGGCGATCAATACCATTCTGAATATCAAGCGCACGCCCGAGTATTATCGGGAAAACGGTGGCTGGCGCGGAACGCAGGCGCTGGACGGCGGCGGTGCACTCAGCAACCAGGGCATTCATGAAATTGACCGTATTCTGACCATTTTCGGTATGCCTGCGCGCGTTCGTTGTCATACGACAAGACAGACCTTTGACATTGAAGCAGAGGACTTTGGCGTTTGTGAGATGGAGTATGAGAGCGGTATGATCGCAAGATTCTCCTCTACAACCTCCTATCCTGCCTCGTCGTGGTATACGCGCATTGAGGTTTACGGAGATGCCGGGGCATATCTTTTGACCTCGGGTGGGCCTGAGGGTGAGCACGTTTACTGGTGGAAGGAAAAATGGACGGAGGTTTCGCCTTATCCCGTCAAGCGGGAATGGAATCAGGCAGCTGATAACTTCGCCTGTGCCATTCGTATGGGAACACCGCTGGTCGTGACCATAGATAACGGTATTCGCTCCCGTTATGTGCTTGACATGATGTACGAAAGCGCAAAGCAGGGCGGCGCTTGGGTAGGTATTCGCTCATGAGCATTGTCATACAGGCGTTCGGGATCATGGCGGTGGTGTCCTCCTTGATCATATACCGACAAAAAACACGCAAGCGCATTCTGTCATTCAAGCTGCTTCAGGACGTGTGCTGGTTTTTACACTATTTTCTGCTCGGAGCCTTTTCAGCGGCAGCGACCTCGTTTTTGTGCATATCGCGCTCGGTCATGTATTACAACAATGATAAAAAAATTTTTGCAAGCAGACTTTGGCTGGCATTATACGTTACGCTGTATGCCGTTTCCGCTGCGCTGACGTGGAGCAGCATTTACAGTATTTTTCCTGCGCTGAGCTCAACGCTTTCCTCCATTGGCTTTTGGTTGAAAACGCCGCGACACACCAAGATCGTGTCGATCTGTACATCGCTATGTACGTTGGTTTACAATATCAACGTCAGTCATTCTCCCGCCGTTTATATTGGCGTATCCTTTACAATTATTTCTGCTTCTTCCTCGATCATAAGAGAGATCATCGAAAAGAGAAAAGCGGCGGAATGACGGCACATAGAAAAAAGACAGCTTTCATGGAAAGCTGTCTTTTTTTCTGTCACGGGGATCATCTTATAGTAATTTGAAACCAACGGTAGAAAAATTAAACCTCAAATATCGCTCCGCCTTCGACACGAAGGATATGATCGGCGATGGTGAGGTCATTTTGATCGTGCGAAACGAGAATGGTCGTTTTTTCTTTGCGCACGGAAGCGACAAGTGAACGCATCCTTTCGTGTAGTGTGTCATCAAGACCGCGGAAGGGTTCGTCCAAGAGCAATAGTTCCGCCTCTGTGGAGAGCGCGCGTGCCAGCGCAACGCGCTGCTTCATGCCACCGGACAGTTCCGAGGGGTAACGGTCAGCAGCGTCGGCAAGGTCGACGCGTGCCAGCCATTCTTTTGCGATATCCCACGTTTCTTCGCGGTCGGAGAGCACGAGATTGACGTTCTGCAGCGCAGTCAACCACGGAAGCAAGGCGAGATCCTGGAACAGATAGGAAAGGGTAGGCGCGGTTTCATGCGCAACATTTCCCGAAGAGACCGTTTCACGGCAAACATTTCCCGAGGTGGGGGTAAGCAGTCCTGCGATCAGCTGCAGACAAGAGGTCTTGCCGCTGCCGGAGGGACCGATCAGCGCGGTTGTTTTGCCCCGGGGAAAGAGCGCGGACGCATGGTCCAGGACGGTAAGAGGGCCGCCTTTGGTATGGAAGGTGAGTGTAACTTGCTCCAGTCGGATCATAGAGTGACCTCCTTTTGTGCGGCTTGTTCCGGCTGTGCGACGAACAGGCGTCGCAGCAGCACGTCGGCCAATGCTTCGAGCAAAAGGCTGAACAGGATGACCATCAGCGTCCAGGCAAACAGATCGGTCGTTTCCAGATAAAGCTTGGATTCATACAGATGCTTGCCGATCGAGATTACAGAGGGGACGAGCACCTCTGCGGCAATTCCCGCCTTCCATGCAAGTCCCAGTGAGGAACGGCAGGCAGAGATGAAATAGGGGCGGACGGTGGGGATATAAATACGGCGAACGGTGCGTGCTACCGGGAAGCGGTAAACGTGAGCGAGAGCAAGATGTGCCGGATCAACGGCGCGCAAGCCTTGGTCTACGTTTGCCCAAACGACGGGGAAGACCATCAAAAAGGAAATAAAGACGGGGAGAATGCCGTGATCCAGCCAAAGATTGACAAGGATGATAAAGGAAGCAACGGGGGTTGATTTGACCGTTGTGATCATGGGCTTGAGCAAGGCACGGAGAAAGGGAATTCCTGCGGTCAATATTGCGGTCAAGCAGCCGATACTGATGCCCAGCAGAATGCCGCCGATGACGCGCAAAAAGGAGAGGGAGGTCGCGTGCCAAAAAGCGCCTGCTGCAAACAGCTCCCACAGGCGTGAGAGAACGGCAAGTGGCGCGGGCAGAAGCAAGGGGGATGCAACAAGGGAAGCGGCGATCGCCCAGAGTGTAAACCAAAAGATCAATATAAAAGCCCGTTCGATCCACCGCCCTGCGGTTGAATTTTTCAACCGCAGGGTGACGTTCGCGGGCGATGCTGCGTTTGCCGTCGAACGTAGCTGGTAGAAACGCATGAAACGCATATTACTTAGCGATATAATAGAAATCGTCGCCGGGGATGGCACCGCCGACAGAAGCGGGAGCTACGCCGTGCATGATTTCAAGGAAAGCGGACATTGCACTCTTCATCTCCTCGCCGGCAACGAAGCAGACGTTGCAGTTAGGGATTGCTTTTTCTGCCACGGCTGCCTTGGCGAAGATACCCTGTGCGGCGATCATTTCGGATGCCTGCTTGGGATTTTCAATGAGATAGTTGATCGACGTCTCGTAATCCTTGAGGAACTGTGCGACGACGGTAGGATACTGCTCTGCAAACTCTTTGCGAACAACGATGCAGCCCTGTACCAGCGAGCCGGCGGGGGAGACCTTATCCCACTCCGCGGTGAGATCGAGCACCGTTTTTACGTCCTTATTATTTGCCTTGGTGATGGTAACCATCGGCTCGGGAAGAACGGCGAGCGTGACGTTTCCGGAGGCGACGTTTGCCTGCAGCTCTGCGGGAGCGGCGTAGGTGGTGTCGTCAATGGTGATATCCTTGCCGACGACCAGACCGTTTTTCTCACACAGATAGCGGAAGATAAAGGAGGGGTTCTGGGCGGGAACGTAAACGGTTTTTCCCTTCAGATCGGCAAAGGAGGTGATACCGTTGCCGTTATCGAGCAGGTAGAGTACGCCGCGTGTGTTGAGCGCGAGAAGCTGAATTTTTCCCTGGCTCTTATTGAAAACGACGGAGGCTGCATTGGTCGGCAGTGCAGCGATATCAACGGAGCCCTGGATCAGAGCGGCGTTGATCAGAGAGGCGTCTGCCTCGACGGAAATGTCGTACTTGACGGCGGTAGCTCCGTTGGCGCTCTGCTGCATCAGATGTGCCATACCGAAGCCGGTGGTTCCGCTGAGAACCATGCCGCGAACGGTCACGTCGGGAAGCTGCTCGGGCTCATCGGAGGGTGTTTCGTTTTCGCCGGGGACCTCGGGCTGATCGGGCTGATCAGGCAGCTCCTCGGGGGCGGTGCATCCGACGAACATTGTCAGCATCATGCAAGCGATAAGAAAAGCTGCGAGAATGGCAGTCAGTTTGGTATTGTTGTGTTTCATGAGAATGATTCCTTTCTTTGCTTAAAAATGTTTATATATCAACCGACGGTGAAATTTATCAAGGTACGGTGGATTTCTATCTTAGGAGTAGTGGTCTTGCAGGGCTTCACGGTGCAGCAGCGCGTACATCTTATCCTGTCGGATGAGAAAGCCGTCCTCGCTTAATTTGTTGATCGCGCGATAGAGCGAGGCGCGACCGATATCAAGCAGATCGGCAAGATTGGCAGCCGGCAGCGGGAGCGGGGCGTAGGAGCCGTCTGTGGGAAGGGTTGAGAGCAGGTAGGTTGCCAGCTTCCGCTCGGTGCTGCCTGCAGTCAGATAACGGATCTTTTGATTTAAAAACTCAATTCGCTGTGTCAAAAATAGAACGTAGCGCTTCATAATTTTGGCATCCTTGACAAGGATTTCCTCCCATACCGTGGCGGGGATGCACAGCACGTCGCAGGCGCGCGCGGCAACCAAGCGACTCATGGGCGGTGCGCCGTGAGAGTAGATTTGATTGACGCCAAAGAGGGCACCTGCCTCCATAGTACGCAGCAGCGGAGTATGGGTATCGCTGCTGCCCTTGGCGTAGACCTTGATCTTTCCGCTCCAAAGGACACACAAGCACTCCTGCTCTGCCGTTTGAATCTCGTCGCCGCAGGAATAGTGGTGCCAGTCCATGCTGCGACTGAATTGCTGCCACAGTGACTCGTCAAGGTCCTTCCAGAGAAAATAGGCTCGCAGAGCCTCGGGACGGACATCCTTCATACGTTGCTCTCCAATTTCCAAAAGTGTATCATATGATACACTTTATTATAGCATATTGTAATTGGAATGTCAATGCTATTGTTTTCATTTTTTTGACAAATATTTATGTGAGGAATGTGCCATAGCGCTTGATTTTTTACAAAAAATGTAGTACAATATAGAGGAAGAAATCTGAAAGTGAGGACAGAGTATGGCTATTTTAATTACGGGCGGTACCGGTTTTATCGGCTCGCATACCGTCGTGGAGTTTTTGAACGCCGGCGAGGACGTTGTCATCGTCGATAATTTTTCCAACAGCAAGCCTTGTGTGCTGGAGCGCATTGAAGCGATCACGGGTAAGCGCCCGAAGTTTTATGAGGTCGATCTTCTTGACCGTCCTGCACTGGAGCAGGTGTTCCGCGAGAATGAAATCGAAAGCTGCATTCATTTTGCCGGTCTGAAAGCGGTCGGTGAATCTTGCGCGCAGCCGCTTCGTTACTATCACAATAACATTACCGGTACGCTGATCCTTTGTGAGGTGATGCAGCGCTACGGTGCACGCCGTATCGTTTTCAGCTCCTCGGCTACGGTTTATGGCAAACCGGAGAGTGTGCCGATCCGCGAGGATTTCGCACTTTCCACGACCAATCCTTACGGTGAGACCAAGCTTGAGATCGAGCGTATTCTCAAGGATCTGACCATTGCCGAGCCCGACTGGAGTGTGTCGGTGCTGCGTTATTTCAACCCCATCGGCGCACACCAAAGCGGAACGATCGGCGAGGATCCCAAGGGCATTCCGAACAATCTTTTCCCGTATATTGCTAAGGTCGCAGCGGGTAAGCTGCCGCAGCTGTCCGTGTTTGGCAACGATTACGATACCAAGGATGGTACGGGCGTGCGCGACTATATTCACGTTGTGGATCTTGCCCGTGCGCATCTGAAGGCGCTGACGCGCGCAAGAGAGACGCGCGGAATAGAGTACTTTAACATCGGAACCGGCGTTGGATATTCCGTGCTGGAAATGGTTCAGGCGTACGAAAAGGTCACGGGGCTTGCGGTTCCGTACAAGATCGTTGCGCGCCGTCCCGGTGATATTGACGAGTGCTATGCCGATCCGACCAAGGCGGCGCAAGTGCTCGGCTGGCGTGCGGAATACGGACTTGAGGATATGTGCCGCGATGCTGCGCGTTGGCAGGCACAAAATCCAGACGGTTATCCGGGTTGATGGAGGTGTAATATGAGCGTCCCTATTGTTTCTCTGCCTTTGGGTCATACTGTTGACGGTAAGGTAGTCACCGGCTACGTTTTGCAGAACGAGGGTGGTATGCGCGTGATGATCTCGGATTTTGGCGGTGTGATCTGGCAGCTGCTTGCGCCCGATCGCGACGGTCATCTTGCCGATGTGGTCTGCGGTTATGATTCCGTGGCGGCGCTGGAGGCGAGCGAGGGCTATCTCGGCGCACTGATCGGTCGCTGGGGCAACCGCATCGCCAATGCATCCTTTACGTTGGACGGCGTGCGCTACGATTTGTACAAAAATGATGGTGACAACCATCTGCACGGGGGCAAAATCGGCTACGATCGCCGCTTTTGGGAGGTAGAATGCGTAGACGGGGAAGAGCCTTCGCTTATTCTCTCGCTGCTCTCACCTGATGGCGAGGAGGGATACCCCGGCAATTTGAAGATCACGGTCACCTACCGCTTGCGCAGCGATATGGCGCTGGAGATCCGCTACGTTGCGACGACGGATCGAAAGACGGTGATCAATCTGACCAATCATGCCTATTTTAATCTTGGTGGATATGCCTCCGGCACGGTATTGGATCACGTGCTGGAGCTGGACGTTTCTCATTATCTGGAAACCGATGCTTCGCTGATTCCTACCGAGATCACACCGGTCGACAATACCCCTTTTGACTTCCGTACGAGCAAGACGCTGCGCCGTGATTTTACGCCGGACGAACGTTGCCGTGCGCTGCAGGTGGCAGGAGGCTATGATCACTGCCTATGCTTCGGCGGCTGGCAAGAGGGAAGTCTTGAGGTGAAATATCGCGGTTACCTTGAGGATCCCACCAGCGGGCGTCGCATGGAGCTGTATACCAACCAGCCGGCGGTGCAGCTGTATTCGGCAAATTTCCTGACCGACGACGGAAACCGTTTGAAGGGTGGCTTGAAAAAGCAAACGCAGAGTGCGGTTTGTCTGGAGACGCAGCGTATGCCCGACAGTATGAACCACGAGGGCTTTACTCCCTGTACGCTCTCGCCGGGTGAGGTGTACGACTATACCACGGTGTATCGTTTTACAACGGTATAAGAGCACAGTAGGGACGAACGGCGTTCGCCCGCAGATATTCGAAGCGCCCTCCTATGAAAAAAGGACAGAGAATTTCACATTCTCTGTCCTTTTTTACACGCCTTGATTTGCAATGAAAATGGGGTTACGGTATTATTACCGTAACCCCGAAATCCATCAGATATACTTCTTTACGATTGCGCTTGCGTCCTCTTCAGCGATGGAAGCGGTCATGATGACGTTGACCTCTCTCTTACCGGTGAGAATGTCGATCTCTTCAACCAGCTTTTCCAGAGCAGCAACGTCGTTTGCGCAGATACGCAGCGTACCGTCGATAAACAGATCGGTAACGTCGTGGTTGCTTGCAAGAATACCT
>JAFTME010000153.1 GCA_017452545.1 Clostridia bacterium | reverse complement strand
GACCTGACGCAGATGACCTTCGGCTTCTCCCGCGATGACGCAGGTAAGTTCCTGAACGCTTACTACGACACCAAGATCTTCGAGAACGATCCTTTCGCTAAGCTCGACCAGACCGGTGTTGGTAAGCTGATGGGCATGGCTTGCAAGGATGGCCGCGCAAACAACGCGAAGCTGCACATCGGTATCTGCGGTGAGCACGGTGGTGACCCCACATCCGTTGAGTTCTGCCATACTCTGGGTCTTGACTACGTTTCCTGCTCTCCCTTCCGCGTGCCGATCGCACGTCTGGCAGCAGCACAGGCAGCGCTGAAGTAATTCGACCTTATAAAGGATTTGAATTGACCTATATGCCCCGTCCCGAGGAAAATTTCCTCGGGACGGTTTTTTGTCTGCATTTGCAATTTTCACAATTTTTTTCATCGCAAACGAAATTCTCTGTTTTTTCTGCCTTTTTTGAAAAATTTTTCTTAACCCTCTTGACAATTACAGCAAATCGATATATAATATACAAGGTTAGCGAAGGCTAACCCACGTATATTCACGGATCACCGCATACAGGAGATGAACTGCTATGACACTGCGTACTGCTGAGGAAGGAAAAGAGTATATCATCAAGAGCATTGAAACTGATGATGAAGAGCTGGATGCTTTTCTGTTTTCTCTGGGCTGCTACAGTGGTGAGCCCATTACGGTCGTTTCCCGACTGAAGGGTGGCTGCGTTGTTTCCATCAAGGACGGCAGATATACCATTGACAACGATCTGGCTGACGCCATCGTCGTTTGATGCCCGAAAAAGCAAAAAATAGTCCGATTGGATTATTTTTTTGATCAGCAGTTAGCAGCTGCTAACCTCAATTTGATTTTTCACAGCCCCGGCTGTAAAAATACCAATTCCAATTACAAAAGGAGTACATTTTATGAGAATTGCATTGGCAGGTAATCCCAATAGCGGAAAAACCACCATGTACAACGCTCTGACCGGCAGAAATGAAAAAGTCGGCAACTGGGCAGGTGTCACTGTTGAAAAGAAAGAATGCCCCATCAAAAAAAGCTACTACGCAGGTGGCGAAGAACTGATTGCGGTGGATCTGCCCGGTGCATATTCCATGTCGCCCTTCACCTCCGAGGAGAGTATCACCAGCTCGTACGTCAAAAACGAGCATCCCGATGCGATCATCAACATCGTCGATGCAACCAATCTATCTCGCAGCCTGTTCTTTACGACGCAGCTGTTGGAACTGGGCATTCCTATGGTCGTAGCCCTCAACAAGGCAGATATTAACAAGAAGAAAGAAACCAAGATCGATACCAAACTGCTGGCTGAAAAGCTCGGTTGCCCCGTCATCGATACGACCTCCACCTCCGGTGACGGTTTGAAGGACGTCGTTGCAGCTGCTGTTGCCGTGATCGGCAAGGAGCAAAAGGCTCCCTATTCTCAGGGCGATATTGACCTGTCCGACAAGAGCGTCGTAGTCGCAGCCGACAGAAAGCGCTTTGAGTTTGTCAATCAGGTCGTAAAGGCTGTTGAAAGCAGAAAGGTTCTCACCAAGAACAGAAACGCACAGGATAAGATCGATGCCATTCTGACCAACAAATGGCTGGGCATTCCGATCTTTGCGCTCGTTATGTGGGCGGTGTTCTGGATCTCGCAGGCAGGTCCCGGCGCTTGGCTCTCCGAGGGTCTTGACATCGGCGAGACGCATCTTTGGGGTCTGGTCGATTGCATCGGCTGGTTTAAGGAAATCGTTGCCGGCTGGATGGAAGGCGCACACGACATTCTCCAGGCCATCGTGCTGGAGGGTATCATTGAGGGCGTTGCTGCCGTCGTTGGCTTCTTGCCGCTGGTCATGATCATGTACTTCCTGATCGCGCTGCTGGAGGATTGCGGTTACATGGCACGTGCAACTGTCGTTCTTGATCCGATCTTCAAGAAGGTCGGACTTTCCGGTAAGTCGGTCATTCCCTTCGTTATCGGTACCGGCTGCGCCATCCCCGGCGTTATGGCTTGCCGCACCATCAGAAACGAGCGTGAGAGAAGAGCAACGGCAATGCTGGCGCCCTTCATGCCCTGCGGCGCAAAGCTTCCCGTCATCTCGCTCTTTGCCGGTGCATTCTTTAACGAGGCAGAGTGGGTCGGAACCGTCATGTACTTTGTCGGTATCGTCATCATTCTCCTTTGTGCCCTGCTGATCAATAAGCTGACCGGCCACAAGGCAAGAAAATCCTTCTTTATCATTGAGCTTCCCGAGTACAAGGCACCCTCACTCTGGCGTGCATTCAAGTCCATGTGCCAGAGAGGCTGGGCTTACATTGTAAAGGCAGGTACCATTATCCTGGTCTGCAACTTTATCGTTTACATGATGCAGACCTACGATTGGACCTTCCACGCTGTCGAGGATCCTTCCACCTCCATTCTCGCTACCATCGCAACCCCCATCGCTTACATCATTGCCCCGATCGTTGGCGTGGCGCTTTGGCAGCTGGCTGCCGCGGCCGTCACCGGCTTTATCGCCAAGGAGTGTGTCGTTTCTACGCTGGCAACCGTATTCATGTTTGAAGAGCTCATCAACGAGGATCTTGAGGCTGTGGGTGCAATCTCCGCTGCCAATATGGGCGGTATCTCGGTCGTTGCCGGTCTTGCATTTTTGATGTTCAACCTGTTTACTCCTCCCTGCTTCGCTGCGATCGGCGCGATGAACGCCGAGATCAAGAGCCGTAAGTGGCTGTGGGCAGGCATCGGTCTGCAGTTCTCTGTCGGCTATACCATCGGCTTCCTCGTATTCTTCTTTGGTACACTGTTTACCGCCGGCAGCTTTGGCTCCGCTTGGATGCCCATCGTCGGTTGGGCGATCGTCGCATTCATCGCTGCGATCCTGACTGCGCTGATCATTAAAAAGAACAAAGAGATCAAGGCGGAATACGCACTGAAGGCATAATATTTTACATAGAAAGGCGGTGTCATCATGGGAGGAATTGATTTTATTATTATTGCCATCATTGGATTGATCGTGGGCGGTGCTATCGGCTATATCATCCGGGCAAAGAAGCGCGGTCAAAAATGCATCGGTTGTCCGTACAGCGCTACGTGTGCTTCCCATTGCTGCTCCGTGTCCTCTCCACAAAAAGCCGAGGATCATACAAATAATCCTCAATAAACAACACCGAACGGGAGTCGATGTAAGATCGACTCCCGTTCCTTATATCAATATTTATTTTCCGTCGGCGGATGACGGTTGACACCTTCCCGAGAAGTGTGGTATAATATAAAAAAATCACTTTGCTCAGCAAGAAAGGCACCTAACCGACATGATGACACCCAAAGCATTCAAAACCGAAGATCTTGATACCAATCTCAAGCTCTCCACCAATATTCCCAAACAGGACATTGCTTTCTACGACGCAGCACTGCCTCCCATACAGCTGTACGGGCTTCAAAAAGCGTCAAGGGATACCTGCTTTCTTCGTATGCCGCCCGAGATTGCCAAAAACACGAGCGACGGTGTCAATGCGCTGAATGCGTTTACCGCAGGAGGGCGCGTCCGCTTCTCTACCGATTCC
This sequence comes from Clostridia bacterium, assembly GCA_017452545.1. Taxonomy (GTDB): domain Bacteria; phylum Bacillota; class Clostridia; order Oscillospirales; family CAG-272; genus SIG644. The sequence goes on along the minus strand of JAFTME010000153.1, from coordinate 48,096 downwards.
TCATATATCGCCATTAAAGTAAAAATGCCGGCCGTTCATCCCATGTACCATATGCCAACCAGCGGCGTCTCCGGCTTTGATCTGTACATCGATACCCCGGCGGGCAGTTATTTCCGTGGTGTTCTGCCACCGGATTACAGCTTTACGGGCGGTGAATTTGAGGCATGGATCGATCTTGGAGAGCGCGTGCTTCGCAGCTATACCATTCACTTCCCGCTGTACGACAACGTCGATCAGCTTTATATCGGACTGCAAGAGGGGGCACAGGTAGCCTCAGGGTTGGCATATACCTACGACAAACCAATCGTTTATTACGGTAGCTCGATCACGCAGGGCGGATGCGCCAGCCGCCCCGGACTGTCTTATCAGAACATGATCTCCCGTCGACTGAATGTCGATCATATCAACCTCGGCTTTTCGGGCAACGGAAAGGCAGAGGATGCCATCGTCAATTATATGGCAACACTCGATCCGCTGATTTTTGTTTCGGACTACGACCACAACGCACCCTCCCTCGACTATCTCGACCACACGCATCGCAATCTGTATCAAACCGTCCGCGCCACTCATCCGGAGTTGCCGTACATCATGATCAGCAAGCCTGATTTTCTGACCAAAGATTGTATCGCACGTCGTAAGATCATTCACGATCACTTTATGGAGGGAATCGCACAAGGCGATCGCAATCTTTATTTTATCGACGGTGAGAGCTTTTTCGGCAGCACCTACGACAAAGGCGACTGTACCGTTGACGGCTGCCACCCCAACGACCACGGCTTTGCCCTGATGGCAGAGCGCATCGGCAATGTGATCAACATGATACTCAAGGAGCAGCGCTATCGCTGATTCCATGATAAAAAAGAGCTGTTCCGTAAAGGAACAGCTCTTTTCTATCAATCAAAGTAACCCAGACGATACAGCAGCTCTGCCGTCAGCAGACCGCCGCCGGCTGCGCCGCGCAGCGTGTTGTGAGACAGACAAACAAACTTATAGTCAAAATAGGTATCCTCGCGCAGTCTGCCGACCGTCACGCCCATACCGCCGTAAATATCGCGGTCGAGGGCTGCCTGAGGACGGTTATCCTCCTCAAAATAGGTGATGAACTGCTCGGGTGCATGAGGCAGACCCAGCTCCTGGGGCTTGCCCGAGAATTTTGCCCATGCGTCCAGGATCTGCTCCTTGGTGGGCTTGTTCTTGAACTTGACAAACACGGCAGCGGTATGACCGTCGGAAACGGGAACGCGGATGCACTGCGTGGTGATCAGCGGAGCATCGGCCTTGACGATCGTGCCGTCCTCAACCTTACCCCAAACGCGCAGCGGCTCCTGCTCGCTCTTCTCTTCCTCGCCACCGATGTAAGGAATGACGTTGTCGATCATTTCGGGCCAATCCTTGAAGGTTTTACCTGCACCCGAAATCGCCTGATAAGTGGTAGCAACGATCAACTCAATGCCAAACTCACGCAGAGGCGTCAGTGCGGGAACATAGGACTGGATGGAGCAGTTGGGCTTAACAGCGATAAAGCCGCGCTTGGTACCAAGTCTCTTCTTCTGTGCCTCGATAACGGCAAAGTGATTGTCATTGATTTCCGGAATGACCATGGGCACGTCGGGCGTCCAGCGGTTAGCGGAGTTATTGGAAACGACGGGGATTTCCGCCTTGGCATATGCCTCCTCCAGTGCCTTGACCTCGTCCTTCTTCATATCAACGGCGCAGAACACGAAATCAACCTTTTCCTTAACGGCAGCGATATCGGAGGAGTCCATAACGATCATCTCGCCCATGCCTGCGGGAATGGGGGTGCTCATCTTCCAGCGGTCGCCCACAGCCTCGGCGTAGGGCTTGCCTGCCGTACGGGGGCTTGCTACAAGCGCAGTCACCTCAAAATAAGGGTGACCGTCCAGCAGCGTCAAAAATCTCTGACCGACCATACCGGTCGCGCCAACGATACCAACTCTCTTCTTTTCCATAGCAAACAACCTTTCTGCGCAGTCTGTGCCGCGCATCAACAAATTCCAACGCATAATGCATGGACCAATATAGCATATATTATATCACACCGTGAATAAAAATGCAAGTACGGAAGAAAAAACTTTCATTTTCAAAACACCGAAAAAGCGGTGCTTGTTAAGCAAAAAATCGTTCTTTTTCACAAAAAGCCCCAAGAGCAAGCAACAAATCGGCAAAAGAGCGCCCCTGCGGCGCATATAGACATACATTCCGCAGGGGCATTTTATTACATCTTCCATTCGTTAAACTTGCAAGAAGGATCAATCCGTATGCGGGATGATCAGACCGTAGTTGCCGTCCTTACGACGGTAAACAACGTGGATCTTGCCGTCGCCGTCATCGGCATACACATAGAAATCGTGACCAAGCAGGTTCATCTGCAGGATCGCCTCGTCAACGGACATGGGCTTAACGGAAAATTCCTTGGTACGGATCAGCAGCTCCTCGTCTTCTTCCTCCTCGGAAAAAGCGACCATATCGGGAACGACCGCGGTGCGGAGGCGCTTGGCAAGGCGCGTCTTGTTCTTTCGGATCTGACGCTCGATGATATCCACACAGCGATCCAGTGCCACACGGAAATCATCTGCATCCTGTTCACTGCGGAACAGCGTGCCGCCGGCATTGATGGTAACCTCAATGGTGGAAACGCCGCGCTTGCGAGACAAGGTCACCGTTGCCTCGCCTTCTTCGGCAAAGAACTTATCCAGCTTCTCCAATTTCTTGGCAATTAACGTCTTGGTTTCCTCATAGACATTCAATTTGCGGCCGATTACGTTCAATTTCATGGTATTTCCTCCTTTAGTTGAAGAATTGGATATCGGAAAGCTCAAGGAAAACCTCTTCCCTTTCCGCTTTTATTATACCACAGTTTCGGCGGCTTGTAAATATCTTCTATGAAAAATTAAAATTTTGTTCAACATTCGTGCAAGATGCACATTTTTGCGGTAATATTTTTCTCTTACGAGCCCTCTTTTTCGTTCAAAATGTTATATTTTTTCGTTCGGCATTGACAAAGTCACGAAAAATTGGTAAAATATAAAGAGTGAAAACGATACGAAAGGCGGAGATATCATGAACAATCACCCCACCGATTCCATGACGCACGAGCAGCTTGCCGACTATATGGCGCAGCTTCGTGCCACGCTGACCTACCACGCAAAGCTTTATTACGTGGACGATGCACCCGAAATCTCCGATTTTGAATACGATAAGCTGTATCACGAGCTGCTCCATCTGGAGGAGGAGTATCCCGAGCTGGATGATCCCGCCTCTCCGACCAAGCGCGTAGGCGGAGCGCCGTTGGACAAATTCGACAAGGTCACGCATACCTCACCCATGAATTCGCTCTCCGACGTGTTCTCCTTTGACGAGCTGCGCGATTTTCTTGCGCGTGTCGAGCAAACGGTCTCCGGCGCCTTATATTCCGTCGAGCCCAAGATCGACGGCCTTTCCGTTGCGCTTCGTTACCGTGACGGCATACTGGTCAGCGCGGCAACGCGAGGCGACGGTGTCGTCGGTGAGGACGTCACACAAAATATCAAAACGATTTTTTCCATTCCACTCACACTACCCGAGCCGCTGACACTGACCGTACGCGGCGAGGTCTATATGCCCCGCGCAGTATTCGAGCGCCTCAACGCTGCCCGTGAGGCAAAGGGACAGGCGCTGATGGCAAATCCCCGCAACGCTGCAGCAGGCTCGCTGCGGCAGCTGGATCCCCGCATCACCGCCGAGCGCGCATTGGATATTTTTGTATTTAACTTCCAGGAGGGTGCGCTGTACCTTGACGGGCACGCACCGCGCTCCCACACCGAAACACTGCTTCGCCTGCGAGAGCTGGGCTTCCACACGCTGGAGCATCAGATCTGCGCCGCGAGTGCCGAGGATATCATTGCGCATATCCAACAGCTTGGAGAGCAGCGCGACCTGCTCGCCTACGACATCGACGGCGCGGTCATCAAAATCGACGATCTTGCTACCCGCACGCAGCTCGGCGAGGGCACCAACACGCCCCGTTGGGCGGTCGCCTATAAGTATCCGCCCGAGCGCAAGCAAACCAAGCTGCTGGACATCAGCATCGCGGTCGGCCGCACGGGTGTGCTGACTCCGACGGCGAATTTGGTCGCCGTCCGTCTGGCGGGCACCACGGTGACTCGCGCAACGCTGCACAACATTGATTTTATCCGCCAGCGCGATATTATGCTCGGCGATATCGTTTCGGTGCAAAAGGCGGGGGATATCATTCCCGAGGTCGTTTGCGCACATCCCGAAAAAAGAGACGGCAGCGAGCAGACCTTCCAAATGCCCACACATTGCCCCTCCTGCGGCGAGCCTGTCTTCCGCGATGAGGGCGAGGCTGCCGTGCGCTGCACCAACGCCGCCTGCCCGGCGCAGCTTTCGCGCGCAATTGAGCACTTTGCATCCAAGGACGCGATGAACATCGACGGAATGGGTCCCCGCGTGGTCGAGCTACTGCTCGGCGAAGGGCTGATCCGCGATGCTGCAGACCTATATACGCTATGTCCCGAGCAACTGGAAAACCTGGAGCGCATGGGTAAAAAATCAGCGCAAAAGCTGGTTGACGCCATTGCCGCCTCCAAGGAAGCCGGGTTGGAACGACTGATCTATGCACTGGGCATCCGCAACGTAGGCAGCAGCGCAGCCGAAGCGCTTGCCGCACGCTTCGGTTCCTTAGAGGCTTGCATGAAGGCAACCGTCGAGCAGCTGTGCGCGATTGACGATTTCGGTCAAATCACTGCCGATTGCGTGGTCAATTTCTTCAGCCATCCGCAAAACATTGCGTTGTGTCAGCGCTTGACCGATGCAGGTCTGCGCACCACGGCGATCTCTGCGCCGCGCTCGCAGGATCTGGCGGGCTTGACCTTTGTCTTGACCGGCACGTTACCCACACTCTCCCGCGATGATGCGACCGCTCTTCTCAAGGCAAAGGGCGCCAAGGTCACAGGGTCTGTCTCCAAAAAAACCGACTACGTCGTTGCCGGTGAGGCAGCGGGTAGCAAGCTGACCAAGGCACAGGAGTTGGGTGTCAGCGTCATTGACGAGGCACAGATGCTCGCAATGCTTGGTCAAGCACCGAGCGACGCAGGAGAGCAGCTGCAGCTTTGACTCCATTACAGCCCAAGATACCGTAAGATCCCACGATATACGCCCTGCGCAAACAGCTGCGGCTGCTGCGACATGAGCGCTGCATCTCCGGGATTGGTGATAAATCCGAGCTCAACGAGCACGGCAGGCATGGCGGTGCGGCGCAGCACGTACAGATTGGTGCGCACACGCATTCCGCGATTGGGCAGCCCTGTAACGGCAGAAAGCTGCTCCAGAATATGCTCTCCCAACGTAAACGCCTCAGACGGACGGGCGTAGGCATATGCCTCGCTGCCGCTGGCAGCGGACAGATCGGAGGCGTTGGTATGCAGGCTGATGAAATAATCGGCATTCCATGCATTCGCCTCCTGCACACGAGTGGTCAGGCTGGTGGTGAGCGAGGTGCCTACTTGCGTATCGGGCGTAGGACGGGAAAGACGCACATCGAAGTTTCCGTTGGCGCGCAGCAGCGCGGCAAGCTCCTGCCCGATGGTATAAACGATATCCTGCTCACGCAGCCCGTTGCCCTCCGCTCCTGCGTTGGGGTTGACGGGATTATGTCCTTGATCTATGTAGATCTTAATTGCCATCTGACGTTCCTCCTACGGTTGGTATTCCATTGTATGCAAATACGGAGGAAAATGTTGCTATCTCCCAAAGAAAGGTAGGTCTATACCATGAGCTCCTTTAAGCAAACGGCACTTCCCCACCCCGATGCAGGCGGTGAGGAGGGCTCGCTCGCGTCGCTAATCGGAACTGCACGCGAGGATAAAAACAAGATCGAGGGCGGTACGCTGTATCTGGTTGCCACCCCCATCGGCAATCTGGACGATCTGTCGCTGCGCGCCATCAAAACGCTCGCAGAGGTCGATTTTATTGCCGCAGAGGACACGAGAAACTCGGTGCGACTGCTGACCTATCTCGGCATCACCAAGCCGCTGGTGTCGTATTTTGAGCACAACAAGCGAGAGCGCGGCGAGGAGATCGTCGCCCGTCTTGCAGCGGGAGAATCCTGTGCACTGATCACCGACGCCGGAACACCTGCGATCTCCGACCCGGGAGAGGATCTGGTCGTTTTATGTGCAGCAAACGGGATCCCCGTCACGGGTGTTCCGGGCTGCTGTGCCGGGATTGACGCACTGACGCTTTCCGGGCTTCCGACAGGGCGCTTTTGCTTTGAGGGCTTTTTGTCCACCAATAAGGCAGAGCGCCGCGAGCGCCTTGCCGTATTGGCACGCGAGGTGCGCACCATGCTGCTGCACGAGGCACCGCACAAGCTGCGCGCAACACTTACCGACCTTGCCGCCGCCTTTGGTCCCGACCGCCGCGTGGCGCTTTGCCGCGAGCTGACCAAGAAAAACGAAGAAATCCTGCGACTGACGCTCGCCGAGGCGATCGCGCATTATGAGGAAAACGATCCTCGCGGCGAATACGTATTGGTTATTGAGGGAGCATCGGAGAAGGAATGCACCGAGGATGCCTTTTGGGCAAGTATGTCCGTTCCCGAGCACGTAGAGCACTACATGGCGCAGGGTATGCGTAAAAACGACGCCATCAAGGCTGCCGCACATGACCGCGGCGTACCGAAAAACGAGGTTTATCAACAGGTGCTGTAAATAAAAAACGCTGTGCGGATGCACAGCGTTTTTTATGTAAAAATATCAGTCAATCCACCAAACTCTACCACCGAGCAAAATGCAGACCAAATCGATCAGCCACATGAAAGGAATACCGACAAAGAGCAATACGATTGCAAGTACGATACCAACAACATTGCCCTTATCCAAACTACAGCACAAACGATAGATCATCCAAACGATTGCGACAGCAGGGATGCAGAGAATCAACTTAATGAGCTTAGGAAGATTATCCATTGCGTTAATCAAGCTTTTCATGATATAAACCTCTTTCTACAATTTAGCGGAATACTCCACCTTCGGTATTATGATTATATCATATTTTCGGATAAATGTCAATAAAAAAGAGAAAATATATTTTCTCTCATCATATAAAGCAAAAAGCAGGTGCCGAAACGGCACCTGCTCTGGCAAAGCATATTACTTATACTTGCGCTTTCTTGCAGCCTCAGACTTCTTCTTACGTTTTACGCTGGGCTTTTCGTAGCACTCTCTCTTACGGAGCTCAGCAAGAACACCGGAACGAGCGCACTGACGCTTAAAGCGGCGAAGAGCGCTGTCCAAAGACTCGCCTTCCTTAACTCTAACTTCAGCCATGGTTTCTTTTTCCCTCCCCTCGCATTTCCAAGAGACATTTGCTCATCTTGGGGAAATCACCCGTATATTATACACGATTTTGTAGTATTTGTCAATAGCTTTCGCAGCTTTTTTCTTGGATTTTGCTAACTTTTTTCATGAAATCGCGCAAAAAAGGCAGGCATTTGCGCTTTACCCTTTTTGCGCAATCATAATTTTGAATTATTTTACGACCAAGCTGATCAGCTTGCCGGGAACCAGGATCTCCTTGATCAGAGTCTTGCCCTCGATGGCAGCCGCGACGCCAGCATTTGCCTTGGCTGCGGCAAGAATATCCTCCTTGGCAGCGTCGGCTGCGACGGTGATCTTTCCGCGCACCTTACCGTTGATCTGAACAGGCAGCTCGATCTCAGCGTCGATCGTCTTCGCCTCGTCGTACTCGGGCCAAGGTGCCAGCGCACAGAAGCCCTTGCCGCCCATGGTCTCCCACAGCTCCTCGCAAAGGTGAGGCGCGATGGGGCAAAGCAGACGCACCAGCATATTGTAAGCGTCCTTGGTGATATTGCCCTCAGCGTAGATGTCGTTGAGCAGACCCATCATTGCAGCGATGGCAGTATTGAACTTCATCTCCTCAAGGTCCTCGGACACCTTCTTGACCGTCTTGTGGATCGCAGACTCCAGCTTTGCAGACATGGGCTTACCGCTGATAAGATCGTAAGCATCGGCAAAGCGCTCAAGGAAGCGCTTGCAGCCCTTAACGCCATTTTCCGACCAGGGAGCCGCACTGCCGTAATCGCCCATAAACAGGATATAGGTACGCAGAACATCTGCTCCGTACACGTCAACGACCTCGTTGGGGTCAACGACGTTGCCTTTGGACTTACTCATCTTCTCACCGTCGGGACCCAGGATCAGACCCTGTGCCGTTCTCTTGGCGTAGGGCTCTGCAGTGGGAACCTCACCAATATCGTACAGGAAGTGGTGCCAGAAGCGGGAGTAGATCATATGGCGGGTTACGTGCTCCATGCCTCCGTTATACCAGTCAACGGGCAGCCAGTACTTCAGCTTTTCGGGATCGGCGATGCAGCTATCGTTATTGGGATCGATATAGCGCAGGAAATACCAGGACGAGCCTGCCCACTGGGGCATGGTGTCGGTCTCACGGCGCGCCTTACCGCCGCACTTGGGGCACTCGCAGTTGACGAACTCCTCGATCTTTGCCAGCGGGCTCTCGCCGCCCTCACCGGGGGCAAACTCGGTGACGTTAGGCAGGCGCAGCGGCAGCTGCTCATAGGGTACGGGAACCATGCCGCACTTAGGGCAGTGTACGATCGGAATGGGCTCACCCCAGTAACGCTGACGGTTGAATGCCCAGTCCTTCATCTTATACTGAACGCCCATCTCGCCAATGCCCTTTTCCTTGAGGTATTCGAGCATACGGGCAATGGAGTCCTTCTTGTTGGTATAGCCGTTGAGGAAATCGGAGTTGACCATCTCACCGTCGCCTGCATAGGCGCCCTCCTCGATGTTACCGCCCTTGATAACCTCGACGATATCAACGCCAAACTTCTTTGCGAACGCCCAGTCGCGCTCGTCATGCGCGGGAACTGCCATAATGGCACCCGTGCCGTAGCCCATCATAACGTAGTCTGCAATGAAGATGGGGATCTCCTTGCCGTTGACGGGATTGACTGCGCGCAAGCCGTCAAGGCAAACACCCGTCTTATCCTTGACCAGCTGCGTACGCTCAAACTCAGTCTTCTTGGCACACTCGGCGCGATAAGCGAGCACGGCATCCATGTTGTTGATGCGATCCGCCATCTGATCGATTAGAGGATGCTCGGGAGCGATGACCATAAAGGTTACACCAAAGAGCGTATCGCAACGGGTGGTATAGATGCGCAGCGTTTCCTCGGTGCCGGCAACGGTAAAGTTGACGAACGCACCGGTGGACTTACCGATCCAGTTGACCTGCTGCTGGGTAACGTTAGGCAGATAGTCGACCGTATCCAGCCCCTGCAGCAGCTTATCCGCATATTCGGTGATGCGCAGATACCAGACGTCCTTGGACTTCTGGATAACGTCACTGTGGCAGATGTCGCACTTGCCGCCCTGCGAGTCCTCGTTGGAGAGAACGACCTTACAGGTAGGGCAATAGTTGACCAGCGCAGTATCACGGAACGCAAGACCATTCTCAAACAGCTTGAGGAATATGTACTGCGTCCACTTATAATAATCCTCCTGCGTGGTGTCGATCACGCGATTCCAATCGAAGGAAAAGCCGACGCGGCGCAGCTGCGAGGAGAATTTCTCGATATTCTTATCCGTGACTTGACGGGGATGAATGCCCGTCTTGATGGCATAGTTCTCGGTGGGCAGACCGTAAGCGTCAAAGCCGATCGGGAACAGGACGTTATAGCCCTGCATTCTTCTCTTGCGGGAGATGACCTCCAGTCCGGAATAGGCCTTGATATGACCTACGTGCATACCTGCACCGGAGGGATACGGGAACTCGACCAGCGCATAAAACTTCTTGCGGGGGTCACCGTCCTTGGCGCAGAACACGCCTGCGTCATCCCATTTCTTTTGCCATTTGCTTTCAATCTCAGAAACATTGTACTTCATCGGAGATCGGTTCCTTTCTGTCTATATAAGAAATTTTATTATAATCAGTCGGCAAGCATCGTACCCTCAGTCTTGGGGGAGTATCCGTCACCGTACAGCTTATCCAGATTATAAAATTCGCGCGCCTCACGGCTGAACACATGAACCAGCACGTGGCTGTAATCCGCGATGATCCAAGCGCTGTTATCTCTGCCCTCGACGTGATGGGGCTCAACGCCACGCAGCGCGATCTTGTGCTCGACCTCGCCCATGAGCGACTTTACGTGTGTGCTGGAATTACCCGTGCACAGCACAAAATACTCTGCAATCTCGGTTTTATCCTCCACGCAGATCACCTTGACATCCTTGCCGCGACGGCTGTCCAGCACCTCAGCGATGGCGTTTGCCAGGGCCTCGGGCGTCTGTCCTGCCAGCGTGGGAAGCTTGGCATATTCTTCATCCGAGAGAACGGCATCTGCATCGGTATGAGGGATCAAAATATTATCGTACATTCCACTATGTTTCCTTTCGTTTGATGTTATATGTATTCTCTTCCCGCAGCAGTCGCAGCGAGAGAGAATGAAATTTCACGAGATTCTTTGGATCTCAAGAGATCCGTTCAGCATCTCCTCCGCATTGTGTGTGCGCGGGAGATAGCGCTCAGCGGGAGCGCGATAGATGGCCTCGTAGCCGCTTTTTTTGGCATTGGTAAACACACCGTCGGGATCAAAGGCTACGTGCTGCCCAAAGGTATCCGTCAAAAGCTGCTCGGTTGCGGCACGGTTGAGAATATAATACCACGCGCCGCCACCCCGCGGTTCAGCAGATGCGCCGGGCAATGTTGCCATATGCATGGAGGAGAGCTCCACGCTCATGAGCGATTTGACACAGGAAACACACTCCCGCAGCGTCAGATCGGTCTTGACCTTGCCGAAGCAGCTGCAGGCAAGATCGATTGCCCGTGATGCCGTCATACTGCTTTTAAGCTGACTCGCCAGCGAGGATAAAAACAGCTTTTGTGCGTCCATCCGTCCGACGTCTGCCAGCGCATAGCCCGAACGGAAGCGAACAAACATTTGCGCCTGCTCACCGTTGAGCACCTGCTCCCCTGCCTTGAGATGGATGTGCAGCGATTGCGCCGGGTCATCATAATCCATATCGGCAGGAACGTTGACCTTGACGCCGCCAATGCTATCCACGACCTCTCCGAACACGGAAAGATCGATGCAGACGTAGCGATCCACGGGGATGCCCATATGGTGATTTAAAAATTCAACCAGCCCTCTGCCCCCAAGCTTGGCGTAGGCGGCATTGAGCTTTTTATAAGAAGCGGAGGTATAATCGGCGTAAGTGTCGCGGGGCAGCTGCAATACGCGCAATGCTTGATTGTTTGCATCCAGCGATACCAGCATCATCACGTCGGTCAAGCCGGCCGCGCGGTCGCGTCCGAGAACCAGTACGTTGATCACGCCACTCTCTCCTCCCACAGCAAGCTCCTCTCTGTCCGCCTGCGCGAGCCACTCCTCATCCCCCAGCAGCCGTGCACGCAGGTGCCCGGTATAGGCAGGATGATGCCGCTCGTAGCGGTGCTCACCGACAACGGCGGCTCCCAGCAGGGGAATCAGCAGCAGCGCGGCGATCAGAAGAGGAACCACCAAGGCGGTGACCGTCAATTTTCGTTTCATAAGACTTACAAACTCCTTTGTATAGTAGGAATATGTAAGCCCTTGCCCCCTCAGGCAAGCTGAAGCAGCAAGTAATTGCGCGCGTGGAAGGTATCCTCGCTGATAGGCGCACCGTCCTCGATCAGAGAACGGATGGTCATATCAAACGAGCAAAGCAGCACACGGCGCAAATGCGTCAATCGCGCCTGCTCGTCCATCGCCGCGGGATCCGCATCCCAGAACATATGGCGAAGCGTGACGCAATCCTCAAATTTACGGGTATCGTCGATATAATCGGCAAGATAGATGAGCTGCTCCGGCAGTGTCATATCAGCGCGCCCCGTGGTATGCCAGCGCACCGCATCCACGACGGTTGACGTCGCAAACGCGGGATAGTCGCTCCGGATACGCGCAGCAGCCGTTTTGGCATGGAAGGTCTTGGGAGCAAGAACATCCTGCGCCGATACCATTATACCAAATTGCTCGCATAATTGCAATTGGTTTTGCAAACTTTCTTCTTTTGTTATGTCGTGGAGCAGCGCTGCCGCACGCAGCTCGGGGATGCATTCGGGGCAGTAGAGCGCGCCCAGCCGCTGTGCCATGCGCTCGACGGCGCAGGTGTGCGCGTATCGCTTTTCGGACATGGTGCCCGCAAGCGAGGAACGCAGCGCATTCAGCGTGCTATCGGTAATGCTATGCGCTTCCCTTTTCATTTTGCTTTCTGCCTTTCGTTTTTATACATACAAATTATGGTCACGGATGTAAGCGGCGACAGCGGGCGGAACCATACCGTCAATGCTGCGTCCTTCGGCGATCGCACGACGCACCTGCGTGCTCGATACTACAACGGGGTCTCCGACGATGCGGCGCACCACCTTGCCGTATTTTTGCTGATACTCGCCGATCTTGGCAACAATGCGGGAATCGAGAATGGGATCGTTGCCCTCCCGTCGCATATAAACGGGATAAGACAGGCGGAAGATCTCCTCCGGCTGCACCCAGCGATCCAAGGTAAGAAGCATATCCGTCCCCATCAGAAGGAACAGGCGGCTATCCTCGTCGCACATATGGGAGATCTGGCGCAGCGTATCGACCGTATAGCTCGGGCCCTCGCGACGAATCTCCATATCGCTGATCACAACGCCCTCCATGTCGGCAAATGCGAGCTCACACATTTTCAGCCGCTGCCATGCATCTGCACCGCCTGCGATCTGTTTGTGGGGAGGAATGCCTGCGGGAACGATGTACAAAAGATCCAGCCACATCTGCTCCATAAACGCCTTTGCTGCGGCAACGTGCCCCGAATGAACGGGAGAAAAGCTGCCGCCATAAATACCGATCCGCATGCTTACGCCCTCGGGATCTCGATCTTGCGGCGCTTGGGATCGCTTGCCTCGCGGTAAAGCACGATCTTGCTGCCGATGACGGTAATCACCTCGGCGTTCGTTGCCTCAGCAAGCTCCTCTGCCATCTCGCGCGGCGTGGCGCCGCTGTTTTCCAGCACGCGCATCTTGATCAGCTCGCGCGCCTCCAGGGCATCGGAGACAGTCTTTGCCATTGCCTCACCGACGCCGCCCTTACCGATCTGCATGATGGTGTCCAGCTGCGTTGCCAGCGAGCGAAGGTAGGCTCTTTGCTTGGTTGTCAGTTTCATAGTGATCTCTTTTCGTTTCAATGATTTTGCAGTCGGTCACGCAGCGCCTCGGCAAACGCCGCAAGGGCACGCGCTCTGTGGCTGACTGTATTCTTCTGCTCGGCGCTCGTCACGCCAAAGCTCTTGCCAAAGGGCGGATAATAGAAAATGGGGTCGTAGCCAAAGCCTCCGTCACCATCCCGCGCATACAGCAGCTCGCCGTCCACGCGACCGTGGCAAACGATAGGCTCGCTGCCGTCGGGGAAAACACAGGCAATGCAGCAAACGAATGCCGCGCGGCGATCGGTCTTTCCCTCCATGTGCTCCAGCACCAGATCCAGATTTGCATCGTCATCCCCGTGCTCACCCGCATATCTTGCGGAATAGATGCCCGGTGCGCCGCCCAACGCCTCAACGCAAAGCCCCGAATCGTCGCCCACACCGATATAGCCCGATGCAGCGGCAGCTCTTGCCTTGATCAGAGCATTTGCCTCGAAGCTGTCGCCATCCTCGACGATATCACCTGTGATACCCACGTCGGCAAGCGACAGGATCTCAATTCCCGGGATAAATTCGCTAAGCAGCGTGCGCAGCTCAACGATCTTCTTTTTATTCTGTGATGCCAATACGATCTTCATACCGCACCCCGTCAATTTTCAAACAATGCCGTGACGAATTCCTCTGCGTCAAACGGCTCCATGTCATCGATCTTCTCGCCGACACCGATGAATTTCACGGGAATATTCAGCTCGCGGCGAATGGAAATGATCATGCCGCCCTTTGCCGTTCCGTCCAGTTTGGTCAGGATCAGACCCGTCAGATTGGCTGCATTGCGGAATTCCTTTGCCTGCAGCACGGCGTTCTGCCCCGTGGTTGCGTCCAGCACGAGGAAGTTCTCGCGGCAGGCGCCGGGCAGCTCACGATCAATAACTCGGTTGATCTTTGCCAGCTCATTCATCAGATTGACCTTATTGTGCAAGCGACCTGCCGTATCGACCAGCAGGACGTCTGCCTTTTTGCTTTTTGCGTAATTGATGGCGTCATAAACGACCGCAGCAGGATCGGAGCCCTCACTCTGCTTGACCATATCCACGCCTGCGCGGTCACACCACACCTGCAGCTGATCGATTGCCGCCGCACGGAAGGTATCTGCCGCTGCGACAACGACCTTCTTACCCTTGCGCTTGAGGCTGTTGGCAATTTTACCGATGGAGGTCGTTTTACCCGCGCCGTTGACGCCAATGACGAGAACGACGGAGGGAGTAGTATCCAAGCGAAGCGGCTCACCGCCGCCGATCATATCGGCAAGAATCTCCTGCAGCGCGTCAACGACCTGCTCCTTTTCCTTGAGTCTGCCGTCCTTGATGCGCTCGCGCAGCTCATCGAGAATATCCTCGGTGGCGCCAACGCCGACGTCCGCACAGATCAAAAGCTCCTCCAGCTCGTCCAGCAGATCCTCGTCCACACGGGTAAAGCTCTTGAGCATGGTATGAATGCCGCCAAACAACGCATTTTTCGTTTTCAGAAGTCCTGCCTTGAGTTTATCCAAAAATGCCATTCCAGTCATCTCCCTTTTCTTTGGTAATGCTTTCCACGTCCAGCGCCAGCACCTTGGAAATGCCGCGCTCAGGCATGGTAACGCCGTACAGGCGGGTAGCCGCTGCCATTGTGCCGCGGCGGTGGGTGATCATAATAAACTGCGTTCCATCGGAATATCGCTTGATGTACTGCGCCAATCGCTCTACGTTGACCTCATCCAGCGCCGCCTCGATCTCGTCGAGAATGCAGAAGGGCGTGGGATTGACCTGCAGAATGGCAAAGAACAGCGCAACGCCGATAAACGACTGCTCGCCGCCCGAGAGCTGCATCAAGCTCTTGATGATCTTTCCGGGAGGTGCCGCCTTGATCTCAATACCGCTCTCCAGAACGTTCTCGGGATCGGTCAGTGAAAGCTCGGCACTACCGCCGCCGAACAGCTCGGAGAAGACGCGACCGAAGTTTTCGTTGATCTTATTGAAGGCATCCACAAAGGCGGTCTTCATATCCGCTTCAAGTCCGGTAATGATTCCCGTCAGCTCACGGCGACTGCTTTCCAGATCGTCCAGCTGCGCCTTCATTTTGTCGTATCTTGCCTTGAGCTCGGTGTATTTTTCAACAGCATCCAGATCAACGCTGCCCATCACGCGCAGTTTGTTGCGGCACTCGGTCTGCAGTGCAAGCACACTCAGACGGTTTTCTGCCGTCACGGCGGGATAAGCGAGTGCGAGCGCATCGTTACGGGTCAGCTCATAGTCCTCCCACAGCTTGCCTGCCAGCTTGTCCTGCTCGGCACGCAGCTGCGCCAGCTTGTTTTCGTTTCTGACGTGAACGCGAGAGATCTGCTCCTTTTCGTCCAGCTTTTCGCGCATACGGCGTCCCAGCTCGTTGAGCTTTTTCTCAAATGCCAGACCGTCGCTCTCCATCATTTTACGACGCGCGTTGAGACCGTCAAGCCGCAGCGTGCCTGCGGCAAACGCCTCTCTGTTGGCACGCATTTCCTCGGTCAAAGCAGCAATATGACGATGATATTCCTCGTCGCGATCCCGCAGCGTGCGCAGCTGCTCCCCAAAGGAGGCAATGCGATCCTCGCAGGTAGCGACGAACATATTTTCGGTTTCAATGTCCTTTTGCACCGCGCTGAGTCGGACGAACAGCGCCGTCAGCTCACGAGCGATCTCGTCCAAGCGCTCCTCAAGGGCGGCACGGCGTTCGCTCATATCCTCACGAGCAGCGCGGATCTCAGAGATGCGCGTTTGCAGTCCGACGTCCTCGGCACGAAGCGATTCCAGCTCCTCCTCGTAACGGGCGTGCATCTGCGTGATCTGCTCGTATTCCTCCTTGAGCTTTTGCAAAAGCGTGTCATTGGCATCGCGCTTGGCGATCAGCTGCTCCATGGCTGCTGCCTCACCGGAGCGAAGCACGGCAACAAGGTTGAGTTGCTCATCCAGCATAGACAGGCTATCCTCGCGGTCGGCAATCTGCTCACGCAGCGAGGCAACGGTCTGCTCTGCATTTGCAAGCGCCGCCTTGACCTCGACCAGCTCTGTCTCCAGGCGCTTGATCTCACCGGCACGGCTGAGAATGCCGTTATTCTGACGTACGCTACCACCGGTAAACGAGCCGCCGACGTTGATCTGCTGTACGTCCAGCGTAACGGCACGGACGCGGAAGTGGGTGCTTCTTGCCATAGTGGTGGCGTGGTCGATATTGTCAAAGATGATCGTTCTGCCAAGAAGCGACGAGATGACGTTGCGGAATTTGGGATCTGCCGTCAGCAGCTCGTCCGCAACACCGATATATCCCTCAACACCGGCAGCCGCCTTCATTTCGGGCGTCGGTGTGGATGCCTTCATGGAGGTCAGGGGGAAGAAGGTCGCACGACCTGCCTCTCCGCGCTTAAGGCAATACATAGCAGCCTTGGCGGTAGCTTCATTTTCAACGACGATATTCTGCAAATTCACGCCGAGTGCCGTTTCGATGGCGGTGATATAGCGATCCTCCACCGAGATCAGCTTGGACAGAGGCCCATAGATCGTCGCGCAGCGCACACCGTAGGCATCGGTGATCTTACCCTCGGCATACTGCTTCATGACGTAACGAACGCTGCCCGAGTAGCCCTCAAAGTGCTCCTCCATGGCGCGATAGGTAGTGATGCGCTGAACGATGGTATCGCGGCGCAGCTGCGTCGCGTTACCCTGCTCGACCGCGCCTTGCAGCTCGGTGCGCAACGCGCTCAACGATTGCTGCTCGGCGGTGTTTTGCTCCTCCAGCGAGGCAAGAGAGGCGTCGTAGTCGGACACCGTCTTTTTCTTCTCCTCGATGCGGCTGAAAAGCTCTGCGCTAACGGCAAGATACTGATCCAGCTCCTGGCGCATGGTGTCGTTTTTGCCGTCATCGTTTTGCTGTGCATTTTCAATGACGGACAATCTGACACGCAGATCGGTCGCCTCGCTCTCCAGCGCACGAAGGTCCTCGCCCGCCGTAGCGATGCGCTCCTCCTGCACCTTAACCGCCGCCTCGCATTCCCGCTGCTCGTTCTGCAGCTCGGTCTGCTGCTCGTCGACAAGGCTTTGCTCGTCGGACAGCAGCGCGATCTTCTGTCTGTGCGCGGTGCAATCGTCCATTTCACGGCGCATCGATTGCTCGGCGCTTTCCATGGTACCGCGCGTTGCGGCGATCAGCTCGTGAGTATGCTCAATCGTGGTTTGCTTGACGCGATATTCACTATCCAATGTATGATTGGTTTCGGTTTGAGCGCGGATCTCGGTCAGCAGCTCCTCGCTCTGCATCTTATTGCTTTGCGACTGCTCGAACAGACGGTTATTCTGCTCCTCCATAGAGGCGACCGACTCCTCAGCTGTCTGCAGCTCGAAGGTAGAGCGCTGCAGATCCTGCTCCGCCTGATCCAGCTCACGGCGCAGCTTCTCGGTGTCGTACAGCCAAAGGCTGACGTCCGCCTGCTTTTTCGCACTGAGCAGCTCGATGGCGCGCTTTGCCTTGGCAGCTTCCTTTTCCATGGGATCGACACGAGACTCGATCTCGCCGAATATATCCCGCAGACGGATCATATTTTCTTCGGCATGTGCCAGCTTGCGCTCGGCGTCCGTCTTTTTATGGCGGTATTTGGCAATACCCGACGCATCCTCAAAAATGGAGCGACGCTCCTCGCTCTTACGGGAGACCATCTCGGCGATACGGCCCTGTCCGATGATGGAATAGCCGTCACGACCGATACCGGTATTCATAAACAGCTCGTAGATATCCTTCAGACGAACGCTGCGACGGTTGATAAAATACTCACTCTCGCCCGCACGGTAATAACGGCGGGTGACAGTAACCTCGTCGTAGGGGCAATCCAGCTTATGCTCTGGGTCGCGGTTATCAAAGGTGACGGAGACCTCGGCGTAACTCATGGGCTTACGGCTGTCCGCGCCGCCAAAGATGACGTCCTCCATTTTGGAACCGCGCAGGCTTTTGGATGAGATCTCACCCAAAACCCAACGCATCGCGTCCGAAATGTTGGATTTACCGCTGCCGTTGGGGCCGACGATGACGGTAACGCCCGTCGAGCCCGCGCCGATGCGGACACGGCTTGCGTCGTCGGAGTCAAAGGTCAGCTTGGTTTTATCGGGAAAGGACTTAAAGCCCTGCATTTCCAATGATTTCAGATACAACTTTACAACACCTCCTGTGTTGATATGGTGATTTGTGTACCGCTCAAGGCGGCATCCTCCCGCACGTCAAGACGGGATAGTTGAAATTCCTCGCATAAAAGCGATGCGTTGTAACGATGCTGCCCGAGTGCCTGTGAGCGTTTTCCGGGTGCAACGAAAAAGCAGATGCCTGCGCCCGTTACGGGAGCGACAGCGCGGAGCAGCTCTCGCATTTTTCGCAGATACTGCCGTGCGCGGATCAGCTCGCCGAGAGCAGGATGATGCGCACCGCCGAGCACACGCTCGCCGTGCATTCCCTCGCTCTCACACAGACCTATACGAAGCACACGCACGTTATGCTGCTCAAATATATCCAGCAGCGGTGCACAGCGCTCGACTGCCTCCTCCACCGTCAGCGGCAGATACTCTCCGCGCTGAAGCATTGTGCCGAGCGGGGTGCCGTCAAAGACAACGGTGGGATATATCCGCACCTCACGCGCACCGAGTGCGCAGATGCGCCTTGCCGTTTCTCTCTCGCTCTCGGGAGTGCTCTTCGGGAGTCCGAGCATCATTTGTCCACCCAGCGTATAACCGCGTGCGACAATTCTGCGACAGGCATCCTCTGCCTCAGCAGCAGTATGACCACGCTGCGCGGCAGCAAGCACGCGATCGTCCAGGCTTTGCAGCCCAAGCTCGATCGAACAAATCGTATAAGGGGCAAGTGCGTCCAGCAAAGACTCACTGAGCGCATCGGGGCGGGTAGAAAAACGAATGCCGCTGACGCGCCCCGCATCGACATACTGCTGTGCCAACGCAAGTAAGGTGTGCATCAACGTAGGATCGATTGCAGTAAACGAGCCGCCGAAATAGGCGATCTCTGCCTGCACTCCGCACGCAAGCGTTGCAAGTGCCGCCTCGATCTCCTCGCGCACGCGCTCCGGGCGAAAAGCACCGTGTCCCGAAATGGTTTTCTGATCACAGAACACACAGCGGTGCGGGCACCCCAGATGCGGAATAAAAATCGGTATGTTCTTATGCACGCGGCTTACTCTTTTTCAATGCCGAACAGAACCAGCGCCGCGCGTGCTGCGTGCTGCTCTGCCTCTCGCTTGGAGTGACCGGTGCCGCGCCCGATGATGTTATCATTGAGCTTGGCGTTGACCTCAAACACCTTGCGGTGATCGGGTCCGCTCTCTCCGACGGTGACGTATTCCAGAAAATCGCCCTCGTTTTGCTGCACGAACTGCTGCAGGCGCGTTTTATAGTCGCCGGTAAAGCCGCTCGGCTTGAGCGTTTCGATCTCTTCCTTGATAAACGGCAGCAAAAATTCGGCCACACGCGCCTTGCCTGCATCCAGATACATCGCCGCCAGCAGTGCCTCAAAGGCATCGGCAATGATAGACTTGCAGGAACGGCCGTTGTTGCGATCCTCGCCGCGCCCCAGCAGCAAATAGCTGCCAAGGGAGATCTTTTCCGCATATTTTGCAAGGGCTCTCTCGCAGACGACATCGGCGCGCATCCGCGTCAGGTCGCCCTCGGGACAATCCTTGAAATGCTCAAACAGAAATTCACTGGTGATGATAGAGAGCACCGAATCGCCCAGAAATTCCAGTCGCTCGTTGCAGAGCAGATGGTGATGATTCACTCCCATCTCGTTGGAATACGACGAATGCGTCAGTGCACGGGAGAGCACCTCACGGTTCTTGAACGTATGACCAACGGTTTGCTCCAGCTGCTCCATCGGCAATGGGTAATTTGCCATATAAAAAGCCCAACCTTTCCAAATGCTGCCCCACCGCGCATCATACGCGGCGAAGGAAGCGTCATTTACTGTTGTTGCTCTGCGCTCTCGGCTGCGGCAGCTTGCTTTTCTGCCTTTTTACGATCAGCAAACGCCTGCATAGCGTCTGCAATCTCACCGATCGCGTCCGTCGACACGTAGGCGATCGCCTGGCGGATGGCGTTTTTGAACGCCTTGGCATTGGACGAGCCGTGCGCCTTGATAACGGGCTTGGACACACCGAGAATGGGTGCTCCGCCGATCTCATTGGGATCCAGTCGCTTTTTCATGTCGCTGATGGATTTTTTCAGCAGCAGGTACGCGATCGCACCGCCGATGCCCGACTTGAACATGCTCTTGATCTCTTTGAAGAAGAATTTACTCGTACCCTCAATGGTCTTGATGGTAATATTGCCCGTAAAGCCGTCGGTCACGACAACGTCGCAGCAGTTCTTGGAGATCATGCTACCTTCAATGTTACCGACGAAATTGATGTCGGGGCAAGCGGCGAGTCTTTGATAAGCAGAGACCTGCAGCGGCGTGCCCTTGCAATCCTCGGTACCGTTATTGAGCAAACCGACGCGAGGCGATTCCATGCCGTACAGCTTTTTCATATAGACCGAGCCCATCTGCGCAAACTGCTCCAGATTTTCCTCGGTGACCTCAACGTTGGCACCCGAATCCAGCACCAGCACAGGAGGATTGACGGGAACCATGGCTGCAATACCGGCACGCTGCAGCCCGCGGATCTTTTTGACGATCAGCATCGCTCCGGTGAACAGAGCACCGGTGTTACCCGTGCTGACCAGCGCATCGCCCTCGCCGTCGGCAAGCAAGCGAAGTGCCACAGCCATCGAAGACTCCTTTTTCGCGCGCATAACGCAGGCAGGATTATCCTCCATAGTGATGACCTCTTGGGTATGCACAATGCGAAAGGCGGAAAGATCGGCGTTTTCCTCGGCAGCGATGGCACGGATCTGCGCCTCGTCGCCGACAATGATAAACTGTGCGTCGTATTCCTTGGCAGCAGCCAGCACGCCGCGAACGGTTTCTCCGGGAGCGTTATCGCCACC
The DNA here is from genome assembly GCA_017452545.1 of Clostridia bacterium. Lineage (GTDB taxonomy): Bacteria > Bacillota > Clostridia > Oscillospirales > CAG-272 > SIG644. The sequence continues at coordinate 26,822 of JAFTME010000153.1, read as the reverse complement.
CATAACGTCAACGATTATTTTGATGCTCATTTATATCACTCCTCGTGTTGTACGGTGGGATGCAGCATCCCATCCAGAGCGGCAAGCGCTCGCTCTGCGTATTTTTCATATTTTGCCATTTTTCCGCCCTTGACGCGATATCCCAGCGTGGGAATGATGCCAAAATTGGCGTTCATGGGAACAAACCGTCCCGCACCCTCAAGGCTTCCCTCACTGACGTAGGCCGCCATGGCACCGAGCATGGTTTCGCGGGGAAACACTTCCCTCTCCTGTCCCAGCGCAGCGCGCGCGGCGTTTCGACCGGCGATCAGACCCGATCCTGCGGACTCCACGTAGCCCTCCACGCCCGTCATCTGCCCGGCAAAATAAATGTTGGGACGATCGATCATAGCATAGGTACGGTCCAGCAGTCCGGGAGAATTGAGATATGTGTTGCGGTGCATAACACCATAGCGCAAGAACTCGGCGTTTTCAAGTCCCGGGATCATACGGAAGACACGGCGCTGCTCGGGAAAGGTCAGGTGTGTCTGGAAACCGACGAGATTGAACATGGTTCCCTCGCTGTTTTCCTTGCGCAGCTGCACAACGGCATACGCCTCCTCACCCACGCGAGGATCGACCAGCCCGACCGGCTTGAGCGGGCCGTACAGCAGCGTATCGTGACCGCGGCGCGCCATCACCTCGACGGGCATACAGCCCTCAAACACCGTCAGATCCTTTTGCTGCTCACGGTCAAAGTCCTTCAGCGTTGCCTCCTCGGCACCGATCAGCGCGGTATAAAACGCCTCGTATTGCTCGCGAGTCATGGGACAGTTGATGTAATCGGCGTCGCCCTTGTTGTAGCGGGATGCATAATAGGCGACGTCCATATTGATGCCCGCAGCATCGACGATGGGAGCGGCAGCATCAAAGAAATGCAGCCCGCTGCAGCCCAGCTCGTCGCGGATGTAGGCTGCCATTGCATCCGAGGTCAACGGTCCCGTTGCGATGACGGTGATCACACCGTCATCTACGGACACGCGCTCCTCCTCGACCACCTCAATGAGCGGATGGCTGCGGATCTTTTCGGTAATATAGGCAGAAAATGCCGTGCGATCGACAGCAAGTGCCGAGCCTGCAGGCACGCGCGTCGCTCTTGCTGCCTGCATGATCAGCGAGCCGCAGCGCGTCATTTCTTCCTTGAGCAGTCCGACCGCATTTGTCACGCTGTCCGAGCGCAGCGAATTGGAGCAAACCAACTCCGCCATGCCGGGGGTGTGATGTGCGGGGGAATATTTGTGCGGTTTCATTTCGTACAGGCGAACCGACACACCCATTTGCGCCGCCTGCCAGGCTGCCTCGCAGCCTGCAAGACCGGCACCGTATATATGAATGATTGGCATATTGATAACTCCGCGTATCGTTTGGATTATTCGTTATCCTCGGTAGGAGCATCCTCCTGCTGCATCGCAGCAGGCAGCGGACACTGATAATTACAGGTGGTATCGTGGCAAACGAGCAGTGCCTTGCCCTTCTTGCGGAACAGCATACCGCCACAGCTCGGGCATTTTTCCTTGGTCGGCAGATCCCACGAGGAGAAATCGCAGGCGGGATATTTGGAGCAGCCGTAGAACACAGCCTTTCGCTTGCCCTGCTTGCTGACCAGTGGCGAGCCGCACTTGGGACAATCAACACCGATCTCCTTATCCCGCGGCTTGGTAAACTTACACTGCGGATAGTTTGCGCAAGCAAAGAAGCTGCCAAAGCGACCGGAGCGAACAACGACGTCACCGCCGCACAGCTCGCACTTCATACCGTCAACCACCTCAGCGTCGCCGCCCTCCGTTTCCTCGGGACGTGTCAGCGGCTTGGTGCTGCGGCATCCGGGGTAATTGGGGCAGGCAGCGAATTTACCGAAACGCCCCTTTTTGACGATCATGCGGCTGCCGCACTTATCGCAAAACAGGTCGGTCTCCTCAACGGGCGCCTTTTCGGTCTCCGAGCCCAGCGTTTCCTCGGCGTTTTTCAGCTGATCGGCAAACGGTGCCCAGAAATCGCCGAGAACGTCGTCAATGGTAGTTTCGCCCTTTTCGATGTTATCCAGACGCGTTTCCATATCGGCGGTAAAGCCGTAGTCAACGATGGTCGGAAAATGCTTTTCCATCAGCCCGGTCGTCACCTCGCCAAGCGGCGTGGGAACAAGTGCCTTTCCGTCGCGCTTGACGTAGCCGCGCTCCAGGATGGTAGTGATAATAGGCGTATAGGTGGAGGGGCGACCGATGCCCTTTTCCTCGAGCGACTTGATCAGCGACGCCTCGTTATAGCGTGCGGGGGGCTCGGTAAAGTGCTGCTGCGGGTCGACCGCCTCAGAGGTCAGCATCATATTCTCTTCCAAGTCGGGAATACGGGCATCCTTGACCTCGTCGGGCTCGGCGTCACGGCGACGGACGCTCTCATCCTCGGATTCCTCGTACAGTGCCATATAGCCGGGGAAGACCACACTGTAGCCGCCCGTGCGGAACAGATACTTATCACAGCTCAGGTCAACGCTGATGACAGACAGCGTCGCAGACTGCATCTGGCTTGCCACAAAGCGATCCCAGATCAGCTTGTACAGACGGTACTGATCGGAGGTAAGCAGCTTGCGGATCTTCTGAGGCTCCAGCTCCACGCGTGCCGGGCGGATCGCCTCGTGCGCGTCCTGGGAGAGTGTCTTGGATTTATACTGGCGAGGGGCTTCGGGATAATACTCTGCCCCGTATTTTTCGGAGATAAAGGCGCGAGCGGACTCCTGTGCCTCCGCGCTGACGCGCAGCGAGTCGGTACGCATATAGGTGATCAAACCCTGTGCGCCACCGTTCTCTGCACCGAGATTGATACCCTCGTACAGCTCCTGTGCCACGCGCATGATACGCTGGGACTGGAAGCCGAGCTTACGGGAAGCCTCCTGCTGCATGGTGGAGGTGGTAAAAGGAGGCGCGGGCAGCTTGGTGCGGGTGGAGCGCTTGACCGAGCGAACCGTAAAGGGCTTGCTTTCGGCAGCCTTTGCGACAGTCATTGCCGCGGCCTCGCTTTCCAGTCTGACCTTGCCGCTCTCGTCGCCGACGTAATGTACGACAAACGTTTTATCATCGGGGCCGTTCAACGTAGCATCCACCGTCCAGTACTCCTCGGCAACGAAAGCGCGGATCTCGCGCTCACGGTCAACGACCAAACGCTCTGCCACCGACTGTACGCGGCCGGCGCTCAGACCGCTCTGCACGTTTTTCCAAAGCAGCGGACTGATCTTATAGCCCACAATACGGTCGAGAATACGACGCGCCTGCTGCGCATTGACCAGATTCATGTCCAAAGGACGGGGGGATTTGATGGCAGCCTTGACCGCCGTCTTGGTGATCTCGTTAAACGACACGCGCATGATCTTATCTACAGGGATCGCCAGCACAGCCGCAAGATGCCAGGAAATGGCTTCGCCCTCGCGGTCAGGGTCGGTTGCGAGGAAGACCTTGGTCGCCGCCTTGGCCTCCTTGCGGATGTCGCGGATCAGCTCACCCTTGCCGCGGATGTTGATATAATGCGGTTCAAAGTTGTTTTCTATATCAACGCCGAGTGTGCTCTTGGGCAGATCACGGACGTGGCCCTTGGAAGCGATCACTCGATAATTGGAGCCAAGATAGCCCTTAATGGTTCCCACCTTGGTGGGGGACTCCACAATAACCAAATAAGACATAATGTTTCGGGGTTCCCTTTCTGTGTAAAAATTTATCGTTCAGCCCCATTCCGGGGCAAGCTATCAAAAATAACGCTCAACGTCTGCCGACCATACCGCCCGGCAGGGATTGTACCAAGCCCTTGATCTCCAGCACCGAAAGCGTGGAGAGCAGCTGACCCATGGCAAAGCCCATTCGCTTAAGCTTGTCAATGCTCACGGGTGCCTCGGCGGGAATGGCATCCAGCACCGAGCGCTGCAGCTCGGTCAGCGATGCTACCGCTTCGCAGGAGCGGTCTCCCTTATCGTCTGCATTGCGAGGCGAGAGCAGAGGACTCTTGTCCTCGGGCTGTGCCGCAGACACGGACGCTGTACGCTCTGCCGTGCGTGAGCGCTCCGACGGTGCTTTCGGCGTCGGCTTCATGTCGGGCTTAGAATCGTTGGCGCGCTTGGCAGGCGCACGACGACGCGGCTCCGCTGCAGGAGCGGGCGACGGTGCGATCGCGGCACTGCCCGCCTCTTCGGCGGGAACGCGCAGGTATCCGCCCACCACACGGCTGTAAACGCCCATACGGGCAAGCACTGCACCGTCGTAATCGGAGCGAGCGCCCAGCGCTGCGGTAGTACGGGTGGAAACGGATTTTTCGTACAGAAATTTGTAATATCCGAGAATATCATCGGCGCAAAGCGCAACGTGTGCGCCGTCGCGGATCAGGCGATTGGTACCGGATGCGTTGGCATCTCCGACGTTGGCAGGCACGGCAAAAACGTCGCGTCCCTGCTGCAGTGCACGGTCGGCGGTGATCAGAGCACCGCTGCCCTGTGCCGCCTCGACGATGACAGTACCTTGACACAGACCGCTAATCAGACGATTTCTCACGGGAAAATGCGACCCAATGGGCGCCGTTCCCGGTGCATACTCCGAGATCAGCGTGCCGCGAGCGGCGATGATTTCCATAAAACTTTCGTGCTCAGGCGGATACGGCACGTCAATGCCGCCGCCGAGAATAGCGACAGTACTGCCGCCTGCCTGCAGCGCAGCACAGGAGGCAACGCTGTCCACGCCAAGCGCCATACCGCTGACGACGACAACACCGGCAGCCGCCAGCTCATAAGCTATTTTATACGCCATGCGACGACCGTATTCACTCATACGGCGCGTACCGACCATAGCAATACACAGCTTGTTCTGCAGATCAGGCAGCTCGCCGCGATAATACAGCAGCAGGGGCGGGTCGGTCAGCGAACGGTAGCTGAGCGGATAGGCAGCGTCATTGTAGGTCAACAGCTTGACACCGCTGCGACGGCAATGCTCCTCAATGGCATAGATATCCTCCAGGCGCTTGTCCGTCAACGCGCGCAGCTGTGCGGGTGTCAGATCGGGCAGCACCTCAAGCAAACGCTCCTCCGAAGCCTCAAACACCTCATATGCGCTTCCAAAGCGCTCCAGCAGCAGCGGATACAGGCGGTTGCCCGCACCAAGACGAGTGGAGAGCCAGATCCAGAACAGACGTCCGGTTTGTTCCTGCTTATACATCGTTCATACCTCCCTGCCGTTCGTCGGAGTTGGGTGCACCGAATGCCCACATGAGCACCGATGCTGCCACGGCGGCGTTGAGCGACTCTGCCCTCGCCGTCATGGGAATAAATACGCTGTGATCGCACGCTGCGATCGTTTGGGAGCTGAGTCCGTGTCCCTCGTTTCCGATAACAACACAGTCACCGCTTTGCACGGCAAAAGAGCCGAGCTGCCACGCGTCGCGGTCAAGAGCCGCGGCAAAGGTGCGTCGACCTGCCGCGCGCAGCGCGGCGATCGCATCGGTGATGGCCGCCACGCGGGTCAGGTGCTGCGTGAACAGCGTACCCATGGAGGCGCGCACCGTTTTGGCATTGTAAATATCGGCGCAGTCCTCGCTGATGATCAAATGATCAACCCCGAAGGCAGCAGCGCTGCGGATGATCGCGCCGAGGTTGGAGGGATCGCGCACCGATTCAAGCAGAACGATGCGTTCCCGCTCCGTTATAACGGGAGTCGGTTTGGTCTGATGGATGGGCAGCTCGCGGCAAACGCAAATGACGCCCTCAGGTGCACTTTCCTCGCTCAAGCGTCGAAAAACCGCATCTGACAGGCAGACGGTGCGAGCGCTCTCGGGCAGTGAAAGTCCTGCCTCTTCAAGACGGGAAAGCACAGCCTGTGCGCGCTGCTCATGCAGCAAAACAGCCGCCAGCGGTGCGCCGCTGCGCAACGCTTCCTCTGCCAGCTTGATGCCGTCAAAGCGGAAAAGACCGCTCGCGCGGCGGTGCTTGCGGTCAGCAAGCTTTGCCGTTTCGACCACCAAAGCGTTCTGCTTCGAGGTGATCAGTTCTTCGATATGCAGCATGAAAACGTGCCTCCTATCCATCAAAAAATCCCAAAAAATACAGAAAATGTCAAAAAATATCCCTTTTCGCAACGCTTACGGCAAAATGTCACCGGGGGCTATGTATGACAAAAACCCGGTCATCTCACCGGGTTTTTATCAAAAAGCATCACAGAGCAGCCTTTGCCTGTGCTGCCAATGCTGCAAATGCTTCCTTATCGGAAACTGCCAGCTCAGCCAGCATCTTGCGGTTGAGGGTGATGCCTGCCTTCTTCAGACCGTGCATCATCGTAGAGTAGTTCATACCGTTAACCTTTGCCTGAGCAGAGATACGGGTGATCCACAGGCTACGGAAATCTCTCTTCTTCATCTTGCGGCCTGCAAATGCATAGTTGCCGCTCTTCATGACCTGTTGCTTAGCCATCTTGAAGTGCTTAGACTTAGCACCCCAGTAGCCCTTCGCAGCCTTCAGAACTTTATTTCTTCTCTTGCGCGTCATCATCGCGCCCTTTACTCTTGCCATTTTTCTCTACCTCTTCTTTCTGTCAACTTACTTCTGGATCAGCGCCTTGACGTTTGCAGCCATAGCGCCCTGAACGTAGGCACTGCCGCGCAGCTGACGCAGCTTGTTACCGCTCTTGTTACCGGTCTTGTGGCGACGGTGGCAGTGGCTCAGCTTAACCTTACCGGTGCCGGTCACCTTAAATCTCTTGGAAGATGCTTTATGTGTCTTAACCTTTCCCATTTTGTGAAACTCCTTTTCGTTGTAATTGTGCGCCGAGCCGCCTCAGGAAAGTAAACGGCTGCGCTCTATCATACAAGCCCCTCGGGGCTGATGAATCGTGGTCTGGCGGCACCTGCCGCTCCGGGGAATTATTTCTTTACGGGGGTAAGCACCATGCTCATGAAGCGTCCGTCGAGAACGGGGGGCTTATCCGAGCCGCCGATATCGGCAAGCGTGTCGGAGAAGCGAGTCATAACCTCGCGTCCGATGGACTGGTGACTCATCTCGCGGCCCTTGAACTTCATAACGACGCGAACCTTGTTACCCGCCTCCAGGAACTTGCGTGCCTGACGCGCCTTGGTTTCAAAGTCGTGAACATCGATTCTGCAGGACAGCTGGATCTCCTTGAGCTCCACGACCTGCTGCTTTTTCTTTGCTTCCTTTTCTCTCTTTTCGCACTCAAAGCGATACTTACCGTAGTCCATAATGCGAGCGACGGGGGGCGTAGCCTGAGGCGCGATCAGAACGAGATCAAGTCCGCTGTCATACGCCATCTTCAGTGCAGCGTTTGTGCTCATGATACCGAGCATCTCACCCTTCGCGCTGGTGACTCTGACTTCGTTGACTCTGATGTCCTCGTTAATCAGCAATTCTTTCGTGCTAATAGCAGTGTACCTCCGAATTAGTAAAAATAAAAAATCGTCCGGGAAGCACAGTGCCAACCGAACGAGACCACTCCTTTTTGTCATTTCGTCAAATCCGTCAAAGAGGTGGTTCATTATCGACCCGTGCGCGCCTTGTGCGGCAGGGTGAGAACGGTGGTTCTGCTTCCTTTTCCGTGGTATTATACCACAAGTCCGGCGGCTTGTCAATACTATTTTGAAAAATTTTTCGATCTTTTTTCTCTTTTCTCTTCGAACCGGTTTCGGCTTTTTTGTACGACATTTTTGCGCTCTGCATGTCGCTGTACGACATTTTGTCGTATGACACAAATGTCATTGACAAAATGTATCAAAAAACAATAAAAAAGTAGGGGATATTTTCTCACTGTTATGTGTTTTGACGAAATTTATCGCCAATATTCGTCAATTTTGATAATTTACAAATCGAGCAAAATGCGGTATAATAGTCAAGCAGTCGTATGCGAGTCCCCCCGACCTGTCATGCCTGCTTTTTCATGGCACAATACTTCGTTACCGCGAAATATCAAGCTTATGATATTCTTCCCTGCGGCTGCGGACACTGTTGTGCCCCTTTTTTTATGCTTTTTTCGCAGAAACCGTGTTACAAATATATATAAATTGTAAAATTCCGAAAAAAGTGCATTTTGCTATGGAATATTGAGCGAAAATGTGTTATAATGTAAAGAAATCAAAATGTTTTCCATCAAAAGCACCCCCGAAAGGATCACGATATGCCCCATACCATTGAAAAAGCCGAAAAAATGACACTTCCCGTGCTGACGCTGCGCGGCATCGTTGCCTTCCCGTCCGCACTGTTGAATTTTGAATTGACCGACAACAGCGATATTGCGATTGCTCGTGCCGCAGCCGATGCCGCCTCGCCCGTGCTTCTCTTGACCGAGATCCCCGGTGACGAGCCCGAGCTGGATGAGCTGCTTGCCGAGCAGCTGGAGCAGATGATGGCAGACGGCGAGGAGCCCGATACCGACAGCGCGCTCTCTGCCCTGCTCGGTGCCGCCGGTGGCGAGCGTCCCTCGCACGCATCCGCAGCACTGTACCGTGTCGGAACCGTTGCGCGCATCAAGCAGCTGATCACCACGCCCGAAAAAAATGCGCGACTGATCGTCGAGGGCCTCTCCCGTGCGCAGGTTCTGTCGCTGAATATGGATGCTGAAATGCCCTGCGCTGACGTACTGATCAAGGCGATCATGCTGCGCGACACCGATGATGTTCGCGTTCAGGCTGCGCTGCACGCATTGCACCGTGAGCTGCCCCGTATTCTCCGCTATCTCCCCGCAACGTCGGAGGAGCTGATGCGAACGGCAGCCGGCATGCGCAATCCCGGTCAGCTTTCCGACTTTATTGCTGCCAATGTGCTGGTCAAATGCGAGGACAAGCAAGCCATTCTGGAATGCTTTGAGCCGATGGAGCGCGTGGAAACGCTGCTGGCCATTCTGGAATCGGAGCGCGAGCTGCTCGCCTGTGAGGCAGACATTCAAAATAAAGTGCGCGCCAACCTTGCGCGCAATCAAAAGGAATATTACCTGCGCGAGCAGATCCGCGTCATTCAGGACGAGCTGGGCGAGGGCGCCAATAGCGAAACCGCCAAGTATGAGGAGCGTATCATGTCCGCACCGCTGTCCGAGGAGGCCCGCGCCAAGCTGCTCAAGGAAAACGACCGCCTGGCAAGAACGCCCTTCGGCTCGCAGGAGGCAGGTGTGATCACGACCTACCTCGATACCGTCCTTGACCTGCCCTGGGGCAAAAAGAGCAAGGATCGCCTCAATATTGCCACCGCAAAACGTATTCTCGACGAAGATCATGACGGGCTTGACAAGGTCAAGGATCGTATTTTGGAATATCTCGCCGTCAAGCAGATGCATCCCGAGTTGAAAAACCAGGTGCTTTGCCTGGTCGGCCCTCCCGGTGTCGGTAAGACCTCGGTTGCCGCCTCGATCGCACGCGCCATGAAGCGCAAGTACGTCCGCGTTTCTCTTGGCGGTATCCGCGATGAGTCCGATATCCGCGGTCACCGTCGCACCTACCTCGGCTCCATGCCCGGTCGCATCATGAATGCGATCGCGCTGGCAGGCACCTCCAACCCGCTCATCCTGCTGGATGAGATCGACAAAATGAGCGAGAGCCTGCAGGGTGACCCTGCGGCAGCGCTGCTGGAGGTTTTGGACGGCGAGCAGAACCGCGCCTTCCGCGATCATTTCATCGAGCTGCCCTTTGACCTGTCCGACTGCCTGTTTATCGCAACGGCAAATACGCTGGACACCGTTCCCCGTCCGCTGATCGACCGTATGGAGATCATCGAGATGAAGATGTACACCAAACGGGAAAAGCTCAACATCGCCAAGCACCATCTGCTGCCCAAGCAGCTGCAGCGTCACGGTCTGAACAAGACCAAATTCCGCATGACGGACGACGCTATCTGCGAGCTGATCGACTATTATACACACGAGGCGGGCGTCCGCAATCTTGAGCGAACCATTGCCTCTCTCATCCGCAAGGCAGCGCGCAAAATGATCGACGAGGGCGTCGGTCGCGTGACGGTCGGCGTCAAGAACATCAAGGAGTATCTCGGTGCTCGCAAGCTGTTGCCCGAGCATATTGACGAGACGGATGCCGTCGGTACCGTCAACGGACTGGCTTACACCGAGCTTGGCGGCGATATGCTGCGCATTGAAGCCGCTGTACTGGACGGCACGGGTAAGCTGGAGCTGACCGGCTCGCTCGGCGACGTGATGAAGGAGTCTGCGCGCGCCGCCATCACCTACACGCGCTCCATCGCCGCCGAATACGGCATTCCCTCCGATTTCTACGAGAAAAAGGATATCCACATTCACGTTCCCGAGGGTGCCGTTCCCAAGGACGGTCCCAGCGCAGGCGTGACCATGCTGACAGCCCTGGTCAGCGCGCTGACCGGTCGCTGCGTGCGCCGCGATATTGCCATGACGGGTGAGATCACACTGCGCGGCAGAGTCCTGCCCATTGGCGGACTGCGTGAGAAGACCATGGCAGCCTACAACGCCGGCGTTAAGACGGTACTTATTCCTGCTGAAAACGAACGTGATCTGGAGGATATCGATGCATTGGCACGCGACAATCTCACCTTTATCCCCTGCTCTCACGCATCCGAGATTCTCAAAAACGCGCTGCTCTGACAAGCAGCCGATCAAAACTCCAAAGGAGCTTGCCCTATGGCTTTGAATTTACAAAACATCAATCTGCAGATCAGCGCGGGACAGCTGCGACAGTTCCCCGGCGATCCCATTCCTCAGATCGCCTTTTCCGGGCGTTCTAACGTGGGAAAAAGCTCGCTGATCAATCTGCTGCTCGGTCGCAAGAGCCTGGCTCGTGTCAGCTCGGCGCCCGGTAAGACCATCACCATCAATTTCTACAATATCGATAAAAAGCTGTTTTTTGTCGACCTGCCCGGCTACGGCTTCGCCAAGCGTGCACCGCAGGACAAGGCGCAATGGAGTGCGCTGACCGATGGCTATTTCACCAAGAATCCCTGCATTGACCGCGTCTGCGCCGTGCTGCAGCTGGTAGACAGCCGCATCGGACCGACCGAGGACGACCGCATGATGCTGCGCTATCTGGCGAATACGGGGCTTCCCTATATGGTCGTTGCGACCAAGGCAGATAAGCTCAACGCCACCGAGCGCCGCGCCTGCGAGCTCTCGCTTGCAAGCGATCCCGACATTCTCCCCGACACCCCCATCGTCTTTACCTCCACCTTGAAAAACGAAGGAAAAACCGCCATCTGGAGTAAGATCGCGGAGTTCACCGGTGTCAAGCTTTGACACACAAGTGAGGATATAGCATGAACTTCCTGTCCAATTCCATATACGATTTTATCAGTCGGATCCCCTCCTATCTGATCTCGCTGCCCGCCGTTCTGATTGCGCTCTCGTTCCACGAGATGTGCCACGCGTACGCAGCGTATCGTCTGGGCGATCCTACGGCAAAAAATCTCGGGCGCATGACGCTCAATCCCGCCAAGCATTTCGATCCGATCGGCTTTATCTGTATGCTGTTTTTCCGCATCGGTTGGGCAAAGCCCGTACCGATCAACAGCCGCAACTTTAAAAATCCACGCCGTGATATGGCGATCTCCTCGCTGGCAGGACCGCTCTCCAACGTGTTTCTCGCTATCGTTTTCGTTGTCGTTCTGCGCCTCGCGCTCATTCCCATCAGCGCCGTGTTCGAGAACGACGTGCAAGCCATTCTGCGCGCCGCCTTCACGGGCAGCGCCTATGCCGTCAGCGGCGGCTTTACCTTTGTTGCCGTCCTCATTTATATGCTGTACGCCGGCGTGGTGCTCAACCTCAGCTATGCGCTGTTCAATCTGATCCCCATTCCGCCCTGGGACGGCTCGCGTGTTTTTTACGTATTTCTGCCGACCAAATGGTATTTCGGCATTATGAAATACGAGCGCATCATCATGATTGTCATGCTGATCCTGCTTTGGACCGGAATTTTGACCGTTCCGCTGAGCATCGGTGTCGAGTTCCTGTCGGACTGCCTGTTTCGCATCACGGGAATGCAGAATGTCAACGGCGAGCTGTATTCCATTCTTTATCACATTTCGCAAGGTCTTATGTAAAGGAGCACAACCTCCCCAATGGAAGCTGTTACCTATCAACTGGAGCAATTTAACTTCAATGGTCCGCTGGATCTGTTGCTCTCTCTGATACAAAAGAATAAAATCGAGATCACCGACCTGCCCATCGCGCTGCTGTGCGACCAGTACATGGAGGCGATCGCAGGCATGGAGCAGATGGACATGGAGCTCGCCTCCGACTTTCTGCTCATGGCAAGCGAGCTGATCTATATCAAAAGCAAGATGATGCTGCCACGCGAGGAAAAGGAAGAGAAGGATCCCCGCATGGAGCTGACCGATGCCCTGCTGCGTTATCAGGCAGCCAAGGAAGCGGCGGTCAAAATGGCAAAGCTGTTCGAGGTGCACCGCCATCGCATGGTCAAGGAGACCGACGAGATCTCGATCGACCGTACCTACGTTGCCGATCAGCAGATTACCTCGCTGTGCACCGCCATTCGCCGCCTGAATGCATACCAGGAAAGCATCGCGCACGCTAAGCGTGCCACCTTTACCCCCATGATCAGCAAGCCCATCGTTCCCGTTGAGCTCAAGATCGTCGGCATTCTCAACCGTCTGAATAAGGAAAAGAAATCCTCGCTGCAAGCGCTGCTTGCCGATGCAACCTCACTCCCTGACATGATTGCCATTTTCCTCGGCGTATTGGAGCTGATCAAGATGCGTCAGATCCTGATCGTGGATGCCCCCGACGACGGTACCTCCCTGCACCGCATCGATACCAATTTTGTCATCAACGACGAGCCTCCCGCCCCCGAAAAGCCCACGGAGAACACCGAGGAGCCTGACGGGCAAATCAACTAAACGAAAGGCGACCAAGCATGAACAATGATATGACCGAACCCATGTCCGTCCCCACCGGAGAAACGATCGCGTCCACGGACGCTTCTTCCTCTGCCACCCCTGCCGAGGCACTGCAAAGCGTCGCTGATATGGAGGCTGCAGTCGAGGCGATCTTATTTGCAGCGGGCTATCCCGTTCCGTACAAGAAAATTGCCGACGCCCTGGGGCTGACCGCCTCCGACGTCCGCACGCTGGTCGAGCATATGGAGCCCACCTTCAACGCACCCGAGGCACATCGCGGTGTTCAACTGCTGCTGTACCCCGACACCTGCCAGATCTGCACCCGTGAGCAGTTCGCCCCCTATATCCGCGAGGTTCTGGGTGTGCGTCGCGGCGGTAATCTGTCTGCCGCCTCCATGGAGGTTTTAGCAGTCATTGCCTACAATCAGCCCGTTACCCGTACCTTTATCGATACGGTTCGCGGTGTTGACAGCGCCTACGCCGTTAACTCGCTGCTGGACAAGGAGCTGATCCACGCCGTCGGCCGTCTTGAGGTAGTCGGAAGACCCATGCTGTACGGCACAACCGATAAATTCCTGCGCGTTTTCGGTATTTCTTCGCTGGAGGAGCTGCCCGCAACCGAAGCCCTTGCCGTCGCTGCACAGGTCGAGGGAGAAGCAAATAAAGAAGCGGAGAATACCGCTCCCGCTGAGGCAGATGCCGACGCAGCAACGCTGACCGTATAACAACGATCGCCAATCCCCCCATATAAAGAAACAAACAGCAAGAAAGGAGCTGCCCATGGTCTGGAAGATTCTGCTCGGAATTCTTTTGCTGCTGCTCCTTTTGCTGATGTGCCCCGTGCGGCTGCGCATCCAATTGCAGAACGAGAGCGACGTCAGCATCCGCGCACACGCGTTTTGCGTGCCGCTATTTCGCCACCCCAAGCCAAAAAAGATATTCCGCGAAAAGGATTATTCGCCCCGTGCCGTTGCCCGCCGCAAGCGCCAAGAGCAAAAGGCTATGCTGCGTGAGCAAAAAAAGCAAGCCAAAAGGCAAGCAAAAGCAGCAGCCAAACGAGGCGCTGCTCCCTCCGCCGCGCAAGGCGGCACGCAAAAAAAGAAATCCTCTCTGACCGAAAAGATCAGCATGATCGGTTCACTTTTGCGTGAGATCCCCGGTCCGCTGTTTCGTTACGCCCGCGTGGATTTGCACGCGCTGGAGTTTCGCGTCGCAACAGGCGATGCCGCCACCACCGCGATCGCATACGGTGCCGTCTGCCCTGCCGTTGCTTATTTGATGGAGGGCCTGCACACGTTTTCCAATCTGCACGTGCATCATCCCGAACGCATCCGCGTTTTTCCCGACTTTGAAGGGCAAAAGACCTCCGCCGTGCTGGATCTTCGCCTGCGCCTGCTCGTCTGGCAGCTGCTTGCCGTCGGACTAAAGGCATTGCTCCGCTTGACCGCCGCTCGTGCGGGAAAGCCCACCCGTAAGCCGCAACACCCAAAAGCTGCAACCACTCCCCCAACAGGACGGGGCAACAATAAATAAGACTTTTTTACAAAGAAAGGAACTTTGTATATGGCAAACACCGATAACAAGCTGGAAGAAATGATTCAGACCTCGCTTGAGAGCCTGCGCACACTGGTGGATTCCGATACCATCATCGGCAAGCCCATCAAAACCGACGTCGGCACGACTATTATCCCCATCTCCAAGATCTCCATGGGCTACACCACGGGCGGTCTGGAGTATTACGGCAAAAACTCTCCCCAGCGTCAGAATTTCGGCGGCGGTGGCGGCACCGGCCTTTCCATTACCCCCGTCGGCTTTCTCGTTGTTAACGCAGAGGGCAACGTCAATCTGATCAACATGGGTCAGAGTGCCGCAGCACCGGATGCGGTCGAGCAGATCGCTGCCGCTATCGAACGTGCACCCGAGATCTTTGCCAAGCTCAAGACGCTGTTCAAGAAGAACGATACCGAGGACAAGGACGCTCCTGCCGAGGAAACGGCACAGGACTGATCCGACGGGAATATGTGCGTGGCTGCGCCCATATACTTTTTCAGTACCGCTGTTCTGAAAAAGGAAGGAGTCTGCCATGTCACACCGTCAATCGCTCCACGCGATCGCACTTTTGCTTGCACTTTTGATGCTTATCATACCCGTTGGTGCGACGGGGGCGATCTCTGCCTCCGTCGCCGCCGTTGTGCCCCCTGCCCTGTCTGCGCAAGCCGCGCTGCTGCTTGATGCCGATACCGGGCGCGTGCTGTTCGCGCACAACGCGGACGCACGTCTGCCTATGGCAAGCACCACCAAAATCATGACCGCACTGATCGTTGCCGAGCAGTTGAATATGACGGATGCTATTCGTATCGACAAGCGTGCCGTAGGCGTTGAGGGCTCCTCCATCTATCTGTACGCCGACGAATGGTTGACAGTGGAGCAGCTGCTGTATGCATTGCTTCTGGAGTCCGCCAACGATGCTGCGGTTGCGCTTGCGCTCGCCGTTTCGGACAGTGTTGAGGCGTTCGCCGATCTGATGAACCAAAAGGCCCTTGCGCTGGGATTGAAGGATACCCATTTCACCAATCCCCACGGACTGGACGACGAAGCGCATTATACCACCGCGCACGACCTTGCCCGTATTGCGTCTGCGGCGCTGGCGCACCCGGCACTGAAGCGCATTATGTCAACCAAGAAAATGACCATCCCGCTGTGCGACATGACCGCGCCGGGCACCGTACCGGACGACACGGTCGATGCCACAGACGCGCGTGGGGAAACGGTTGCCGTCGGTACACGCGTGCTGCTCAACCATAACAAAATGCTGCGCTATTACGACGGCGCGATCGGCGTAAAAACGGGATATACCAAGCGAAGCGGACGCTGCCTGGTCAGCGCTGCCGAGCGAGACGGATTGACGCTGATCGCCGTAACGCTTAATGCCCCCGATGACTGGAGTGACCATACCGCTCTGCTCGACTACGGCTTTTCCTCTTACTCCCGTATCACGCTCTGTGAGGTGGGCGGCTATCAAACGCTGCTGCCCGTCAGCGGCGGCAAGGAGCAATACGTGCTGGTGGCGGGAACGGAGCGCTGTGCCGTGACCTTGCCGCGCGATCATGCCGCCATCACCTGTGTCGTGCAGCTCCCGCATTTTGCGCTTGCGCCCATCGATGCTACCGCACCCATCGGGCGCTTGATCTTTTACTGTGACACCAACGGCGACGGTATGCGTGAGCAAATTGCTTCCACGCCGCTGCAGCCGTTATACGACGTTGAGACGCTCCCCTCCCCTTCGCTCCTGCAACGTCTTTTTACCCTGCTTGGTGCGCTCTTTCGCCGCACCGCATGATCTCCCAACGAAAGGTTAAGGATTTACCAACGTGGAAAAAATCAGAATTCAAAAATATTTTACCGATTGCGGCGTGCTCTCCCGCCGCGCTGCCGAGGCAGAGATTGCCGCAGGACGCGTGCAGGTCAACGGAACGACTGCAACGGTCGGACAGAAGATCGATCCCGATATCGATGTGATCACCTATCTTGGCAAGCACGTCCGTCCGCTGCCCCCCGCCGATCACGTGACCGTCATGCTGCACAAGCCCGCCGGATTTGTCACCACCACCGCAGACGAGGAAGGCCGCCCCTGCGTTACCGCGCTCGTGGAGGATCTCGGCGTGCGCGTGTATCCCGTAGGCCGCTTGGATATGTTCTCTACAGGGCTTTTGCTGCTGACCAACGACGGTGAGCTTGCCAATCTGCTCACCCACCCCCGTCATCATCTCCCCAAGGTCTATCACGTCACCGTCGGCGGCGAGATCACCGAGCGTCAGCTTAAGCGCCTCTCCTCTCCGATGGTCATTGACGATTATCGTATCCGCCCCGTTAAGGTCAATGTTCTGCGCGGCTGGGAGCATCAGACCGAGCTGGAAATGACGCTGTATGAAGGCAGAAATCGTCAGATCCGCAAGATGTGCGACACCGTCGGTCTGCGTGTTCTCTCGCTCAAGCGCGTTGCCATGGGCCCGCTGGTGCTCGGTCACCTGCCCGAGGGCAAGTACCGCAAGCTGGCACCGACCGAGGTCGAGGCATTGAAAAATCTTGCGCTGCGCCAAAAAGGCACGGCATCCGAGGCGCCTGCGCGCGTCAAGATCCGCATCCCCAAGCCCCCTCGGACAAATGACAAGGAGGATTGACCATGCTCAAGGTTTTTGCTATTCAAGATAAAGAGCAGCAGCGTGCGCTGTGTGCGCTGTGCGGTGTCGAATACGACGTAGAGCTGCTGGCATACGAGGCAGAGGTCGACGGTGCCCCCGCCGGCATTTGCCAATTCAAAATCGGTCCCGACGGCGGTAGCTTGCGTCATCTTGCTCCTGTATTGAACGCCCCGGTCGATAAGCAGGCGCTGTTTGTGCTCGGTCGCGGAACGCTGAATTTCATCGATCTTTGCGGCATTCACTACGCTCGCTTTGACGGCGACACCGAGCCCGCAGGAGAGCAGATGATCCACGCCATCGGTTTTCGCCGGGGAGAGAATGGCATCTGGGAGGTCGATCTGACAGATTTCTTCACCGCTCCCTGTCAACATGACCACGGAATGCCCGAAAATCATTGATTTCCGCTCGGAATTCGATATATTTGTCAATTTTTACCATTTTTCCAAGGGAAAGTTTGTCTATTTTTGTTTTTGGTAAAACCTTGATATTTTTACCAATTTATGGTAAAATAATGGTGGTAACCAAAAAACACAAACGGAGGACAAACCCATGGAATATACCACTCGTATTCTGATCGCAGATGAAAGCCAGTCGCAGCGTGCAACGTTGCGCGAAGGACTGATCCACGCAGGCTATCGCCACATTGAGGAAGCAGCCAACGGTGAGGAGGCGCTCTCCCGCATCTCACGCAACCATCCCGACATTGTGCTGATCGACGTATGGCTGTCCAAAATGGACGGCATCGGCGTGCTCCGCGCCGTTCGCAGCATGGATTTTTCGCCCGATCGCACGCCCACCATTATTATGATGTCGACCGTCTCCAGCGAAAGCATCTTTATCCAAGCGACCAACGCAGGTGCGGAGCTTTGCCTGCTCAAGCCCATTCACATGGGCAGTCTTTGCAAGCACATTGAGGAGATTGCAACCGCTCGCACCGATGCTGCCATTGCCAAGGAGGCATCGCACGAAAACGAAAATGATAAAACGCCCGACATTGAAACGCAGGTCACCAAGATCATCCATCAGATCGGCGTTCCCGCGCATATCAAGGGCTACCAGTATCTGCGCACCGCCATACTTATGACCGTACGTGACAGCGACATTATTAACTCGGTCACCAAGGTGCTCTACCCTTCCGTCGCCAAGAAATATGCCACCACGACATCCCGCGTCGAGCGCGCCATCCGCCACGCCATTGAGGTCGCATGGGACAGAGGTGATGTGGATACGCTGAACAGTTACTTCGGATATACCATTCAGAATAACCGCGGAAAGCCGACCAATAGCGAGTTTATCGCGATGATAGCGGATAATTTGAGGCTCAGGTATAAGATGTATCACTGATGAAATGCTCCCGACACCCGTCGGGAGCATTTCTGTTGACAAATCCGCGAACCCATGCTACAATATATAAAGAAACTATCCTGTTTTCATTTTGGAGGCTCCTATGTTTAAGGAATATTTTGAAAAATGCCGCATTGAACGCATTGAAAAAAACATCATTGATATCTTGGATGACCTCGCTGTGCCTAAAAAGCTCCTGGGCTATGAATATTTGAAGACTGCCATTTTTCTGGCCGTAGAAGATTTTGATTTGATCGATGCCATGACAAAATATCTTTATCCTTTCGTGGCAAAAAAACACCAAACCCGCCCATCCCTTGTGGAGTCTGCTATGGCTCATGCCATTTCCGTCACGTGGGATCAAGGCGACATCGACATTCTCAACAACTACTTCGGTTATACAACGGAGAACAGAGGAAAGCCGACCAACTCTGAATTTATTGCGATGATCGCCGTTCACGTACAATTAGAGCAAGAAAATGACCCGTTGAAAAACCGTCTTGCAAAAATCATGAACCAAGTTGTAATCCCCGCCAATATCAAGGGCTATCAATACCTCCGTACCGCCATCCTCATGGTCGTCGAGAACCCCGATATCATCAACTCGGTCACCAAGGAGCTCTATCCTTCCGTTGCGCGACAGCATGTAACCATTGCCGCCCGCGTGAGCAGTGCGATGCGCAACGCCATCGAGATCGCGTGGGATAGGGGCGACGTGAATACCCTCATTGCCTATTTCGGCGATACCGTTCAAGACACCACCAACCGCAAATTTATTTCGACCATAGCCGATCAGCTACGCCGATGATTGCACTGCCCCATTCTTCCTGTTACCATCCCATTCGTTGCAAGCAACGAATGGGATTTTTACATTTCTTCCCCCGTTCTTGTTGACAACCCCGTGGCTTTATGGTAAAATACAAAAAAACGCTCTGCGAGGTCACCATCATGAAATACTATCTTCTCGTTCTTGTTGCCGTGATTGGTCTTGCCGTCAATTTTTCTCTGACCAAGATCTATCAGAACCGCACAGGCACAGGGTTCCGTATCAGCGTGCTGTTCAACGTCATTACGGGTGCCTTTACCGCCGTGGTATTCTTTTTCATCAACGGCTTTATGAACGGGTTTTCCTTTCCCATCACACCCTTTTCGCTGCTGATGGCAGTGCTGATGACGCTGTTCTGCGGCAGCTACACCATCATCGGATTTAAGATCATCTCCATGGGTGATATCGCTATTTACACACTCTTTTTGATGCTTGGCGGCATGATGCTTCCTTATTTTTACGGCTTGCTGTTTCTTGACGAAGCATTCTCCCCGCTCCGCCTGATCGGCTTGCTGCTGATGATCGTATCCATTGTTCTCTCCGGTACGGACAATAAAAGTGCGGACGAGAAAAAGAAAAGCTCCAAGCTGTTTTTCCTGCTGTGTGCCGTTGTTTTCTGCCTGAACGGCTGCGTCAGCATCACCTCAAAGATCCATCAGCTGCCCGAAAACGCGGCAGATGCCATCACACCGCAGGGCTTCGTGATGCTGGCTGCCATCGTTCGTGTCATTGTATTTTCCGTGCTCTATATTGGCATTCGCCTGCACGACAAAAAGCTACCTCCCGAAAGCCGTCCCGCTCCGATCCGCATTACACCGGGCATTCTCGGCATTGTACTCGCAAGCGCATTGGTCGACGGTGTGTCGTACCTGCTGCAGCTCATCGGAGCAGCGCAGCTGCCCGCAACGGTGCTCTATCCTCTCGTCACGGGCGGTAGCGTCATTCTGACTGCTCTGGCAGGCCTGCTGCTCTTCCGTGAAAAACCGGGAAAACGCGCAACTGTTGGCATCATTCTTTGCTTTATTTCCACATTTTTCTTTCTTTGAGCCACAATTATAGCAGATAAAAGGAGAAGAAAATCATGAGAAAGCTGACTATTCTACGCCGAAAAACCTTTGTCGCCTGCCTTGGAAAAATGCGGGTGTACATAGAAGATCCAATCTCCTACGAGCTCGTTATCAACAACATTCCCTGCCGCAAGCTGGGAACGCTCAAAAACGGCGAACAGCAAGCCTTTGAAATTCCCGAGCAAGCCGTCCGCATTCTGGTCATCGCGGATACGCTCAGCGCCGGCTTTGGCAGTGAGGTGTATCAGCTGCCCGAGGGAAGTGAGGATATTTCTCTCTCCGGTCAAAATAAATTCAATCCCGCAAGGGGAAATGCCTTCTGTTTTGATAACAATGAAACGGAGGAGGCAAGGAAAAACCGCAAGCACGGCAACAAAAAAGGCATTGGTGTGCTGATCGTTGCAGCCATCGTTGGCGCCATCGTTGGCGCCATCGTCGGTGCACGGGGCAGCGGTGCGCTGTTTGGCTCAAGCGACGATCCAAAGAATTTCACCGTCAATGATATGACCATCACTCTGACCGAGGGGTTTGAGCAAGTATCCGTCGATAATTTCACTGCCGGCTTTGAGTCCGGCTCCGTTGCCCTGATCGTTCTGGAGGAGAGCTTTTCTCTCTTGGAGGGCTTTGGTGAGTATACGCTCGACGAATACGGCGCACTGGTCATTCAAAATGCAGGCCTCGATCAGTCCTTACAGTACCAGGGCGATCTTCCCTATTTCGAGTACGAATATCACAACGAACAAAACGGAAATACCTATCACTATACGTCTTACGTATACAAGGAAAACGACGCCTTCTGGCTGCTTCAGTTTGTTACCTCTGCCAAAACGCATAATCACTCAGACCAATCTACAGAAAAGATTGCAGAGTGGGCAGCATCCGTCCGCTTTGATGAAAACTGATCCAAGGAGGAAACCATCATGATCTCTCCCATCCGCCCCGGCGCCGCCGATATGGCGCTGCTGCCCAACATTCTTAAATTTACCACCCCCGAAAAAATCCCGCTGCAATTCCAACTGGGAGATCGCACCGTTCAAGGTATTCCTGAGGAGTTCTCCCCCACGGTTTCTTATCGCTTGCTTGACTGTAACATGGTACAATATGTCATTGAAGGACAAAACGCCGACGGTCTGCACATCCGCGCCGAGCATCTTGAGTATCGTGATTTTCCCGTGACCGAGTGGGTCGTCTATCTCACCAATCGCGGCAAAGCCGACACTCCCGTACTCAGCAACGTACGCATCGGCGGTGCGCTGCGTTGCCCCTCTCCCGTTTTGGAGCACGGCAACGGCGACACCTGCACACCCGAGGGCTATCACTTTTTCAAGCAAGCCGTTGATCAGGATATCCGCCTGACGCCTGTCAGCGGAACCTCCTGTCAGGGGGCCTTCCCCTATATGATACTGCACGGCGAGGACCGCGAGATCCGCGCCGCCATTGGTTGGCCGACCAAGTGGGCAGCTGAGATCTCACCCTGTGAGGATGGCGTTGCCCTTCTTTGCGGCCAGGATCGCTGCCATACGGTTTTGCGTCCGGGGGAGACCTTCCGTACACCCCGCTTGAATTTGATGGCCTACACCAATGAAAATGCCCCCTGGCGCGGTATCAACCTGTGGAGACAATGGTACCTCAAGCATATTCTTCCCCGTGAGAACGGACAAGGCGTTCCTTCCAAGCTGTGCTTGCACAACTTTATGGCGGACGGCAAGCCCGAGTTTACGGGTGCAACCGAGGAAAACCAGATCAATGCCCTGCACGAGTATCTGCGACGCGGCATGAAGCCCGATATTTGGTGGGTAGACGCCGGCTGGTATCCCTGCGACTACGACTGGCCCCGCACGGGCACCTGGCATCCCGATCCCGCTCGCTTCCCCAACGGACTCGCTCCGCTTGGCAAGGCGTGCGAGGAAAACGGCGTACAGCTGATGGTTTGGTTTGAGCCTGAGCGTGTGCGCGGTGGCGAGGAGCTGGAGCGCGAGCATCCCGACTGGCTGCTGTATCACCGCGACGAGAACGGCAATCCTACCGGTGATCGTCTTTTGAATCTCGGCAACCCCGATGCACTGCATTGGCTGATCGAGCACGTCAATGCGCTGATCAAGGAGTCGCATATTGCCATCTACCGTCAGGATTTCAATTTTGATCCCGCCCCCATCTGGGCGCAGAACGAAGCCCCCGACCGCGTGGGCATGCTGGAAAACCGTCACGCACAAGGCTATCTTGCCTACTGGGATTCGCTGATTTTGCGCAACCCGGGACTTTGGATCGACTCCTGTGCATCGGGCGGTCGCCGCAACGATCTGGAAACCATGCGCCGCGCCGTTACGCTTCACTACACCGACGTTGGCTACGGTCATCACCCCATCAAGCAAAAGCAACACAGAGAAATGTTTGAGTGGATTCCCTATTTCCGCGCACATAACATGAACTGGGATAATCCTGCCAACGGCACCTATGAGGGCGGCGGCAGACCGACGGACGTATTTGCCTTCCATTGTGCGCTGACACCCGCGCTGACCTCAATGTACACTTACAACGACAGCGAGGAGCATTACGATATCGGACGCCGCATGGACGCGATTTGGCGTGAGGCTGCCGACCTTGAGCTCTCCGGCGATTATTATCCCATCACCGAGTGCCGCTGCGATCCGCACGACTGGTATGCCATGCAATTTGACAATGCTACCGAGCAGCGAGGCTTTGTTCAGGTGATCCGAAATACGCTGGTGCAAGAGGACACCTTCACGGTTCATCTTCCCTGTATCCATCAAAGCAAAACGTACACGTTGATCGATCGGGAAACAGGCAACACGCGCACGTTGACCACCGAGCAGCTGCAGCACGGATTTACCGTGACGCTGCCTCCGCGCACCGGTGTCGTACTGTTCTACCAATATGCTTAAAATATAAAAAAGCGGGAGAGATTGCTTATCATCGCAAAGCAATCTCCCCTTCTTTTTATTCAGATTCATTCTCGGAAAGCCGTGCCGGTAACATACGGCAGCCGCAATCGGTACAGTTAATTTCGTTCGGAGCACCGCTGTAACCGCAGTAAATACAATAAGGACGCTCCGGCAGCCCCGCGGCATTCCACGGATATTTCGCGCCAAAAGCAAGCACGACCTCCGAGCCCTCGGGCAAGTACTGCATACCAAGCCCCGACAAATACCCGTTCATCGCAAGATTGACGCGCTTGCCTGCTGCTGTCTCCACGGTCAATACGTAGGACGGAACTCTCATCATATCGCCCAAGCGATTGACCATTCCCACGTTTCTTCGACGGTTTTCAACCAATGCCGTTGTAGTGTTGACCTTAATCACCCTTCCCGTCCAAGCAGCGATTCGGAAAATGCGCCACAAGCGGAAGAGCACGATCGGCAGCAAAGCCAAAATCACATAGCATCCAATCAATCCGACAGGGTTTGCGGAAAGAATTTTATTATCCTTGGTGATCAGATAAAAGAACGGAATTCCCAATCCCCACACCAAAGCACTTTTGATGATATCCTTGATGTAAAGGGAGATCACCTTTTTTCGCACGCTTTTTCTGACAGCAGTCTCAATTTGTGCATTCATACGTTACCTCCCGTGCAGGCATCAGCCGCGGATGCGTTCCTTCAGCCACTTACGCTGCGTAAAGAAGATAACCACGATGTAAATAAGCGCCAGCACAAGCGTGTTGAGCAGCGTACCAAACAGCGCATCAACAAATCGCATACCTGAACCGATCAGCTTGATACCGAATAGCTGCGGAGTGTAAAACTTCGCGAATATAGTTTCCACACCGTATGCATAGCCAAGCAGCGAATAATATCCCAAAAACGGGAGCTGGAATACGGTATATGCCACCGGCAGCACCCAACCCATACGCTTAAGTGTTGAAACAAAATATCCCGTCGCGCCAAAGCCTTCCTCCCGCGACGCTGCCAGCATCAAGCGATTTTCCTCACTGTTTTTCAAATAAAGCAGTGCACAAAACAGGATAACAGCCAACTGAGCAATTGCGGCAAACGTCAGAACAATTCCTTCCACCGGCTGTCCATCCAACATTTTGCCGCTGACGACCTTAGAAACAAACATCGCGTATGCAACCCAGGCAACCGCATTGGCAGCCAAAATAAAACCGATCTGCGTTGCGACGTTGCGGATCGTCCGACGCCCCCTTTCCTTTTTTTCTTTCAGAGCTTCGTACTTGAGGTCTTGTTCTCTTTCCCAACGGTCTTGCATAGTACCCTCCATTTTGTTTAGTATGAACAATTTTTCGCCACTTTATTTGGTTAAAGTGACTATGTAGTAAATGTGCGCACCTTTACTGTCATTATTGTATCATAATTTGTAATAAATGTCAATACATTTTTTGAAAATTTCTTTAAATTATTTTTAGTAATTGTTCTGCTTTTTTTTGCGGTCATTTGAACTCGTTTTTGCTTCAATTCATAATAAACCTAAAGCTTTTTTATTATAGCATAATTTTGTTTCAAAATCAAGCAACCATTGGTAGATCCCTATTCAACCGTCTGTTAGAAAGGTTGCCCACCGCACCGTACTCGTAGCCGATCACCTTGCCGTAGGTGTCGGTATAGCTCGTCACACGGTTGAGCGCATCGTACGTTCTCGTAATCGTGCCGTGGCTGTCGGTAACGGTCAGCACGTTGCCGTTGGCGTCGTAGGTGTAGCTTACCGTACCCTCGGGACAGGTGTAGCCCGTCACACGACCCATCACGTCATAAGTAAACTGACGGACATGACCTCACGCGTTGTAGGTATAAAAACAGCCACTCCCGAAGGAGTGGCTGAAAAACGAATATGTTTTTTACAGAATATTATTTGCAATCTGCTTCAATACAGGATGCGTCAACCGTTCATATATATCGTCCATTTTGCTCTTGGCCGCTTCTTCTTCGCCCGTTTTATAAGCATAATAAGCCTCAAAATATGTTTTAACTATATAAGTATCATCCGTACACGAAATTCGGTTATAATGTCCGAATGCTGCTTCCAAATCGTCTTTATTCAAGCAAAATAATGCCAACCAAAATTCTTTTACGTCAGAGAATGCATTCATAGCATTGATGTGCAACAAAAAATGATCATCATCAGACATGGAAAAATATGAAACTGCAAGGGCAAAATGCAGATACTCAACGCTACGCATAATTGATTTAGATGAATGCTTTGAATATACACGCAATAGCCGTTCACCGTTTTTTATGATACCAACATAATCACCGGCAGCCATCTTTTTGGGGATGCCTTGAAGTTTCACCTCATTAATAAGGGCATATACCATCGAAACAAACAATGCGATTCCCAAAAAAATAAATAGCGGCTTAAAATCGACATTATATGTCACAGTAGCAATTGATGTTAAATGCATAATATACCTCATAAACACGAACTTATATAACTTATTCCAACACCGGTATTGGAGCACCACTTCTCAAAGCGTCAGCTATTAAGCGAAATGCAGCAACTACTTCTGTAGCTCCGTAATATACGCCTACAGCTGCAGCAACCGTTTCGGGACCATTTAACGAATATTTTGTATATTCATATGCGTCTCCCACTTTGTATACAACTTTATGAGAAATTCTTCCAAGTTCATTTCTGCTAACCTCATGAGAAACATTTTCCAAATGAACATAGCACACTAACAGTATACCACATCTTGATAGAAATTGCAAGAGCATGAACAAAAAAACGCCAACCCTCGCGGATTGGCGTAGTGTCCATCACGACCTATCTTCCCGGCCCGTCTCCAGGCAAGTATTGTCGGCACTGCAAAGCTTAACTTCTGTGTTCGGAATGGGAACAGGTGGACCCTTTGCGTTAAAGTGACAGACTTCATGGTTCGGGACGTTAATCCCGATATATAAATTCCTCCGGGGAACTCAGAACCCAGCCAAACGCTACGCGTTTTGGCGTAAAGAATTCTCGCATGCTCGAATTCTTTAACGGATCTCTCGTTCTTCGAAGGTATGTAGATCACCAAACCCATTCCCCTTCGGGGAACCGTTTTGGTGATGGTGCACCTCCGGGGACTCGAACCCCGGACCCACTGATTAAGAGTCAGTTGCTCTACCAACTGAGCTAGAGGTGCGTTCCCTCTACGGTCTTGCGACCATAGAAAATCGAACAAAGGAAACCTTGTAGAATGAAACTCAAGAAATCAATCGTACTTTGAACCTTTAGGAGGTTCAAGCCCTTGGTCTATTAGTATCAGTCAGCTACACGCATTACTGCGCTTCCACCTCTGACCTATCAAACTCGTAGTCTTCAAGTGACCTTACCAGCTCTAAGCTGGAGGGATATCTTATCTTGAGGTGTGCTTCACGCTTAGATGCTTTCAGCGTTTATCACATCCGCACTTGGCTACCCAGCTATGCACTTGGCAGTACAACTGGTGCACCAGCGGTGCGTCCGACCCGGTCCTCTCGTACTAAGGTCAGCTCCTCTCAAATATCCTACGCCCACGACAGATAGGGACCGAACTG
>JAFTME010000152.1 GCA_017452545.1 Clostridia bacterium | reverse complement strand
TGAGAATCCCGAGAATCCCGAGAATCCTGAGAATCCCGAGAATCCTGAGAATCCTGAGACTCCCGATGAAGAGGGTGGCTCCAACGTCGTTATCATCATCGTGATCGTTGCAGTTGTCGTTGTTGCAGCTGTAGTGGTTGTTATTATTCTTGTTAAGAAGAAGAATAAGAAATAATTCGTGATAACCGCATAAATTATTTCGGTGCGGCAAGCCCTTGTGGCTTGCCGCACCTTTCTTTTGTAGATTGCTTGACAAGCCGTGCTTTTTATGTTATACTACATTTATTACCGGATATTTTGGAGGGAACGAATGAAAAAAGCTCTTTCTGTCCTACTCTTGATGGGCATGCTGCTCTCGATGCTGCTCATTCCGACATATGCTGCCGGCACGGATGCCACGGATAGAACGGAAATTCATGAATTTCACGTTTTTGACGAGGCGACCGAGGGCAAATATCTTTTGCGCACCGATGCAGGGGCAAGCGATGCGCTGCGTTTTTCCGACAAGAAAAGCGAAACGGTCTATCACTTTACCATTACCAATCACAAGGGCGTAAGGCAGGTCGTTTTTGAGGCTGCGCTGTTCCAACAGCTTTTGCTGCAGGTTTCACAGGATGATGCCAACTGGACGGACGTTTATCGCTATCCGTACGATCCGGCGGGTGAGCCCTCGCAGGGGTTGGATCTTCAGGTGCGTCAATATGATCTGACGTCTTACCTCAATTTGGAGGAAAATCCAAATATTTATATCCGTATCGCTGATTCCGAGCCCTCCAATGGCTGGGGCGGTACCATCTATGCTCCCGAGATCGCGCGATTGAAGGTGGATTACAACGCAGAAACTCGACTGGAGACACATTCCTTCTTTGTTTTTGAGGAGTCGGAGAGCAAGTATTTCCTGCGTTCGAACGCAGGAAATAACGGCTCGCTTCGTTTTTCGGATACCAGCTCGGAGACTGTGTACCGTTTTGAGGTGAAAAATCACCAAAAGGTGAAGAAGGTTACGTTTAAGGCGACGTTCAGCCAGCAGCTGTATCTGCAGGTTTCGCATGACGACGAGAACTGGACGGACGTGTATCGTTTCCCTTATAATCCCGAAGCGGCGCCCAATCAGGGGCTTGCCCGAGGGGAAATTGAATTTGATCTGACGGCGTTGGTCAATCTTGCTGACTATCCCGAGCTTTATATCCGTATTGCCGATGCCGAGGCATCCAACGGTTGGGGCGGCAGTATCTGGAAGGGCTATGAGGCAAAGCTGACGGTGGAGTACGTTCCGCTGACGCCTGCGGAGCTGGATGCGTTTGAGGCGAGAGAAAACGATCGTTCCAAGTCGCTGTTGGTTTGTAACGAACCGTTTGGCGCGTTTACTGTGGATACAAAGAATATGACGGCGGGCTCCTCCTCGCTGATGGCCTATATTGGCAGCGGTCATGCATCAGAGTATATTTTCCCGAAGACGGTCAACGGCGAGGGGTATGATGCGCTGGAGTTTGATCTGTATGTGAGCGATGTGGCGCTGTTTGACGTGCCGTTTGGTGATACCGGGCTGGAACTGTCCTCTTCGGGTAGATGCGATTATGAGGAGATTTCTTGGACACTGGCGCAGATCAAAGAGGGAATTGAGGGAGATGTCGTACCCGGCTGGAATCATGTAACGCTGTATGTGAGCGAAGCCAAGACATCGGGTTGGATCTATATGAATGCGATCAATTACTTCCGCTTTTTCTCCGTAGCGGCGCCTTCCGATACAGGCATGACGGTCGGTATTGATAACATTCGTCTGACCAAGGCAGGGGCAGAGCGCGATGCGCGCATTCTGTTGGAAAATCAGAAAATTGCGAATGCGGTGGTTACTCTGATTGCCAAGATTGGTGAGGTGACCAAGGACAGTCTGTCTGCGCTGCAGGAGGCAGAGGATGCGTTTGCACTTTTGAATGACGCGCAAAAGGCACTGATCACGAACGGTCAGGTGCTGCAGGCGGCGAGAGAAACCTACGACGCACTGATGCGGGAGGGAGATAAGACTCCTTCGACGGATAACGAAACGCCGACGACGCCTCCTACCCAGAATACGCAACAGGACAAACCGGTAGGAAAGTTGGATCTCGGTACGATATTGATCGGCTCGGTGATCGTTCTTGCTGCGGTATTTGCAGCAATTCTGTTTGCAAAAACCAAAGAAACCTATTAAAGTGCAAAGCCGCTGCCGTATGGCAGCGGCTTTTTGTAGGGAGGATCGGTTGACAAAACACAAAAAATATGGTATACTGTTTTATCAACAAAGCGTTACAAACGGAGGCTTAATTATGAAAAAATTGATTGCGATAGCGATGGCGCTGTGCATGCTTCTGTCCTGCATGGTTTTCGTTTCTGCAGACGAGCCCGCAACCGAGGTGGAAAAGCAGGTCTTCCGTGTGATGGCTGACTCGGAAGCAGACTACCTTTACAGAAATACCGCCAAAACCAACGACACCCGCCGTTATGCGGATGCTACAAATGAGATGGTATATAAGTACACCGTTGAGAACCACCACAAGGTAACTCGCGTTGTATGGTCTGCCAAGGTCGGTGCGCAGCTGCTGCTGCAGGTTTCGCAGGATGATACCAACTGGACGGATTTCTTTGTGTATGAATATGACACGAGCAAGCCCGACAATCAGGGGCATCCCGCGCAGCATATGCAATTTGATCTGACGGAGTACGTCGATCTTGAAGAAAATCCCGACATTTACATTCGTGTTGCAGACTGCGAAACCTCCAAGGGCTGGGGGGGCGCTGTTCACAAGGACACGGACGTTGTTCTAATGGTAGAGTATGTTCCGCTGACAAACGAGGAGGCGGATGCGATTGAAGCTACGTCAGATGAGCGTTCTATGTCGCTTTTGACCTGCACGACGCCGTTTGGTGCATTCCAGCAAAATGTGGAAAACAAGGTTGCCGGTGCATCCTCTCTGATGATGAACGTCGGCAGCGGTCAGGCTCCTTTCTACGTGTTCCATCCTCCGATCAATGGCATGGGCTACGACGCGGTAGAGTTTGAACTTTACGTCAGTGATTTGGCGCTGTTTGACGTTAAGTTCAGCAACACGCAGCTTGAGTTGACTTCTTCCGGTATTTGTGACAAGGAAGAGATTGGCTGGGATCTTGCGACCATCAAGGAATGCATCGTTGGTGAACCCCGGGTAGGCTGGAACCACGTTGTTCTTTACATTTCCGAGGCAACTGCCAATGGCGATCTTCCCTTTGATATTTCGAGAATTAACTTTTTCCGTTTCTTTATGGTTGAGCCCGAGGGCGGGAACGTCGATATCACCGTTGGTATTGATAACATTCGCCTGACCGAAGCGGGAGCTGAGCGCGATGCAAAGATTGCGGAGGAAAATGCTGCCGCGGCCAACAAGGTCGTTGAGGTTATCAACAAGATCGGTACGGTTTCGATCAACAGCGAAAAGAAGATCCAACGCGCAGAGGAGGCTTACGCAGAGCTGACTGAGGATCAGAAGGCGCTTGTGACCAACTATGAGGCTCTGACGGCTGCAAGAGGGGCGTATGATGCGCTTGTCAAGCAGGAGGAAGAGAATGCAAAGCAGGAAGAAACCAAGACCGAGGAAGGCTCGGAGCAGGAGAATGAGGACGAAAAGACCGATGCTCCGGCACATACGCCCGACGACGAACAAAAGGGCGGGATCAGTCCCATTGTGATCGTTGTTATCGTAGTGGCTGTCGCTGTGGTTGCTGCTGCTCTTGTAATCGTTTTGGTTAAGAAAAAGAAATAATATCAACGTAACATATAAAAGCATCCCGGATATTCGGGGTGCTTTTATTGCGTTTTGTCATGTTGCACAAATTTGGTGTGCCAATTTGCAGCAAAAGGTAGAATTGAAGCCGGGGGAGTGATTTTCCGGAAAGAATATTGATTTTCAAGAAACGATATGGTATAATAAGTAAAATATTATAATCGGTAACTATGGAAACCCGACTGTAATATTCTGTTTTTCCCCACGGAGGTTATTTTTATGGAGAAAAAAACATCGAATGTCACCTATGTGATCCGCTTGACGTTTATCCTCGTCTTTTTTGCCGTGCTGTGCTTTCCTCTTGCACTGATGGCATTGGACGGTCCGGATCAAACGGCGCTGGAAAGTGAGGCGGCGACTGAGGTGGAGGAGCTTTCCTTCGAAACCTGGAAGGAAGGTCAATTCCAAAGCAAGTTTGAGTCTTGGTTTTCCGCGCACTATCCGCTGCGTTCTGACATCGTTACTATGTATAAGCATTTTCAGTATGGTATTGAAAACCTGAAGCCTGTTGTTGCGGTTATGGATCTTATCAGCACCAAGCCCGCAACGCCCTCGACGCCTTCTGATCCGACCAAGCCGGATGATGGCAAGACGCCTTCGGGCAGCAACCCCGATGACTCCGGTGATGATACGCCGTCCAATCCCGACGACGATCCCGGTGTGATCGAGGATCCCATGGCGATCTATACCGATCCCTCGAATATCTACGCAGAGATCAACAAGCTGCAGATGGCAGAGGTTCCTCAGGAGCCCAGCGGCTTCAAGGGCTCTGACCGCGTATATATCGGAAAGTCGGGATATTTGTTTGAGAGTGCGTACATTGACGAGTATATGGGCTACACTACGCCCTATAACAATGCAACGCGTGAGGGTATCGCCGAGACGGTCGACCGTCTGGAGTATATTCAGACCGAGCTTGCAAAGCGCGGCATCACCATGCTTTACGTACTGTCTTCCAGTAAGGCAAGCCAGTATAGCGATTTTATTCCCGAATATTACAAAAACAGAAACTATTCTCCCGAGGGCTACGTTCGTCCTGTTGACATGCTTCGCGAGGAACTGGCTGACAGCTCGCTCAAGTACCTTGACAGCTCGGAGTACTACAAGGAGATCGGTCTTTTGGTGACCTTCCCCAAGACCGGTATTCACTGGAATAAGTTGGCCTCCTTTGAGTCTGCAGCAGAGCTGCTCAGAATGTACAAGACGCTTTCGGGCAATGAAAACGTCAAGCAGCTTGACGTCAAAGGTATTATTTCGCAAACAAAGCCTTTCAATTTCGGCAACAGTGAGGTTGACGTATATAACATTCTGTACGGTCAGCTTGGCAACGTTCCCGGTAAGATCGTTGACGATGCCTACTATGCCCCGGAGGTTGAGGTCATTAACCCGACGGCTCCCGCGATCAATATTTTGATCCAGGGTGGTTCGTTCACGCACGACTTTGTTCACTATCTCGGCGGTGCTTACGGTGTTGGTAACGTCAGACAGATCTACTACAACGGTCAGCACGGTACCGGACAGTTTTCTCCCGGTGCAAACCCCTGGACGGACGGTCCTATGGCGTGGGAACAGCTTCTCAACGGAATCGATCTTCTCATTCTGGAGCAGACCGAGCAGCAGATCCGCAGCGAGCATTGCACAGGAAACGACTGGGCAGGCGAATATGTACGCGGCGAGATTGGCAGTAATGCGGTTTACGATTCCTTGTACACCTATCTGAAGGCTACCGAGAAATAAGCCTGAGAGAACTACAAGACTGCAGAAAGGTAAACGATGAACCCTTGATGGTTCATGATTGATACGTTTATGATTTTTAGTTCAACACTGTTTTTGTTTATTTTCATCCCGCTTGTGCTGATCATATATTATCTGATCCCTCAGAAGTATATCATGGCAAAGAACATCGAGCTGCTGATCGCATCCTTGATCTTCTATGCGTGGGGTGAGCCTGTCAACATATTGTTGATGATTCTTTCCATTATTGCAAACTACATTTTCGGTTTGCTGCTCGGAAAATATGAGAAAAAGGGCACACGGCGTCTGGTCGTGACGCTATCCGTTGTGTTCAACCTCGGACTGCTCTTCTTCTATAAGTATTTCAACTTCTTTACCGGTGGTATCTTCGGTACCATCATTCTGCCGATCGGTATTTCCTTCTTTACCTTCCAGATCATGTCGTACACCATCGACGTATACCGGGGCAACGTACCAACGCAGCGCAACATCTTTAACCTTGGCTTATATCTGTCGCTCTTCCCGCAGCTGATTGCAGGCCCCATCGTTCGCTACATTGACATTGCCAACGAGCTGGAGCGCCGTTCCTACGACGTGGATTCCGTTTTCCGCGGCGTGGTGCGTTTTTCCATCGGTCTTGCAAAAAAGGTCGTGATCTCCAATACGGTCGCGCTGCTTGCGGACACCATTTTTGCCATCAATCCTGCAGGTCTTTCTGCAGCGACGGCTTGGCTGGGTGCGATTGCTTATACGCTGCAGATCTTCTTTGACTTCAGCGGTTATTCCGATATGGCGATTGGTCTTGGTCATATGATGGGCTTCAAGTTCCCCGAGAACTTCAACTATCCTTATATTGCTCGCAGCATTCAGGAATTCTGGCGTCGTTGGCACATGACGTTGTCTACCTGGTTCAAGGATTATCTGTACATCCCGCTGGGTGGTAACAGAAAGGGAAAGCTGCGTACTTATCTGAACCTGTTTATCGTCTTTGCTTGCACCGGCTTCTGGCACGGCGCATCCTGGAACTTCCTTGTCTGGGGTCTGTATCACGGTATTTTCCAGATCTTCGAGCGTCTTGGACTTAAGAAGATTTTGGAGAAGATCCCCAAGGTCTTTGGACATATTTACACCATGCTGGTCGTTATCATCGGCTGGGTGCTGTTCCGTGCGGACAACCTGTCGATGGCGCTGAAATACATCGGTGCGATGTTCAAGTTTACCGACTTTGGATGGGATCGTGCGGTTGCACAGCTGGACGGCTACACACTGATCATCATTCTGCTGGCGATTGCCTTCAGCATTCCGTTCGTTCCTGCGATCCGCAAGAAGCTGGAGACCGTCAAGGGCGGCGAGCTTGCCGTTACCCTCATTCGCGGTACCGCGATGATCGTTCTGCTTGCTGTTTCGATCTTCTCGCTGACCGGCTCGGATTATAATCCGTTTATTTACTTTAGATTTTAATAAAAAGCCGCGACTCTTCCGAGAGTCGCGGCTTTTTCATATCAGAGAATTTTTTGAATGGTTGCTTTATAGCGTTCAAGATTTGCTTTACACTCCGCTTCGTTTTCGCCGCGGAGCATATAGTAGAATTTGATCTTGGGCTCGGTGCCGGAGGGGCGGGCGACGATGACATCCTCGTTGGTCAGCTTATAATACAGCACGTTGGAGGAGGGCAGACCTGTTTCACTTTGCTTACCGGTTGCGCAGTCGGTAACGATGCCGATCTTATAGTCACGCAGCTCAGCAACCTTGACGCCGCCGAATTCTGCGGGAGGATTTTTTCGGAGGCTATCCATCAGCGCAGCCATCTTTGCTGCACCGTCAAGACCCTCCATGGTGATCTCAACGTTGGTCTCGTAGCTGTACCCGTAGCGTGCAAACAATGCGTGCAGGGCGTCGAAGAGCGTCATGTTCTGTGCCTTATAGTAGGCGGTCATCTCTGCGATGAGCATGGAAGCAACGACGGCGTCCTTATCGCGGGCGTAGGTGCCCTTGAGGCAGCCGTAGCTTTCCTCAAAGCCGAAGAGGTAGGAACCGTAGCCTTTTGCCTCATAATTCTTAATGACCTCACCAATGAACTTAAAACCGGTCAGAACGTTATGCATCTTAACGCCGTGTTCGGCGCAGATCTTGGCAGCCAGCTCAGAGGTGACGATGGTTTTGACGGCGTAGGGTTGATCGGGCATGGTGCCGGTCTTTTCGTAGGCGGTAATGATATAGTCGATCAGCAGCGCGCCCATCTGGTTACCCGTGATGGTGGCGAAGGATCCGTCGGGGGTACGGGTCACGACGCCGACGCGGTCGGCATCGGGGTCAGTTGCAACGATCATATCGCTGCCGACGCGGTTCGCAATTTCAATACCGAGCTTGAACACCTCGGAGTATTCAGGGTTGGGCTTGGAGACGGTGGGGAAGCCGCCGTCGATGACCATTTGCTCGGGAACGGTGTAGAGATGCTTGATGCCGAGGCGGCGAAGCACCTCGGGAACGAGGCGGTGTCCTGTGCCGTGGAGGGGCGTATAGACGATGGTCAGATTGTCAGCGACCTGACTGACGGCGGCGGGATTGACGGCCTGTGCCAGCACGGCTGCGAGATACTTTTCGTCCATTTCCTCACCCAAGAGGACGATCTTTCCTGCGGCAAGTGCTTCCTCATAGTCCATCATCTTTACGTCGTTAAAAATATCCAGGGACTGCATGGTGGCGGCAACGGTATCGGCGTGCTCGGGCGGGAGCTGTGCGCCATCCTCCCAGTATGCCTTATAGCCGTTGTATTGCTTGGGGTTATGCGAGGCGGTGATATTGATACCTGCGACGCAGCCGAGCTCACGCAGGGCAAAGGAAAGCTCAGGCGTGGGGCGAAGCGCGTCGAACAGATATGCCTTGATGCCGGCAGCAGCCAGCACGCAGGCAGCCGTGCGGGCAAAGTCCTCGGAATGATAGCGGCAGTCGTAGGCAATGGCGACGCCGTCGGCGGCACGGCCCTCGTCAAGAATGAGCTTGGCGAGTCCCTGCGTCGCATAGGCGACGGTATGGGTGTTCATGGCGTTCATGCCGGTTTTCATGGTGCCGCGAAGACCTGCGGTACCGAAGGACAAATAAGAGGTAAAGCGCTGCTTGATCTCGTCGTCGTCATCACGGATGGCTTGCAGTTCTGCGCGCTCATCCTCGGTCAGTACGTCGGCATTGAGCCAACGGCGATAGTTATCCATGTAGTTCATAAGCGGCTCCTTTTTTTATTCAAAGTAATTGGCTGATGGGCGTAGAGTTATGCGTTCTGCTTGAACTCCTTAAGTGCACAAGCGACCTGGTCAGGGCAGGAGGTGGGGCGAGGGCCGCAATGGATGCCCTCCAGGCGGGTAATTGCCTCGTCAACGGTCATACCGACGAGCAGCTTTGCCACGCCCTGCGTATTGCCGGAGCAGCCACCGGTGAAGGTGACGGATTGGATGACGTCATTCTCAACGTCAATGTCAATCTGGCGAGAGCAGGTGCCGTGTGTTTTGTAGGAAATGTGTTTCATAAGAATACCTCACTTACAGTATATGATTTATAGATGGCGATAAATGCCAAGGGGAAGACAGGGGGCGGAGTCCATCGAGAGAAAGAGCAGGAAGGTATGAAAATCGCTGCCCTCCAGATCGAAGGAGAGGATATAGGGGAAGCCTGCACCGACCATGATCTCCTCGTCGGAGCGGGGGAGGCAATCGGCGCGGATCAGACGGAGTGAGCACGCTTGAGCGGCATTGAGAATGTCGCCGACGGTCAGCTCGTCATTGTTTTGGCGGAAAATGAACTCGAAGCGGGTTTCGCTTCGCTCCTGCCCGTACAGAAGGGGGGAGAGGAAGGAAAGGTCGCGTGCACACAGACCGAAGGTGGTCGTTTGCTGCTTGTCCGATGCTGTAACGTCGCAGGTCAGAACGATCTTGAGCTCGTACTTTTCGATCATTCCGTAAAAGCGAAGCAGCTTACCGTCCTGTGAGTTTTCAAGCGGAAGGATACAGTATTCGCACAGTCCGTTATACACCTGCTCGCACACGCCGGAAAAGCTGTTGTTGTAGGTCGCGCGGGGGCGGGAGATCCAATGGGAAAAATGGAGATAGGCCTCGTCGGTAAAAATGTTTTGCTGATACGCGACCAAGCCGCGGGAGGCGATCGGTGCGGGCTCCTGGGTGCCGTAGAGGCGCTCGACCAAGGTGGAGAGATCCCGTGGCAGGTGCTCGGACGTGGTGATCGCACGGCAAAGCGCAACGCGCTCGGCGGTGTGCAAAGAGCGGTACAGCATTTGGAGCGGTGCACGGTGAGACTCTGTGGGAGAAAAGGGGAGATCGTTTTTGTCCCGAATATCGTCCGGGAACAATGAAAACAGATCTCCCTCATCCGCGTTGGCTATTTCGGGAGCAAGCAGCTCATAGAGCTCCTCCGTGTGCAGCAGCGTGCACTCGGACGTCAACCCAAAACGGTGGTGCGTGGTATGAATATTTTGACCGACGACGTCAATATCTGCCGACAGATCCCGTGTGCGCTTATGATCAAACGGTTCCATCGTCAAGTCCTTTCTGCGTATCTGCGGAGGCTTGTGTAAGATCGGCAACGAGCGGATCGTTCTGATCGGCTTTCCGCAGGCTCACCGTGGGTTCGGTGGGGGCAGAGGGCTCGTTGGGCTCCGAAGGCTTTACAGGCTTGAAATTGGCTCTTTTGGGGGCGGGAAGCCCTTTTGCTTTGCCGTAGCGGCGATAATCGCGCATGGCTTGATGATAGCGCTTTTCAGCGGCAATTTTTGCGCGGACGGCTTGTACGGCGCCGGAGCAGGCAGCGGTTGTACGCTTCAGAAGGGTCTGCTTGCTTTGCTTGTTGCCTTGTTTATCGTCGTCTGTTTCTTCCTCAAAGTAATAAAAGTCCAGCTCGGTGGGAAGACCCTTTTGCGCCAAGCGTTTTTCAGAGAAGCGCTTGACCGAGATGATGATAACGGCGAACAGGGGAACGCCGACGATCATACCGAAGATACCCCAGATACCACCCATGATGGCCAGGGCTGTGATGACGCACAGCGAGCTGACGCCGGTGGATTGACCGAGGATCTTGGGGGCGATGATATTTCCGTCGATCTGCTGCATGATCAGAATGGCAATAACAAAGGGAATGACCTTTGGGGGATCGACGATGAAGATGATAAAAGCGGAGGGGATTGCGCCGAGGAAGGGACCGAAGAAGGGGATGATGTTGGTGACCGCAACGACAAAGGCGATCATGATGGCATTGGGGATGTCGAGAATGGTGAACACGATAAAGCCGAGCACGCCGATAAAGAGCGCATCGAGAATGACACCGCTGAAGTATTTACCGAAGGTATCGTCCAGCAGATGCGCGGTATCGTAGATAAACGCGTTGGTTTTTTCGCTCAAAAACGCGGTGGTGACCTTATGGATCTGGGCGGCGCGCTTTTCCTTGGAGCTGAGCAGGTAGAAGGAGATGAAGAGCGCCATGATGAGGTCGGTTACGCTGGATACCAGCTGTGAGCCGTAGGAGGAGATATAGTTAATTACGATCTGACCGAGGTCACCGGCCTTACTGATCAGCGCTTGGATGGCGGAGATTATACCTTCACTCTTGACGTATTCCTCGCCACCCTCGGGCAGCTCGCCGACGATGGATTTGATCAGCTGATTGACGTAGGTCACCGCGTTGGCGATCAGATTTTCGTAGTTGGAAACGAGCTCCTTGATGCTGGTGACGAGCTGAGGAACGACCAAAAGTCCGAAGACTGCGATAAGCAAAATGACGAACAGGTAGGTAAAGATGATGCCCAGCATACGGCGAACGTAATGGTGGTGATCCTTATTCATGCCCGCCTTGCGCAGCATTTTCTCCATGAAACGGAGCACGGGATTGCAGAGATAGGCAATCAAGGCACCGATCATGATGGGCTTGAGCAGGTTGATCACGCCGCCAAGCCAGGTGGAGATGGCGGTGAGATTGCTGATGATGTAGAGGAAAATAAACAAAACGGCAAATACAACCGTGGATATCGGGAAAATCATTTTCCTGCGCGATGGCTCACGCTGATCGTTCATGGTATGTACCTCCGTTTCTTTGAATTTTTCAGGTATTGTAAAGATAAAAAATCTTCACTATATATTGTACCTCTTTTTTCTCAATTCGTCAACCCCCTTTGCGCTTGATTTCGTTAAAGTTTTTGTGAAAAATATAAAAAATAGTTCATAAATTTAAAAATCGAACATTTTTTGCGAAAAAACTTGCCTTTTTTTCTTTTTTGTGATATAGTGGTGGCAGAAAAAATGAAGGGGGGGAGTGTGTGCTTATGGAGCGAAAAACGGTCATCTCTGCGTATGCCAAGATCAACACCTATCTGGAGGTCGTCGGTAAGCGTGAGGACGGATATCACGAGCTGCACTCGCATATGCAGCTGATCACACTCTCGGACACGCTGACCATTACGACGGACGATACGCAGCCCTTCTCGCTTTTGCTGCGTTGCGATCGCCCCGAGGTACCGACGGGAGAGGATAATCTGATCCTGCGTGCGGCGCGGGCACTGTTTGCACGCTATCCGATGAGGAGGCTGCCGCGCATTGAGATCGATCTGGAAAAGAAGATCCCGATGCAGGGCGGTCTTGCGGGGGGAAGCACCGATGCGGCTGCGACGCTGATCGCGTTGCGTGACCTGCTTTATCCTGCGGTGACGGAAGAGGCGCTTTGCACGATCGCCGCGACGATCGGGGCTGACGTTCCGTTTTGCATTCGCGGCAGGCGCGGCGCACAAAGTGCGCGGGGGATCGGGGAGATCCTGGAGCGGGCGCCGGAGCTGGATGCCCGGCTGACGCTGGTACTGGTTTCTCCCGGGACGGCGGTATCGACGCCGGCAGCCTTTCGTGCGCTGGATGCACAGGCGGATGTGTGCAGAATGCAGG
Organism: Clostridia bacterium; assembly: GCA_017452545.1. Lineage (GTDB taxonomy): Bacteria > Bacillota > Clostridia > Oscillospirales > CAG-272 > SIG644. The sequence continues at coordinate 15,498 of JAFTME010000152.1, read as the reverse complement.
ACGCGGAGGCGCGTTTTTCTGCCATGCTGGAGGCAGTAGGCTCGGGCGAGCTTTCCCGCATTGAGAGGGCGTCCTTCAACTGCTTTGAGGAGGTCATTTTTTCCATGCAGCCGCGTGTCGGGCAGGTATTTGCGCAGATGCGGGCGCGTGGGGCGGATATGACGCGGATGAGCGGCAGCGGGCCGACCATTGTGGGCTACTTCGAAAACGCTGAGGCGGCGCGACGGTGTGCGGATGCGTTTTGTGAGAGTGGCTTTGACGCCTATCTTGCATCGCCGCTGTGTGCGGCTGCGGATCATTAACAAAAAATCGGGTGCTCCTGCAGAAGATGCGGGAGCACCTTTTTTTGCATATTCATAATTTTTATGCAAAAGCAGGCGGAAAGTCATGAATAGTCCTTGACTTTTTTTGCAAAAAAAGGTATAATAAGATGTTATATTGGGCAAGTATGCGTATATGCATGCAAAGACAATAGAAAGGATACACGGATATGGCTACAAGAAGAGAAATGCGCGAGGCAGTATTTGCTTTGCTGTTTGAGACAGGATTCCACGCAGAGGCAGATCCTGCCGAGATTTTGGCCGCTGCACAGCGCGAGCGCGAGATCGAGGAGGCGCCGTATATCGAGAATACATACCTTGGCGCGATGCGGAAAAAGGCGGCGCTGGACGTTTTGATCGGTCGTTTTTCCAACGGTTGGAAGACGACGCGTATGTCGCACGTCAGTCGTGCGGTGCTGCGTCTTTGCGCTTATGAGATGCTGTACTCCGACGTGCCGATGCAGGTGGCGCTCAACGAGGCGATCGAGCTGGCAAAGAAGTATGACGACCCCAAGGCGCGCCCCTTTGTCAACGGCGTGCTGAACAGCATTAAAAACGAAATCGAGACGGTGGGCAAGGAGGCTTGCGCGCTGAAATATGAGGAGGCAGCACAGGGCTCTGAGGAGCTTGCCGTTGAGGACGATACAGCAGATGCTGCCGAGGAAGAGCAGCAATGAGCGAGTCGGTCGAGCGTTGCTATCTTGGCATTGACACCAGCAATTATACGACCTCGGTAGCGGTAGCGACGGAGGATGGCGAGGTGATCGCCAATCTCAAGGCACCGCTGCCTGTCAAAGAGGGCGAGCGCGGGCTGCGGCAGAGCGATGCTTTGTTTGCGCACGTCAAAAACACGCCCGGACTGATGGAGCAGCTGCAGGCGTTGCTGCACGATGGCGCACATGCGCGCTGTGTTGTGGGCATTGGCTATTCCTCCCGCCCGAGAAGCGTGGAGGGCTCGTATATGCCTTGCTTTTTGTCGGGAGTTGCAACGGCACGCGCCTTGGCTGCAGCTACGGGAGCACCGACGGTGGAATGCTCGCATCAGGACGGTCATCTGATGGCTGCCATGTATTCGGCGAGGGCGACCGAGACGCTGATGGCGGCACCGTTTGCTGCCTTTCACGTATCGGGCGGTACGACCGAGCTTTTGCACGTGACGCCGGGGGAGCATTCCTTTGCGGTGTCGCTGCTGGGGCAGTCGCTGGATCTCCATGCGGGACAGGCGGTGGACAGAGTCGGTGTGATGATGGGCATGAAATTCCCCTGCGGCGCTGCACTTGAGCAGGCTGCTATGGGATGCACGGAAAGAATTCCCAAGCCTCGCATCAGCGTTTGCGGCTATGATTGCCATTTATCCGGACTTGAAAATCTCGCTGCCAAGCTGTATCGTGACAGCGGCGACGTTGCCTTGACGGCGGCGTATACGCTGGACTTTATCGCAGCGACGCTGATTGCCATGAGCGATGAGGTGCAGCGCAATATGCCGGGGCTGCCATTGCTGTTTGCGGGTGGCGTGATGAGCAATCGGCGTATTCAGGCGGCGATCGCGGCAAAGCATACGGCGTATTTTGCCACGCCGCAATTTTCGGCAGACAATGCTGCCGGGGTGGCACTGTTGTGCCGCAGAGCACTTTTGAAATAACGACGGAGGGAGGAGAGCGCCATGGACATGAGCCGTGTGCTTACCGTAACGCAGATCAACGAATACGTGCGGATGCTTTTGGAGAGCCACGAGTTTTTGCACGGCGTATGGCTGCGCGGCGAGATCTCCAACTTCAAAAACCATTATAAAACGGGACATTTTTACTTTTCCGTCAAGGATGAGACCAGTGCGCTGCGCGCCGTGATGTTTCGCGGCAGCAATCAGCGCTTGACCTTTGTGCCGCAGGACGGCATGAAGGTGCTTTTGCACGGAAAGATCATTTCCTATCCGCGCGACGGACAGACGCAGATCGTTGTGGACGAGATGCAGCCCGACGGAGCGGGAGCTTTGGCGCTGGCGTTTGAGCAGCTGCGAAAAAAGCTGGAGGCAGAGGGGCTGTTTGCCGAGGAGCGAAAACGGCCGCTGCCGCGCTTTCCTCGCCGCATCGGTATTGTTACCTCACCGACGGGGGCTGCTATTCACGATATGATCCGCATTACGGGCAGACGGTATCCGCTGGCGGAGCTGATCCTTTATCCTGCGCTGGTACAGGGCGGCGGAGCGCCGCTTTCCCTGCGGACGGGCATTGAGTTTTTTAATTCGGTGGATCTGGTTGACGTGATCATCATCGGTCGCGGCGGTGGGTCGGTCGAGGATCTTTGGGCGTTCAACGATGAGGTGCTGGCAAGAACGGTGGCAGCGTCGCGCCTGCCCGTGATCAGTGCCGTAGGGCATGAATCGGACGTGACGATCTGCGATTTTGTTGCCGATCTGCGTGCGCCGACGCCGAGCGGTGCTGCCGAGGCGGCAGTGCCCGACAGCGCAGAGCTGCGGCAACTGCTGATACAAAAAAATGCGCGTTTGCAGCACAGGGTATGCGCCGAGCTGCAGCGCTTGAGAGGCATACTTTCCGCGCGGGAGAAGCATCGGCTGCTTACCTCGCCCCAAGAGTCGTTTGATATGCGGCGTATGCATCTGGTCATGCGAGAGGAGCGTCTTGCCCATTTGGTGGGGCAAGGGCTTGCGCAAAAGCGGGCGTCATTCGTCCGTGCGACGGCGCGGCTGGAGGGGCTCAATCCTCTGTCAGTGCTGACGCGGGGCTATGCAATGGTGACCGACGGGATGGGCGATACCGTCACGGGTGTCGGGCAGCTGGAAGCAGGGCAGCGTGTGACGTTGCACTTTGCGGACGGTACGGCTGATGCGTGTGTGGAACGCACGAGAACGGAAAAAAAGCAAAATAAAGAGGAGGCTTGACATGGCGGAGGCTAAGAAAAAGAAAACGTTTGAGCAGGCGCTGACGCGTTTGGATGAGATCATTGCGCTGCTGGAAAAGGACAGCGTGCCGCTGGACGAGCTGATGAAGCTATATGAGGAGGGCGTGGCGCTGGTGCGCGACTGCAACGGTCAGCTGGACAGCGCCGAGCAAAAGGTCAAGCTGCTGCAGATCTCTCCCGACGGAACGACGGCGCGATTGGTCGCGTTTGACGAGGGGGAGAGAAGCGATGGTTGATTGTGTTGCCGGATATGATAAGACTGCCGTGGAGGCAATGCTGCGCTCGTATGCGGATATGACGCAGCGCGCCTTGGCGGCGCTCCCTTCGCTTGCTTGTACACTTGCGGAGCTTGAGAACAATCCGCTGCTGCAAACGCTGCACGCCTCGGAGCAATACAGCCTGATGGCGGGAGGAAAACGCATCCGTCCGGCGCTTGTGCTGGAGGTTTGCCGTATGCTTGGCGGTGAGAAGGCGGCTGCGCTGCCGCTGGCGTGCGCGGTGGAAATGATCCACACCTATTCACTGATTCATGACGATCTGCCTTGCATGGACAACTATGATCTGCGCCGCGGCAAGCCCACCAACCACAAGGTTTACGGTGAGGCGATCGCAATGCTGGCGGGGGACGGTCTTTTGACCGACGCCTTTGGCGTGATCGCAGCCGACGCACATCTTTCCGCGGAGCTGCGGTTGCAGGCGGTCGGTATTCTTTCGTCCGCGGCGGGAAGCTGCGGCATGGTTGGCGGACAACTGATCGACCTGGAAAATGAAAAGAAAACGCTGCCGCAGGAGCAGCTTTGCACGTTGCATCGAAAAAAGACGGGGGCGCTGTTCCGTGCCGCGCTTCTGCTCGGTGCGACGGCGGCGGGCAAGACGCAGGAGAAGGATGCTGCGCTGTTTGAGGCATTGACGCGCTATGCTGAGGGTGTTGGACTGGCGTTTCAGATCGTGGACGACGTGCTGGACGTGAGCGCAGATCCTGCGCTGCTCGGAAAAACGCTCGGCAAGGATGCCGCCGAGCAGAAAAATACGTTTTTGAACTATTATTCGGTGCAAGAGGCGCTGGCGCGTGCCGCCGCGCTGACCGAGGATGCCGTGGCTGCCATTGCGCCTTATCCGTGCAGCGAGCGGCTGCAGGACCTGGCACGCTATCTCAAGGAACGAAATCATTGACGTCGCTTTTTGCGGCAACGGAGGTCTATTTTGCCTGTTTTTGCAGACATGTTTCGGAATTATTGTTTTATGAGCGCCGGGATCGGTTGGCTTTTGGCACAGACCCTTAAGGTGCTGACGGGAATGTTCAAGGAGCGAAAGTTCAGTCTTGTGGCGCTGTTGTTTGCCACGGGCGGTATGCCGAGCTCGCACACGGCTTGCGTCGTTGCGCTGACAACGGCCGCCACTATTTCCTATGGCTTTGGCTCGTTTGAATTTGCGATCGCCTTCTTTTTTGCCATGGTCGTTATGATCGACGCGATGGGCGTGCGCAGAGAAACGGGCGAGCAGGCAAAGCTGCTCAACCGATTGGTTGAGGATTTCTTTGATCCCAAAAAGGGACTTGTGAGTGAGGATTGGAAAAAGTTCAAGGAGTTGGTTGGGCATACGCCGCTGCAGGTGCTTGCCGGCGCGGGCGTGGGATTGGTTGTTCCTATGCTGTTGCTGTTGACTCCTTGGTTTTGAGAAAGGACGCTGGATGTGAGAGCAGACGTATATCTGGTGCAGCACGGCGGTGTTGCCAGCCGCACGCGTGCGCAGCGTCTGATTGAGGACGGCTGTGTGCTACTGGACGGCTGCAAGCTTTTGCGCGCTCATACGGACGTGGACGAGACGGTTGAGCATCGGCTGGAAATCGTGGATCTGCTGCCGTTTGTGGGGCGGGGAGGTCTGAAGCTGGACGGTGCGCTTGACGCCTTTGCCGTGGATTGCAGCGGCCGCGTCGGGCTGGACATCGGCGCCTCCACGGGGGGCTTTACCGACTGTCTGCTGCAGCGTGGTGCTGCTTGTGTATTTGCCGTGGACTCCGGCTCAGGACAGCTTGCTGCGGCGCTGCGCAAAGATGCGCGCGTGATCAACATAGAAAACTGCAACGCAAGATATTTGTGCGCCGAGATGCTGGGCGGCAGCTTTCCTGCGCGTGGGGCGGACATTATTGTGATGGACGTTTCCTTCATTTCGCAGACGTTTATTTTGCCTGCGATCGCGCAGCTGCTTGCATCGGACGGTGATGCCATTACGCTGATCAAGCCCCAATTTGAGGTGGGGCGTTCCAAGATTGGCAAGGGCGGGATCGTACGCGATGCGGCGGCACGCAAAGACTGCATCACTGCCGTGCTGCGTTGTGCCGAGACGGTGGGGCTGTTTTCTGTCGGGCTGATACGCTCTCCCATTGAGGGCGGCGACGGCAACGTGGAGTATCTGGTTCATTTTTGTAAGGACAGCGCACGAGGGCGCGATGCGGCGACATTGCTGCGTGAAATTCGCATATAATAGCACGGTGCGTGGTGCCGACGGCGTGCAACGCACGGGAAGGACGTGAGAATTTGAAGAAAATTGCATTGATTACAAATTTTAATATTGCAGACAAGGTGACGGCGGCGCTGACCGTTGCACAGAAGCTGAAGCAGTTCGGCTGCGAGGTCATGACCGCTTCGTACAATAAAGAAAAAATATTGCGCCACCGCTTTGCGCGCGGAAGAACCGAGATCAGCTACGTGCCGCAGGATGTGTTATATTCCGAAGCGGAGCTGCTGATCGTGTTGGGGGGCGACGGCACGATTCTTGAGGCGTCCCGCCGTGCTGCAATGCGGCAGATCCCCATTCTGGGCATCAATCTGGGGCATCTCGGCTACATGGCAGAACTGGAGATGGACGAGCTCGATCTGTTGGAACAGCTGTTTAACGGTGAGTACAGCATTGAGCAGCGCTCCATGCTCAGCCTTGAGATCGCGGATGAAAATGCCGAAAATCCCAAGATCCGTATTTCTTCCTTTGCGCTCAACGAGGTTGCGGTGACCAACGGCTCAGGCATTGCCCGTATCGTGGAGCTGGAGCTCTCGGAGGGCGGGGAGATCATATCGACCTACCGCGCAGACGGATTGATCGTTGCGACACCCACAGGCTCGACGGCCTATTCGATGTCGGCGGGCGGTGCGATCGCCGATCCCCGCGTTAACTGTCTATGCGTTACGCCCATCTCGCCGCACTCGCTGGCGGCAAGACCGCTGATCTTTCCCGATAGTGCGGTTCTCGAGGTGCGAAATGTCAGCATGAGAGAAAAAATGCTGTACGTTACGGTGGATGGACGCATCAATTACGAGCTTTACCGCGGTCACGTTGCCCGCATTACCCGCTCTTCGATGGTGACACAGCTGATCCGCTTGAAAAAGTACAGCTTCTACCGCAAGCTGCGAGCGAAAATGAGCAGGGAATAACGATATACATACACGATCGGATAAACAAAGATAAGGAGAGGCATAATTACCATGAAAAAGAGTCGTCAGGAAAAAATTCTTGAGTTGGTCGCTTCCCATGAGATCGATACGCAGGACGAGCTGATCGAGCGCTTGCGCCAGAGCGGCTACGATGTGACGCAGGCAACCGTTTCGCGTGATATTCGCGCGCTGAAGCTGGTCAAGGTGCTGACCGAGAACGGAAGCTACCGTTACGTGCTACCGCGCATCGAGGACGGCGCCGAGAACGTAGGGGAAGGCTCGGCATACCGCAAGGCGTACGTGCAGTCCATAACCGAGATCAATTATGCAATGAATAACGTGGTCGTCAAAACGACGCCCGGCATGGCATCGGCAGTGGCGCTGCTGTTGGATCAGACCTATCATTCGCTGATGCTGGGAAGTGTTGCGGGGGATGATACCATTATCGTGGTCACACGAAACGAGGAGGATGCCCGACTGTTGGCATCCAACATTCAGATCGAGGGAAAATAATTTCGTAGCAGGGAGGGATTACCGGTGCTGGCAACGTTACATATTGAAAATATTGCCGTCATCAAGTGTATGGACATTGATCTGACGGACGGCTTTACCGTGCTGACCGGTGAGACCGGCGCGGGTAAATCAATTCTGATTGACAGCGTTAATCTGTTGCTGGGTGGAAAATTTACCAAGGAGCTGATCCGCGCCGGCGAGAGTCGTGCGTATGTCAGCGGTATGTTTTGCGATCTGAGCGATGAGGTGCGTCGCACGCTGGAGGAGCTTGGCTTTGCTCCCGACGAGCAGGATGGCACGTTGATGCTGACGAGAGCGGTACAAAGTGACGGCAAAAGCACGCTGCGCATTGGCGGCAGACCTGCCTCGGCGTCCGTTGTGAAAGAGGTCGGCAAGCTGCTGCTCAACATCCACGGTCAAAACGACAATCAGCGCTTGCTTCAAAAGTCCTCGCATCTGCAGCTGCTGGATGCAATGGACAATATTTCTGCTCCGTTGAAGGAATACGAGGAGGCTTACCGCGCGCTGACTGCCTGCAGGCAGGAGCTGGAGCAGCTGACGCGCAGCGATGCCGAAAAAGAACGGTTGCGCGAAATGCTGACCTATCAGATCCGCGATATTGAGGCGGTCAAGCTCAAGAGCGGTGAGGAGGAGGCGTTGCTGCGGCAACGTGAGCGACTGCAAAATCTGGAGAAGATCAAGAAGAACGTTTCGCTGGTGGTGACGGCGCTGGACAGCCGCGAGAAAAACGGATCGGTGGCATATTTGTTGGGGAGAAGCAGCCAGGCGCTGCGTCAGCTTGCTGCCGTGATCCCCGAGGCGCAGCAGCTTTCCGACCAGCTGGACGGCATGATGTACGAGGTTCGTGATATTGCGGACACGGTGGAAGGGTGGCTTGACGAGGACGTTGACGATCCGACCGCAAGGCTGGATGCGCTTGAGGGACGTCTGGAAAGCATTTCCCGTTTGAAGAAAAAATACGGTGCGACGGTGGAGGAGGTCCTTGCCTTCCGTGACAAGGCCAAGGTCGAGCTGGATGCACTGGAAACGGCACAGGATCGCTGTGAAGCGCTGGCACACGAGCGAGATCGGCTTGTGGCGCGCTGCCGTGCCCTGGCTGCCGTGCTGACAGAGCGCAGAGGCGAGGTCGCGGCACAGATCACCGAGCGCATTCGCGAGGAGCTTGCCTTTTTGGATATGCCCAAGGTGCGCTTTGCCGTATCCATTCGCCCGACGTCGGATTTCACGCCGAGCGGCTGCGATGACGTGGAATTTTTAATTGCGACCAACCCCGGGCAGGAGCTGATGCCGATGATCAAGATCGCGTCGGGCGGCGAGCTTTCGCGCCTGATGCTGGCGATCAAGAGCGTTCTGAACGATCGTGACGGTGTTGGCTGCGTTGTGTTCGACGAGATCGACACGGGAATTTCGGGCAAGACCTCACGCAAGGTCGGTATCCGCTTGCGCCAGATGGCGCAGACGGTGCAGGTCATCTGTATTACCCATTCGGCGCAGATCGCCTCACTGGCGGACACCCACGCGCTGATCTCCAAGCAGGAGGTTGGGGGGCGGATGGAGACCGAGGTGCGGGTGCTGGACGACGAGGGGCGCGTAGAGGAGATCGCTCGTATTCTCGGAGGGATTGAGATCACTGCCGTGCAAAGAGATGCCGCGCGGGAGATGATTGATGAGCGATGGAGCATTTGAATTTGAGGTTATATGATGTCTAAGCCAATAAAAACCAACGCCATGCGTCAGCTTGACGCGGCGAAAATTGCATACGAGCCGCTGACCTACGTTGTGGACGAAAACGATCTGTCCGGTATTCACATTGCCGAGCAGGTCGGGCTTCCGTTCGAGCAGATGTTCAAAACGCTGGTGGCGACGGGAGATAAGACGGGACCGCTCGTTTTTTGCCTTCCCGTGCATCGGGAGGTCGATCTCAAGCGTGCCGCTGCTCTGACGGGGAATAAGCGCATCGAGATGGTTCACGTCAAGGATCTGCTTGCCCTGACGGGCTACGTTCGCGGCGGCTGCTCGCCCGTTGGCATGAAGAAAAGGTTCCCGACGTACTTTTACTGTGGGGCTCTTGATTTTGATCGGATCACGGTCAGCGGGGGCTGCAAGGGCATTCAGCTGCTTTTGTCGCGCGAGGCGCTGCTGCGCTTTTTACGTGCGGAAACGGCAGATTTTTGTATTCCGATCGAGGAATGATGCCAAATATGGCTTCTTTTTTGAAAAAAGTTGCGTTTTCTTCATTTTCCACTTGCAACGCAGAAGAAAATGTAGTATAATATATCAGTTAAAGACCGATAAAATATGTGCAGAAACGGAGAGTTACCGAAGTGCTGAAAATAAAATCCAATATTGCAAAAGTCATTCTTGCGGGTGTGCTTGAGGCGTGCCCCGAGGCAGCGCTGACCGAGGCGGACATCGCCGGTTGGCTTGAATATCCGCCCGACGTCGCAATGGGCGACCTGGCGTTCCCTTGCTTCAGACTGAGCAAGGTCATGCGCCGCTCGCCTGTGCAGATCGCAACCATGCTTGCGGAGCGTGTTGCTTCTGCTTGCGATTGCGTGAGCAGCGCGGAAAATATGAACGGCTATCTGAATATGAAGCTGGAGGGCTCTTATCTGACTGCTGACGTCCTGCCCGAAATCCTTGAAAAGGGTGAAAAGTACGGTGCGCCGACCTTCGGCGAGGGCAAAACGGTGGTGCTGGATTATTCCTCGCCTAACGTTGCAAAGCCCTTCCACATCGGTCATCTCGGTACTACGGTCATTGGTCATTCTCTCAAAAAGCTGCATGAGTTTGCCGGATACAAGTGCGTTGGTATCAACTATCTCGGTGACTGGGGAACTCAGTTCGGTAAGCTGATCGTGGCATATCGCAAGTGGGGCAGCCGTGAACAGATTGAAGAGGGCGGAGTGGACGCTCTGGTCGAGCTTTACGTTAAGATCAATAACGCGATCTCAGGCAATGAGGCAGAGGGCATCGCTCCTAATCCTGCTTTGGCAGACGAGTCCAGAGCCGAATTCCATAAGCTGGAGTTGGGTGACGAAGAAAATCTTGCTCTTTGGAAGTGGTTTATCGCCATCAGCCTGGAGGAGTACGAGAAAACCTACAAGCAGTTGGATATTTCCTTTGATTCCTATAAGGGCGAGAGCTTTTATACGGATAAGATGCCTGCGCAGGTACAGAAGCTGCGCGATATGCAGCTGATGAAGATCAGCGACGGTGCAAGCATCGTTGATCTGGAGGAATACGGTATGCCGCCCTGTTTGATCCTCAAACGCGATGGCTCAACATTGTATCCTACTCGTGACATTGCCGCAGCTGTTTACCGTAAGAACGAATATAATTTTGATAAGGCTATCTACGTCACCGCTGCGCAGCAGAGTCTGCATTTTGCACAGTGGTTCAAGGTCGTGGAGCTGATGGGCTACGATTGGTACGATCAGCTGGTTCATGTGCCGTACGGTATGGTCAGCATCAACGGCGCCAAGTTGGCAACCAGAACGGGTAACGTCGTGCTGTTGCGCGATCTGTTTGCGGCTGCGATCGATAAGGTTCGCCAGATCATGGATGAAAAGAACCCCGATCTGCCCAACAAGGACGAGGCTGCCGAAGCGGTCGGTGTTGGTGCGATCGTATTCTACTATCTGTCCAACAACCGCATCAAGGATATCAACTTCAACATGGAGGATGCGCTGAGCTACGACGGCAACACCGGTCCTTACGTTCAGTACACCTATGCGAGAACCTGCTCCATCATGAATAAGGCTGCCGCTGCCGGCATTTGTGCCGACGGTGCACCCGAGGGCGTGAGCATGAACGCACAGGAGAGCGAGCTGCTCAAGACGCTCTCTCGCTTCGGTGAGTGCGTTGAGGCTGCCATCCGTGAGTACGAGCCCTCCGTTATCACCCGTTATATTCTTGACGTGGCAGCGGCGTTCAACCGCTTCTATCACGATTGCGCCATTCTTTCTGCGGAGGACGAGGCAACCCGTGCCTTCCGCGTCAGCCTGACGGCAGCAACGCGTACGGTTCTTGGCAACGCGTTTAATCTGATCTGCTTGCGCAGAATTGAACAGATTTAATTAAAATTAGAAAAATATAGAACGAGGTATTATCATGTCCGGACATAGCAAATGGGCGAATATTAAGCACAAGAAGGAAAAGACCGACGCGCAAAAGGCGAAAATTTTTACCAAGATCGGTAAGGAGATCACCATTGCCGTTAAGGCAGGCGGCGGCGACCCCAACGTCAACTCCAAGCTGCGCGATCTGATCGCAAAGGCGAAATCCAACAACGTTCCCAACGATAACATCGAGCGCTGCATCAAAAAGGCGCTGGGTGCGACCGACGTCAACTACGAGGAGGTCGTTTACGAGGGCTACGGTCCTGCGGGCGTTGCCGTTATCGTAGAGGCAACCACCGACAACCGCAACCGTACTGCGGGTGAGGTTCGTCATTATTTTGATAAATTCGGCGGTAACATGGGTCAGACCGGCTGCGTCGGCTATCTGTTCGAGCCCAAGGGCTTGATCATTATCGAGGACGAGGACGGCGAGATCGATGAGGACGAGCTGATGATGACGGCACTGGATGCCGGTGCAGAGGATCTGTCTGCCGACGAGGGCGTATTTGAGATCACCTGCGAGAGCGACGACGTTTATGCGATCAAGGAAACGTTGGAGGCTGCGGGCTATACCATCGCTTCTGCAGAGCAGACCAAGCTGCCCTCCACCTACGTAACGCTGGAGAGTGAGGATGACATCAAGCACATGGGACTCTTGCTTGAGCATCTGGAAGAGAATGACGACGTCATCAATATCTTCCACAACTGGGAGAACGAGCAGTAATCTTACCGATTGGTTTACTTGAAAGGAAGTCAAGCATGAAAACCTTTGAAGTCAAAACAAAAATTAACTTTGGGCAGGGGGCTCTTGACCGACTGCTGGATTTTACCAACGAGCGCGTGCTGATCGTTGCCGATCCGTTCGTCGTTTCCTCCGGGCTGATCCATCAGGTGACCGAGCGGCTCAAGCGGACGCAAGTTACGTATGATGTCTTTCAGGACGTTGTACCCGATCCTCCCATTGATAAGATCATTGGCGGTGTCAGACGTTTGTTTGAGTTCCGTCCCGACTATATTTTAGCGTTGGGCGGTGGCTCTGCCATTGACCTTGCCAAGGGTGTGCGTAAATTCGCCTCTGAGATGGAGCCCGATTACAAAGTAAAGCTGTTTGCCATTCCCACGACGAGCGGTACGGGTAGCGAGGTCACCTCGTTTGCCGTGATCACCGATCCCGTGGAGCATCGCAAATACCCGCTTTCCTCGGAGGATATGTTGCCCGATGAGGCCATCCTTGACGAGGAGCTGGTCAAAAGCGTGCCCGCGTCGATCACTGCTGATACGGGTATGGACGTCATGACGCACGCCATCGAGGCTTACGTCAGCATCAATAACAACGAATTCTCCGGCGCACTGGCGGAGAAGAGCGTTGAGATCTGCGGGCAGTTTTTGCTGCGCTCGTATTCCGACAACAACGACACGCACGCGCGCCGCAAAATGCACATTGCTTCCTGTCTTGCGGGACTTGCCTTTAACTCTGCATCTCTGGGTCTGGCGCACGGCATGGCGCATCAGCTGGGGGCAAAGTTCCATATTCCTCACGGACGTGCCAACGCGATCGTGCTGCCGCACATCATTGAGTACAACAGCCGCATTGATAAGCTCAGCCGCAGCAGCCGTACCTACGACCCCTGCGTGCAGAAATATTGCAACATGGCGAGAATTATCGGTGTCAGCAACCTCAACGAGGTAACGACCATTCGCGCATTTGTGGCGTATCTCCAGTTTATGAATCACGAGATGGGAATCCCGTCCAACGTATCGGGACTGGGCGTGGTCAGCGAGGGCGAGTATTTTGCTGCGATCGAAGAGATGGCGGAGGCTGCACTGCTGGACGGCTGCACCGAGACCAATCCCCGTGTACCGACCAAAAAAGAGGTCATGGAGCTGTATCGCGCGATCTGGTAACATAAAAAAGCACTGCTTTTAAATGAAAGCAGTGCTTTTTCGTTATGCGGTTATGCGATGGTGATCGTTTGTCCGGGGGCGACGGAGAAGAGCTTGCCCTTTTCTGCAAACCACACCTCGATCAGCGTGGGATTATAGATGCGCGTGCCGTCGGCGGAGAAGCATAGGCTGCGGTAGGCGTTGATGTAATCGATGATTTCAATGTTGGTGGCATACCAGATATGATCCTTGCCGCCGATATACTGTGCGAACTCCTCGATGACGTTCCAGTTATTCAGTCCGTCAAACTCGTAGCTGTGTCCCCAGAGATAGAAGAGCATGGCCTTTTTTTGCTGCTTTGGGGCTTCGACAAAGCTTTTTGCAAGGCTCATCAGACGGTTATCGTTGTGGTGGCAGGTCGGATGCCAGCGCAGAAAATCGGTCGGAAGAGCGAAATTGCCGGTGGATACGACGGTACGGCAGTAGGCGATGCCACAGGCGCGAAGCGCTTCAACGGTGGCGTCGGAATAGGTGCCGAAGGGGTATGCCGCGCCGCGGATGATGGTGGAGAACATGGTCTCCAGCTGCTCGCGGTCACGGATGATGTCACGGACGCAGACGCTTTGCGGCAGCTCCTCCCAAAAGGGGTGATCGGCGCCATGCACGGCGACCTCCATACCGGAGTCTGCAAAGCACGCCATCGTTTCGCTGTAGGACATGCGGCGCTGTGCCTGTCCTGCCGGGTAGACGGTGCCCTCGGGAGCAAACATATCGCTGTTGAGATTAAAGGTTCCCTTGAGTCCGTGCTGCTTCATAATGTCGATCAGGCGAACGTCTGTCTGGACGCCGTCGTCGTAGCTGAGTGTCAGGGCGCGGTCACGACCGCCGGGAAAGCGCATATTCAGTCTTGCCATGGTATAAGCCTCCTTGCTTTTATTTTGAGTGGATTACAGAGATTCAATAAATTCACGGAGCAGCTGCTGGGTGTGGGGAGGATCGACGAGATAGCTCAGGCCGTGTCCTGCGCCCTTGACAAAATGCTCGCTATGGCGCGAGGCACAGGCTGCGGCGTTGCGGCGGGTGTGCTCCGGAGGAACGAAATCATCGTCCTCGCCGTGGATGAAAAAGGCAGGGATACGGATGCTTGCCAGCGCACGCTCGGCAGAGCATTCGGAAAGATCAAAGCCTGCGCGACGGCGGCACATATGGCGGAGAATGTTCATCAGCGGGAAGGTCGGCAGGTGCATGAAGTCACGGACAACGTGGGAGAGCTCGCTTTCGGCATCGGCGTAGCCGCAATCCCCGATGACACCGATGACGTTGCTCGGCAGCTCTGGGTGAGAGGCTGCGAGCAGGACGGTCGTCGCGCCCATAGAGATGCCTGTGATCACAATGTCGCGGTCGCTGCCGTAGCGCTCGTTGGTCCAGCGACACCAGGACAGCACGTCAAGCTGCTCCTTGGCACCGAAGGTCAGACGGTCGCCCTCGCTTCGTCCGTGGGCACGCTGATCGACCAGCAGCAGCCGAAAGCCGATACTGTAGTAGTAAGAGCAGGCGCAGCTGAAGTCGTGCGGCGCGCTGCTGTGATAGCCATGGAAGAGAATGAGCGTTTTGCCGTAGGCGGGCAGGTCCTTTGCGGCGCTGTCGTCCTCCGGGCGCTCAAAGAGCGATGCAACGAGCCTGAGACCGTCGTGGGAGCGGGTGCTGACCTCCTCGATGGGAAAGTCTGCGATCCAGCGTCTTCCCTCAAGGATCATAGGGTGGCGGTGTGCAAGAGGGCCTTGGCTCATTTTTCGGTCAAAATCTTCGGCGTTTTTCTTCATGGCATCCGCGCTGATACGACCGAAGGCAGAGGTAAACAACTTTTTGACCAAGCGATAGCACAAGAGGTAAGCAATGCCAAGCAGAAGCAGCACGATGCCGATGATGAGAAGAGCGATTTGAAAGCCTTTCATAAAAACACCTCGGAGATCGGTGGAATATGGAATATTATAGCATATTTCCGTGCGCGGTGCAAGAGGATGTGCCATTTTTTTGCTTTTGACGAGAAAATTTTTTTACAGGGCTTTTATTTTACAGCAAAATATGGTATACTATTTTATATGAGTTCGGATAAGGAGGTGGGGAAGTGTCTGTCGAAACTCAACTGAAGGCAGTCGCGCGCAAGATCGGTGCGTTTTTCGGACGGATCGGAACCAAAGTGCGCGCTTACGCGGGGCAGGGCAAATACGGTCGTCTTGCGATGAATACGGCGGCGTTGACTGTTGGACGTCTTGGCTCCAAGCTGCTTGT
>JAFTME010000151.1 GCA_017452545.1 Clostridia bacterium | reverse complement strand
CGCGAGAGAACTATGAAATTTTTGTATGATGGAAAATGCCGAAAGTCCTTGATATTACAAGGATTTTGAGGGAACAAAAGGAACAGTTACGCGCGGGTTTTCAAGACCGCCTCGTTATGACCGCTTCGATAACCCTCCGTATATGAACTGCCGTGTGGCAGATTTCATCGAATATTCAATTTATGACCGTTTCGCGGTTCATCGGCGGGATCGATATTGCCCGTCGCGTTTGACGCTAACTATTGTAGCACATTTTGGTTGGTTTGTCAAGCCAATCGTTACATTTTCAGCGCGGGGATATAGCCGGGTGCCTGCTTGCGCCGGAGCAGCCGGGAGAGGGTGCTCTCCCGGCTGTGATGCGGTGCGTTGCTATGGGGCTGTTGCCGATCATTCGGACAGCGTGAACGATTTGATCTCGCCGCGAATGGTGACGTTGGAAACGCTGCCTGTGCCGCCAAGATCAATAGCGCGCGCGTTCTGATAATCAAAGCCGTTCATCATCAATACGCTGTCGATCATCATGGCGCAGCCGAACATGGCGGGACGAACACCCGTGGGCGTGGGATCGGGATAGTTGGTGTAGTTTTCCGAAAGCATACCGACGCGAATAATATCGCGTGCGCTGATCTCTGCCATCGTGCGTGCGATGGTGTTTTCGCCGACCTTGTTCAAGCCAAGAATGGTATGAGAGATCTCGGGATATTTGACACCGGTGAAGCCGGCAAAGGAGCCGGTGCGGCTATACTCGGTGTGCAGTCGCTTCATCAGCCAGCTCTTGTGCTGATCGTCCAGACCGTCGATCAGAAGGCCCTTGGTCGTCCAGATGGCGCAGCCGCTGGTGCGGGCGAAGCTGATCTTATCGCAGTACTGGTAGACGTTGCCCTGCTCATCGAAATTCCACTTGTAATAGTTCTTAAGCAGAGCGGCGTGCTTTTGCTTCCACACCTCGACCTGGTCTGCCTTCCCGAGGACGTCACTGATCTTTTGCATATACTCGATGTCGATCAGCGCCGAGGTCACGAAATCGGCATCGGCGGAGGTGATGTTGTTGTGCTCCAGATAGATCCAACGGGGATTTTCAATACGCCAGTCGAGGTATCTGCCGATGGCGTCGTACATTCCCGCAAGGCGATCCTTATCACCGGTCAGCTCGTAGAGCAGCCAGGCGGAGTGCGCCTTTTCGGAGGGCAGGCTCTCGCCGCCCAGCATGCCGTCCGCCTCGACCAGGCTCATCAAGCCCTCAAGCGAGCCCCATGCCACGTCGGGCAGGACGTAGCCAAGCAGTTGAATGCCGAAAAAGCTTTCCCAGGAGGCGCTGTAAGCGGACTTGGTGTCGCCGTAGCCCCACATGGAGGGCTTGCCGCAGCAAACCTGCGGATACGGATAGTCGATCTCGGGATTTTCGGGCAGCGTATTCTGTCCCAGGAAGATCCATGCGATGTAGTACATTTGCTCGATATCCTTGGGGCTGACACCCTTGGTGTCAACGACCTCAAGTGCAAATCGCTCGGGGCGCGGAACACGCTGCAGATATTTTTGCCAGTAGGTCTCCCACGTAGCGCGAGCGGTGGCTGCCGCATCGGGGGTCGCCAGCGCTGCTGCAGCGTCGGCGGCACAGTCTTTGGCTGTGGTCGCATCGGATTTTACGGTCACGGCAACGGTCAGCGTGTCGCCTGCATTGGCAGACTCCACACAAAGTGCAAAGAAGGTCGCGCCGTTGGGCGAGGCGCTGCCGCTGACATTGGCAAGAGCGGCTGTGATCTCGTCATAGAAAACAGGCTTGATGGCGGAGTTATCCCACGAAATGGCGTAGGTGTAACCGCCGCAGCGTACGGTAATGGTGTTGTCGGCATAGGATGCCTTACCTGCAACCGCGCCTACCAGTGTGTAGGCACCGCTTTGCTTTGCGGTGATGGCGCGCAGCACGGTATCCTCGTCGGCAAAGGTGTCAAAGCCGGAAAGCTGCAGACCGCCGGGATAGGTGGCATCAAATTCCAGCGCCATAGGTGTCCATGCGGTGGTATATTCCGTGGCCTCGACGCGCACACCGCTGACCGTTTTGATGTCCATACGGCTGACGACGAGCTCCTTGTCGTACCCGATGGAGAAGAGCTTGATCACACCTTCAAATTTACCGCCGCGCTTGAGCGCCGCCGCAAGGTCATAGGTGTAGGTTCCTGTTTTTGAGGTGTCGCTGACAATGACCTCATCCACCTTGCCGTTCTCGCAGACCTTGAGCGCCCAGGTGCCCTCGCAGCTGTCCACGGTGATGGTCAAGATAGGGTTGGCATCAAGATCCAGCGAGATGGGCTGCGCGGCATACTGCCAGGGCTCACTCGCACCGGGAAGAACAGTCATGACCAGCTCGCCGTCCTCGGCGGAGAAGTCAACGTGCCCGTTGCCGCTGACCGTCCAGGCGCCGGAATCCCACAGCTCTGCCTCGTATTGCAGCTCTGCGCTGCCCTCGCCGTTGCTGTCCTCATAAACGGTCAGCAGATCCTCCAGCCATCTGCCCGTGCCGTCAGTGGCGTAGGGGTCGAGGTAGCCGATATTGAGCGGAATCGTGGGGCGATCGGAGTATTGGGAATGTGTGGTCGTTTCATGGCTGTTGAATTGGAAGGGGTTGATTACGACACGCGAGAGCGGAACGCTGAGCCAGCGCTGGCTGTCGATTCCGGTTTGGCGTAGCGTCGCCAGATCGATCTTTGGCACGTTCATATAAGGATCCTCCTTTTCTGTATTGTCGATATCGCCCGGCGTGGGCGTGTCATTGGGCTCATCGTCCGCAGGTGGTGTGCAGCTGATGCAGGCGGTCGCAAGCAGCAAGGCAGCCAGCAGTGCGGCGAGCAGGCGAAGTGTGAGTTTCATGAGAGTCCTCCGAAATATTTTTTGTTAACTATATCCTACCATAAGCCGCAGCGTTTGTCAATGTTTAAATTAAAAATACCGGGCAGAAAACGATGAGCGCGACAAGGATTTGTTGCAAAAAACAGATAATTTCATTGACAGTAATAAGAAAGTATGGTATGATAAATTCATAGAAGCTCCCACGCGGAGCCTTTGCTGAAAAGAGAGGACTTGCGTATGAGAAAACCAAGTGTTCATCATGGAAAACGGTTGATCGCCGTTCTGCTTTTGCTTTGCCTTGGGATCGGCTGTTTGCCTGTCATGGCGGCACAAAGCGGCGTCGATCTGACGGCGAGAACGAGCGTGACGGACGATTTTGTGACCAATCGGAAAAGCACGGTCAGCGAGCAATGTCACGTGGCTGCATGGCATGGAGGCTACTCCTTATTTGATGTCGGCGCGGGTGCATATCTGCTGTACCGCATCAAGGTACCGGCAGGTGAAGCTGCGTCGGCAACGGTTGACTTCAAAAATTGGACGGGCGTCGGCAACGGCGGCGTGCACCAATATTCTTCTGCGCCCAAAACGCGGTGGTACGTGACCGATACCGATCCCGGCAGCGCGTTTGGCGGCAATACGGCAGGCTGGACAGAGATTGCAGCCAACGAGAGCATTTCGCTCAAAACGTATACGTACACCTATACGCTGAGCGAGGCGAAGAGCACGGAAAGGACGATATTTGCCTGTATGAAATTCTCGGATAATGATGCCGCGCATAGCGGCAAGGCGGGCTGGAACGACGGCGCATGGGTTGAGCGGATCACCTTTGCCACGGGCGAGAGCGACGGGCAGGGCGGCGGTACGCCCGAGCCGGAGGAGCAGCCGACGGGGCCTGTGATCGATCTTGCCGAATATATGAGCGTGACGGAGGAACTGAAAAAGACACACGCGGCGACCGCTGCCATGATCGAAACGGGGCGCTGGGTGGATGCTTACGCGCTGTACGACCTTGGCGTCGGGCAGTACTTGGTCTATCGCATTGATCTTCCCGCGACCGACGGTGTTGCGGTAACGGTTGATTTCAAAAATTGGACGGACGTCGGAAACGGCGGCGTGCATCAGTACTCCTCGCAGCCCAAGACCGAGTGGTACGTCACCGAGCGTGCGCCCGCCGCAGGCTTCAACGGAAACGTTAGCGGCTGGACACGCATCTCACCCGAGGAGGACACCTCCTTGGATACCTATACCTATAGTTATACGCTGGCGGATAAGGGCGATGCCCATCCCGCACGCACGATCTATGCCTGCCTGCGCTTTGTTTCCAATGCCTCGCAGTACCACGGCCTGGCGGGCGGCAATGACGGTGCATGGATCGATGCCATTACGTTTGATCGCATCGTGTCCAAGCATCAGGCAGTCGAGGATGTGGCGTTGAATCACAGCGCGCTGACTGTCGCCTTCGGAAAAACGGCAACGCTCAAGGCAACGCTCTCTCCCGCAGGTGCGACGCAGCGCGGGATCCTCTGGAGCTCGTCCGATCCCACCGTGGCAGTTGTGGAGCGCGGCGTCGTTCGCGCTATGGGTCCGGGTGAGGCAACCGTGACGGCGACGACGCAGGATGGCGGCTTTACCGCAAGCTGTAAGATCACCGTTCCCGATGACATGACGGAAATTGTACTCACCCCGTCGGGCGCGATTGATACCGATATCACGTCGCAGGGGGATGATGCCGCAACGCCGCCGCTGGTGTGGTATCATGACAAGGGTACGCGCGACGGCGCAACCAAGGTCGTCTCGTGGGACGGTGTGACCTTCCGCGATTTCGGCGCCAATGCCTATTCCATCTATAAGCTCAAGGTGCCGGGTGGTTATAACGCGCGCATCCTGCTGCAGATGGTGACCGGCTATACCGATGCAAACGGTACGTGGAATGGCGTGCTGTCAGCGGGCAAGCCGCGCTTGCAGATCTATTATACCACGCAAGCCATTACGCTGTCCACCATGGACGACGTCGTCTGGACACGTGCCGACGTTGACGGCGACTGGAGCGCAAAGGAGGCAGACTACGCCTTTACCGTTTCCTCCATGAGCAGCGAGGAGCGCTACGTGTACATCAAGGTGTACAGCACCGATGTGGGCGGACAGGGTGCGTGGATCACCGCGCTTGGCTTTGATACCATGGTCCCCACGCCCGAGCAGATGTTTGTCAAGCCGCCCTCCCGCACGCTGTATGAGGCGGGGGATCGACTGGATCTTGCAGGACTGGTTGTCGGCGTTCGCTACAGCGACGGCTCCGAGGCGATCCTGTCGCCGTCCGACTACGTTGTCGAGCATGACGGCGAGCTTAAGGTCATTGATACCGAGATCCGCATTACAGCTGCCGACGGCAAGGTGTCGGGCGCCTTTGGCGTGACGGTAATAGAGGCGATCGACCTGCCGCCTGCCTCCGGTGGCGGACGCCCGGGGCTGATCGCAGCACTTGTCGCCGCAGGCGTTGCGCTGATCGGCGGCGTTGCAGCCGTGGTGCTGCACCGTAAAAAAAGCAACAAGGGGGATGCAACATGAAAAGCGGATCCTTACTTCGAATGATTTGCTTGCTGCTGGCGCTTTGGATGAGCTGCAGCGCGCTCGTTGCCTGCCGCGACGAGCAGCCGAATCCCGATCAAAATCCACCCTCGCAAGGAGATACCGATATGCAAATTATCAGCTTGAACGGCGAATGGCGCTTTTTCCGCGATGATCATGCCAAGAGCGGCAGCATCAAAGGTGTGCTTGCCTCCGATGGCAGAGATCTCTCAAACGGCAATACCGTCGAGTTCAAGATCAACGTAAGCAACCCGGAGGAGGTATTTTATTCCAAGCTTCGCTTCCATCTGACCTTTGGCGAGGCGTTGGAAACGCCGAACGCAGCCGTGTGGGCACAGGTCAACGACGGCGCGTGGTTCAAAACGGAGATCGAGCATCTTCGCCATAACCGAAACAGCCGTGAGCACGCGGTGGACGTAGGTCTGTACTTCGTGGATCTGGTCAAGGGCGAAAACATCGTGCGACTTCGCTCTGACGCGGTCGGCGAGATTGCTGTTTCTGAGCAGGCGGAGTTCCCCGTAGAGCTGTGCTATTATCCTGTGCTCATGTTCCCCGACCGCCTGCAGCCGATCAGCGTTCCCGGTGTGTGGGAAACGCAGCTGGGCGAGGAATACACGGCCTATGACGGCGTGGGCTGGTATCAGACGACCTTTGGCATGCCCGGTACAAAGGAGGGCAGCCAATGGGTACTGACCTTTGATGCGATCGATTATTATGCCGAGATCTGGATCAACGACCGCTTTATTTGCTCGCACGAGGACGGCTATACGCCCATTGTGATCGATCTTGCCGAATATAAGGACTTTTTGCAGTGGACGGACAACCGTCTGACCGTCCGTGTGACCGATCAGAGCACGGATAAGGATGCCAAATTCCCGCTCAAGCAGACGCTCGCAGGATTCTATCACGACAGCGTCGGTATCAATTTCGGTGGCATCTGGGGCGACGTATCCCTTACCAACCGCGGTGTGGTGCGGGTGGATGACATGACGGTAAATACCGATATTGATGCCAATGTTGCCCACGTAGCGGCTTCGTTCAAGAGCCTTGCGCCAAAGACAAGTGTAAGCGTGAAATCATTGATCCTCGACGGCGATACGGTGCTGAGTAGCAAGGAGTGGAATGATGTTTCCGTGCAGCAGAACGGCATCCAATCTGTCGAAGCCGCACACGAGATCAAGGGGGCAGAGCTTTGGGAGATTTCCTCCCCCAAGCTGTACACCGCCCGCATCGAGCTGTATCAGAACGGTGCGCTGATTGATGCCAAGCAAACCACCTTCGGCTTTACCTCCGTCCGCGCGGAGGAGAGTAAGATCCTTTTCAACGACCGCCCCATTAAGCTGAACGGCATTCTTTCCTGGCTTGGCAACTGGGAGCAGATCTCGCCTCGCTTTGACGAGCAAACGTTTACCGAGCAGATCCGCGCGCTCAAGGAATACGGCTTTAACGCCATCAAATTCTGCCTGGTCGTGCCGCCCGAATACCTGTTGGATATTTGTGATCGCGAGGGTATTTACGTTTATATTGAGTATCCCGTCTGGAATCCCGTGCAGACCGATGCCTTTTACGAGCGCGCCTACTCGCAGATGGGACGCATGATCGCCATGGGCAAAAACCACCCCTCGGTCGTCATGAGTGACTTCAACTGCGAGATGCAGACGTTTGACGACGCCATGCTCGATTTTATGAACTGGTGCGTCAGCACAGGCAAGCGCATCGATCAAAATCGCCTGTTTGCCGATAATTCCTCCACAGGACGGCAGAACTATGACGGCGAGAACGATTTCTGGACGTGGCATCCGTATACCAACGCGCTCGGCTTTGCTGATTACGCCAAGAGTGTCGTAGTGAACCGTACCGCCCATGGCAACAAGCCGGTGGTCTTCGGTGAGTATGCCGACTATCCCGCGCTGGCGGATTTTGAGTCGGTCTTTGCTGCAAACGGCGGCAAGGCACCCTGGAACTGGAGTGCCGTGGATGATCCCTTCCGCGCCGATCTGTATTTTGCCTCTCTGGGCTATTCCGACGCGCAGATCAAGCAGATCATCGCGTATTCGCAGCAAAATTGCGTGGATATGAAGATGTATTACGTACAGGAAACAAAAAAAGCGGATGAGGTTGGCGCATACTTTTTGACCATCATTCAGGACATCGGACACAGCGTTGCCGGCTTCTTTGATGAGATGGGCAATAAAAAATTCACCGCAGAGCAGACCGCCTTTTTAAAGGAAAGTGTCCTGCTGCTGGATCGCAACGTTTACAGCTTTACCGCAGGTGCTGCAGCGACCGTTACGCCTGCGATCTCGCACTACGACAGCACCGATATCGAGAACGGCACGCTTAGCTACGCCGTGCTGGACGAGAGCGGTAAGACGGTCAGCGAGGGAGAACTCGTTGACGACGTGGATATTGAAAACGGTTGTTATTACGTCTTTGATAAGGCCGAAATCGAGGTGCCGGGTGCAGATGTCGCAACGCGCTATTCGCTCGTGCTGACGCTGCGTGCCGACGACGGCTACGAGATCAGCAGCCGCTGGGATATGTACGTTTACCCCGAAGGTGCCGCAGAGGACGCCTTTGACGGGAAAACGGTCATGACCTCGGGCGGCGGTGCAGCGGCGCTGAAAAAGCGTTACAGCAGCGTGACCGATTGGAAAAACGGCGCCGAGCCCGATCTGCTGATCGCCTTTGACCGTCTGAGTGACGCACAGCTGACCTATCTCAAGAACGGCGGTAAGGTACTGTATTTCGGAACGGGCAGCGAGGCGGTCAAGGTGGAAAAGGGTACCTTCTATTCGCAGTACGTTATGGTACATTTCCCGCAAGAGCAGCACGAGATCGTGAACGCACTTGACTCCAAGGGCTACGGTGGTCTGCAGTTCCTCAACCTGCAGACGCAGTACGTCATCACCGAGGATAAGGACGATCCGCTCTCACACTCCATCATCGGAAAGATCCTTTTGCGCGATAACGTCGGAGATATCGGTCAATCGGCATCGTATATGTCCGAATTTACCGTCGGCAAGGGTACGCTGATCCAGTCTACGCTGGATCATAACGGCGATCGGATTTTGGGTAATTATCTGATCGACGTCGCAGCGGAATATCTGCTGCAATAACGCGTAAATCAAATGATGGGCAGAGTCACACAGTGACTCTGCCCATCATTTATTTATTGCTTCGTAATTGTATGGATCAAATCGTTCATCAGCGCGTCGCGGTGGACGTAATAGACGTATCGCATGGGTGGTGCACCCTCGACGTCCTCATATTGCCGATCATAGGTGGGGAGTGGCGTCGGTACCGTGCGGGAGAGCAGAAAGCGCTCCCCTTGATTCTTGAGCCAGGCAACGGCGGTGACATCCCAGATAACGCGCGTCCAGTTCCGTCCTGCGGCGTAGGATTCGGCGGCGGCAACGGTATTGGCTGAAAGATAGTCGGAAAGCGTACCCTTACCGGCAAAGTAATGCTCCAACTCTTGCTTTGAAACTGTAAAGCTGCTGACAACTCCGGCACAGGGGAGCTGCACCAACGGTACGCCACAGCCGAACACCACGCGGGCAGCGGCGATATCCTGTACCATGTTGAATTCCGCCGTGTCGTGAAAATGCCGTGCGTGACCGCCCAACCAGACAACCACGATGTTGTCGGCAACAGCGGGCTCCATCAAGATCGCCGAAGCAACATTGGTGATGGCGCCGATGGCAACGACGTACAGAGGGTGCTCGGAAGAGTAGGCTCTTGCGCGTGCTGCCAGATCACGGGCGGCAGGAGAGTCTACGGGCGTGTGCTCGTCCGGCAGGTATGTCAATGAGCCTCGCAGCACAGGACATTGCTTACCGATAAGGAGCAGTAGCCGATGGATCTCCTCGTAGCTTTTCTCCATGCCGTCGGCGGGCGAGATGGAATTTCCGTTAAAAAAAGGGGCGGCGTACAGCGCCTTGGTGTGCAGCCCCGGAGAGTGCAGCAGATAAGAGATGGCGAACTGATCGTCGATCTCGTTGTATGCGTCGGTATCCAACACCACGTCAATATCCCCCGTGGGAATGTTCAGATTACGCAGCCGTTGTTGTTCTGTCATAAAAAATACCACCTTGAAAAAATAAAATTAGGAGGACTGCGTCACGGTGTGAGAGTCCTCCTTTTGCTGTAAGATTATTGTTGCTCAAGATCCTCGGCGAGCACCTCGTAGAAGCGTTTGTCGTACTCCTGTCGGACGTAGATCGAGCCACGATGCACGTCGGGCAGATAGATCTGATCGATGACAGTACGCACGGTGGCGTCGTCGTTGCTTCTCGTCAGGTACAGCGTCTCCGTCTTGGAAAGATTGAAGCTCGTTTGCTGATGTCGCAGCGCCTCCAGCGTGTTGTAGTTGTCACAGTAGACGACCAACTCCTCGCCGGCACCGACGACCATCATGGGAAGCGTGAACTTGCGCAGGTTGTTTCCGTCGTCCGAGAGCGAGTAACCGCGCGTGGAAACGGGAGCAGAGCCGGGGTTGTACAGCACGATGTAGTCGCCGCCGTTCACAAAGGATATCTCCTTGATGCGCAGCTTGCCGTCCTCCTTGAGAAACAACTTGACCTCGACCTCACCGTCGATGGCGTGCGTAGCGCGGACAAACAGCAACGGATCGGCGTGGACCTCGCCGTTGACCGTCCAATGGTCGAACACATAGCCAAGCGGAACGATGGGCTTGAGCGTCGTGGCGTAGTCGCT
>JAFTME010000150.1 GCA_017452545.1 Clostridia bacterium | reverse complement strand
GTTTTTTAATGAGGGTGTACGGGGTAGGAAAATTTTTACAAAAATTTTCAGCCCCCGCCTTATTATTCCTTAATCAATAAAACCCCTTCAAGCCCTCGTCGGAGCACAGACCATTTTCCTGCTTGACCAGCAGGCGGATGGTGTTTTCGTAGGACAGCTCGCCGTCCTCGCCGGTCAGCGTGATGTCAACGAACTTGTCGCCTGCCACGATCTCCAGCACGCCTACGCTGACGGACAGACCGTTGCCTGCCACAGCCTTGCCGGAGAGCACCGCGTCGCCACTCTTGGCGCAGAAGGTAACCTCTCGCTCGTCGTTGTCGCGGGTGACAAACACCTCAACCTTGATGACCTCGCCGGGAGCGTAGACCAGTTTATTATACTTCAGGCTGATATTCAGCGGCGCAAACGCCTTAGCGATCTGGAAGTACGCCGGCTTACCCTCAATGCGGTAATCCAGCAAAGAGGTACTGGAAACGTTGGGATACAGCTCATTACCCTGCCAGATCACGCTACCGCTGTTTTCAAACGCA
Organism: Clostridia bacterium; assembly: GCA_017452545.1. Taxonomy (GTDB): domain Bacteria; phylum Bacillota; class Clostridia; order Oscillospirales; family CAG-272; genus SIG644. The sequence continues at coordinate 37,256 of JAFTME010000150.1, read as the reverse complement.
CGGCGACGGTTTGCCTCGATGGCATAGCGCAAGCCCTCCGCCTGCATGAACTGGGAGCGAGCAACCTGCTCCTCCAGCGTTTCGGGCACGCCAAAGATGTGGTTGTCGCGCCAGGAGGTGTCCCACCACTCGCCGTGATGGCGCCAGATGTGATCCTTTGCCATGGTCGTCGGCTTCAGATGCTCCTCGGAGAGGAAGGTCTTGAGCGTTTCCACCGATGCCATACCATCCACACCGAACTCGCTGTGGAACAGGCTGTCAATGGTGTTGAAATACGTGTAGTGTCCCTCAACGCCCATGTACTTCCAGCTGCCGTGAATGTCGTGGTTCTCGCCAACGTTGGCAGGATTGCCGAATTCGTTGGGACCGCTTGCCGAGGTGGGCAGCATTTCTACGTGAGGAGAATATGTCTTAACGACACCCAGCAGCATACCGATGTTCATGTCGGCAAAGGTCGCGGGAACGCCCTTTTCATCGGTCAGCTCGTTGCCGCCGCTCCATACGCAGAGAGAAACGTGGTTGCGCAGCGTCTTGGTCGCCCAAACAGCGGTATCGTGAATACGGTAGAGGAACTCGGGACGCTTAGAGGGCACATTGTCGATACCGCTGGAGGACTGGATAAACTCCTGCCACACCATAATACCCATGCGGTCGCAAGCGTTGTAGAAGATCTCATCCTCGATCGTACCGCCGCCCCAAACGCGAACCATGTTGATATGCGCGTCGCGCAGCTTTTGCAGCGTCTTTTCGACAACAACGGGATCGTTGTAGCAGGACTGATCCATCGGCGTCAGGTTCACGCCCTTAACGTATACCTTCTTGCCGTTACAGGTAAAGACGTAATGAAACGCGCCGAGCGGGGCGTTGGTATTTTCGGTCAGAACAAGCTGCTTGAAGCCAACCGTCTTACACTCGGTGTCGATCGTCTTGCCATCCTTGACAATCTCCATCGTCAGCTCGTACAACGCCTGCTCACCCGCATCCACGGGATACCACAGCTTGACGTTGTTCACGTGCAGGCGCGTCTTGGCATAGCCCTTGGCATGAACGGGCAGCTCTGCCGTAAAGTCACCGATTGCCACCTTGACCGTGCAGCCGGCGTAGTCACCGTGCAGGCTCAGATACAGCTCTGCATCACCATCGATACCGACGGGCTTGAAATACCAATCGTCCAGGCGGACTGCTTCGTATTCACGAATGTAGGCAGGACGGTACAGACCCATACCGATCAATCTGGTGCACCAGTCCCACTTATACTGGAAGCGCGCCTTTTGGGTGAAGGTCTGACTGGTGTGACCGATCTGACCCATCTCGTCGGGTGCATTCTCAATGACCACACCGACAGTGTTCTGACCCTCACGTGCAATATCCGTAACATCATACACAAAAGGAACGTACATATTATCGGACTGACCCAGCTTTTGACCGTTAAAATAAATATGCGCATTGGTGTCAATGCCCTCAAGCACCAGCTCCAGGCGATTGCCGCACGGATGCAACTCGACCTTGGTGTCGTAGTACCACCAGTGATTGGAGACCCACTGTGCCTTCAGGCTGTTCATTTCGAAATAAGGATCCTCAATGATGCCCGCCTTTTCCAGATCCTTATAGATCGATCCGGGAACGGTCGCGGGGATAGGAGGCATAATAGCACTGTTAGGAATGTCCGTCTCTGCATTGTTGGCGCGGAACGGAACGTAAGGGTAATGCGGAGCAATATTCCAATGCTTCAAATCATAACGTTTCATGGCAACGGTATCCTTTCTTGCGTGCAGTCGCTGCACGTCGTTCGTTACAACCATTATAACAAAACATGAAAAAAAAAGCAATAGCTTTTTTCATTCTCCCTGTAATTTTAAAAGAAAAGAAGCCGAACCGTCACAGCCGTTCGACTTCTCTTTTATTTGATCTTATTCAGCCACTGCCTCAGCTTCGCCAAGGTCAATGGGATCCACATCGCTGTCAATGCCGGGGAGCGTTTCCTCTTCGGCTTCCTCTTCCTCGAGAACGACCTCACACTCGCCGTCAACCACACTGCCGAAGTCATCCTCGGGCAGATCGCTGAAATCGTCGTCGTATGCGTAGTTGTCGAGCAGGCAGTACTTGCGGTACAGCTTGAGCGCGAACCAGATCACCGCACACGCACCTGCGACAACCGCGCCGGTGATTGCTAAGATCTTACCGTAATTGGTGCTGTTTTCTTTCTTGGACATCGTTCATTCCTCCTTATATTCTCTCGGCGCCCCACATTCTTTGAACATGGCATCACCGAAGCTTTCTATATCGGATGCGCAACTCGCACCGTCGCACGTCGGCGGCGCCTCTGTGCATATTTATTATACCAAAAAACCGATTGGATTGCAATAGGTCATCCCAAATTTTTTGTGGCGCAGCGGCTGATTTTGCCATTTTGGGCGGTCTGTGCAAAAAAATTTACATTTTCAACACGCCCACGGCACCTCAGATGGCGTAACCGCCGTCCACGCCGAGCATCTGCCCTGTGATAAAGGATGCCTGCTCTGAGGCAAAGAACATGACTGCCACAGCGACGTCCTCAGGCGTACCGATCCTGCACAGCGGCGTTTCCTCGCACAGAGCGCTTCGCGTCTGCTCATCCAGCGCGGCGTTCATCTCGGTGTCAATCAAGCCCGGCTCGATGCAATTCACCGTGATATTCGAGGGGCCCAGCTCCTTGGCAAGCGCCATGGTCATACCGCGCAGCCCCGCCTTCGCCGTAGAATAATGCACCTCACAGGACGCCCCCGTTTTGCCCCACATGGAACCCACGTTGACGATCCGCCCACCGCCGCGGCGGATCATGGCAGGGATCAGCGCCCGACAGAGATAAAACGCGCCGCTCAGATGCGTGTCGAGCATACGGTGCCAGTCGCCGTCCGTCAGATCGGTAAACAGCTTGATCTGCCCGATGCCGGCACAGTTGACCAGCACGTCGATCTCCCCCAGCGCCTCTCTCACCTGCTCCAGCGCGGCATCTACCGCGCGGCGATCCGTAATATCGGCACGAATGGCCACCGCACCGGTCTGCGCAGCAACGGCAGCCGCAGCCTCGTCATTCTCTCGGTACAGAAACGCAACGGCATCTCCCGCTGCACAAAAAGCACGAACACACGCAGCACCGATGCCGCGCGAGCCACCGCTGATCAAAATCTTACGCATGGTACTTCCTCCAAAAAAGCAACGGCGGACGGCATTTCAACAAACGCCGCCCGCTCTTGGAATTCAGCAGATAAACTCCTTGTAAATTGCATTGATTGCGGCCTCGTAGTCGCTTTCCTCAACACCGATGATGATATTCAGCTCGCTGGAGCCCTGGTCGATCATACGGATATTGATGCCTGCCTGTGCCAGCGAATTGAACACTCTTGCAGCAGTTCCCTTTGCCTTGACCATGGCGCGACCAACGACGGCGATCATCGCCAGACCGTCCTCAATAACAACGCTGTCGGGGCGCGTGCGGCGCGTGATCGCAGCCAGCAGCTTTTCCTTCTTCGCGTCGTCCAACGGTGCCGTGGGAACGATCACGCTGAGCGTATCAACGCCCGAGGGAATGTGTTCAAAGGACACCTCATGATCCTCCAGCACGTCCAGAATACGGCGAGTAAAGCCAACCTCGGCATTCATCATATCCTTTTCAATATTGATAACCGAGAAGCCCTTGCGGCCTGCCACACCCGTGATCACGCGATCCGCATCGTACGAGGCGGTCGTTGCAACGATCATGGTGCCGGCATCCTCGGGAGCGTTGGTATTGCGGATATTGATCGGAATACCGGCAGCACGCACGGGGAAAATAGCATCCTCGTGAAGCACGCCTGCACCCATGTAGGACAACTCGCGTAGCTCACGGTAGGTGATGGTTTCAATGGAGCAGGGTTTGTCCACAATGCGGGGATCCGCCATCATAAAGCCGGAAACGTCCGTCCAGTTCTCGTACAGATCCGCATTGGCAGCCGCAGCGACGATTGAGCCCGTAACGTCAGAGCCGCCGCGAGAGAACGTCTTGATGGTGCCGTTGGGCATAATGCCGTAGAAGCCGGGAATGACGGCGTATTCATACTTTTTCAGCTCCTCACGCATCGCAACCTGCGTGCGCTCGGCATCAAACGACCCGTTATCCTTAAAGAAGATTACATTTTCCGCATCGATAAAGGCGAAGCCCAGGTACTTTGCCAGAATCAGGCTGTTGAGATACTCACCGCGAGATGCCGCATAGTCACGACCGGAGGCGTGCGTCATTGCATTCTTAACGTACTCCAGCTCGCCATCAATATCAAAATTCAAGCCAAGATCGGCAATGATCCCATTGTAGCGATCCTTGATCTGCTGATAATAATCGGTAATATCCTCACGGCTGCGGATCATGTCGTAGCAACGATACAGCATATCCGTAACCTTAATATCGGCAGAAAAGCGCTTACCGGGAGCGGAAGCGACAACGTAATGGCGGCAGGGATCCGCCTTGATAATACTTGCAACCTGTCGGAAATGATCGGCGTCCGCCAGAGAGCTGCCACCGAATTTCACTACTTTCATTTGCATGGATGGAAAACCATACCTTTCTTTCAAAGTCTTCGAACGTATCCCGCGCCACGCGCAGGATGGCATATTGTACTAAATATTATATGCGAAATTGTGCGTTTTGTCAATAGCTGCGGGCAAATTCAGCATTTTTCACAGTAACGTCCCGCTAAAATCGGCTTCTCGCAAAAAACCGCACGAAAAATCCTTTACGAGCGAATATCCTTTACGATATCTCCCACGCCGTTCAGAATATATTTGGGACGATAGGGATAATTATCGATATCCTCTCTTGCTGTCACACCGCTGAGAACCAGAATGGTATCCACGTTGGATTCAATGCCCGCAATAATATCGGTATCCATTCGGTCTCCGATAAACGCCACGTCCGCGCTGTGGCAATCCAGCATGCGCATACCATGACGCAGCATAACGGGGTTGGGCTTGCCGACAAAATACGCCTTTTTTCCCGTTGCGATCTCAATGGGAGCGATCAAGGATCCCGTTGCGGGCATAATGCCCTTTTCCGTCATACCGATGGTATCGGGATTAGCGCCGATCAGCTTCGCTCCGCGATTGACCAGTGCAATGGCGCGCTCGAGCTTCTCAAAGCCATACGTTCTGGTTTCTCCGAGAACCACATAATCAGGATCAACGTCATTCATATAAATGCCCTTATCATACAAAGCCTTCGACAGCGCCGCCTCGCCGATCACATAAGCAGTGCATCCCGGCATTTGTGAATGAAGAAACTCTGCAGTTGCCATAGCGCTGGTATAGAAATGATCTGCATCTACCGAGAGGCCCATGCGCTCCAGCTTCATGCTCAGCTCATGGGGCGTTCGTTCCGGGCTGTTCGTCAAAAAAATAAATTTTTTATCCGAGTCGATCATCCAATTCACAAAATCGGCAACGCCATCCAGTATTTTGCTGCCGTGATATATGACTCCATCCATATCGCAGATGAAACCCTTTTTTCTCAATATGGCATCCATCCAAAAGCCTCCAGTCGAAATGTTCTTGCTATTATACTATAAATTCAGGTGTTTGTCAAGTTTTGCGCAGCCCCTGGATATCACCCTCGTGATGGTATCCACCATCACGACAGTGGCGACATCGGATCTGAAGCATCCGACGCATCAACCACAGGTGCCACTTTATGCGGCACCGCCCCCTGCAGTACCTGCTCTCCATCGCTGATGTAGCGACTTGCCTGCGTGGTAAACAGCTCCCAGTAGCGCCCTCTTTGCGCCATCAGTGCGGCGTGGTCGCCCTCCTCGATGATCCTGCCATACTCCAGCACGACGATCTTGGAAGCAACGGTAGCGCTGGAAAGACGATGCGATACGAAAATGGTCGTTTTTTCCTTGCGCAGTTGATCAAATTGGTTATAGATCTCCTGTTCCGCCATTGGGTCAAGCGCCGCCGTCGGTTCATCGAGAATAACCACGTCACCGTCGCCGTAAAAGGCGCGTGCGATGGCAAGCTTTTGCCATTGACCGCCCGAGAGCTCGGTACCGTCGATTTCAAAAATACGCATCAGCGGCGTATCGTAGCCGCCATCCAGCTTTTCGATAAAGTCCGAAGCACCCGACGCCCGTGCCGCCGACTGCATCCGCTCGGTATTTTCGCCCTCGCGGCGAATATCACCAAAGCGAATATTTTCCTCAACCGTGACCGCATAGCGCCCAAAGTCCTGGAATATGATACCGAACATACGGTACAGATCGTCCACGTCGTATTCGCGCAGATCGTAGCCATCCAGCAAAATTCTACCGCCCGTGGGGTCATACAGACGCGTCAGCAGCTTGAGCAGTGTCGTCTTGCCTGCGCCGTTGAGTCCCACCAGCACCAGTGTTTCGCCGGGATCGAGCTTCATCGACACGTCGCAAAGCACGTCGCGCTCCGTTCCGGGATAACGGAAGCTGACGTGATCAAATTCAATGGTATGCGGCTGTCCATGTGCTACGCGGCGCGGCGTGTCCGTCAAAGGCAGCACCGTGCGCGTTTCCTTCATGAAAACGATCAGATTATCGATAAACAGCGTTCCCTCATAGATCTGTGCCGAAAGATTGATCAGCGTTCTGACCTGCCCCGCCACCGAGGAAAGTGCGCCCGTCAGCAGCGAGTAATCACCGATCATCCATTCGCCGAGGTATACGCGATAGGCGATCATTGCATAGAACAGACAGTTGACAACGGCAGACACACAAAACGTCACGATATGCCACACGTTTTCTGCGACGATCAGCTTGCGCATACCCGAGTAATAGCGGTCAAATACGGTATCGTAGCGCTCCACAAACAGATCCGAGAGCCCGAACATACGAATTTCCTTCGCCATATCCTTGTTGACCATCAGATCGGAATAATAATTCATCTGACGGCGCTCCTTGGATCTGCGGCGCATATACTGGAAATTCTTACGGCGATAGGTCATATTGATGATGGCAGAAGGAATCGCCACTACGACGATCACGATTGCAGACCACCACATACCCGGTGCCGTTGCCAGAATGATAACGTAGGAAACAAGGCTGATGCAGGCGCTCACCATCGAAAACGTCGCAGACAGGATCTGCACCGGGCGGTTGCCCGCCTCACGATTGGCGTTTTCCAGCTTCTCGTAAAACTCCGGCGAGTCAAACGATGCCATATCCAGCTCCTTCGCCTTGAGCATGATCTTGTGCTTGACGTGATGCACCACTCTCTCACCGGCAATGCGCGTGATCATGGAATTGATGCTGGAGATCACGGTGTTCAGAATACGGTAAGCAAACAATACGACCAGTAGCAAAAACAGCGTTGTAGTCATAAAGGTCGCCATATCGAGTCGGCTGACGTCACCGAGATACCCCATCTGCAGCTCGTTCATCAGCCGTTGCGTGATCAGCGAGCCCACAACGGGCAGAACACCGTTGAACACGGTGACAAGCATCAGCACAAACAAGATCCTCGGATCGGTCTCCCAAACCAACTTAAAAATATAAAAAAGGCGCTCGAAAAAGCCGCCGAGCAGCTCCTTGAAATAGCGCGGCAGATCTTTTATGCCCTTAGGCTTTTCTACATATGCATATGGGGGTCTGTCTTTGGCTCCCCCCGGACGTTTTGGTCCTCCCGGTCCCATATCCGAATCCTTCCCTTCTGCTGCCGCAGAAATCATGGCACACCACTTGATTTTTCAAACGCAATGTAGTATAATAATATCACAGGGTTCACTCTCAAAAAGCAACAAGAGATCGTGTGACATACGGCATACCATTATTTTAACACCCCGTCCACCGGATGTCAATATTTCCCTACAACTTTTTAACATTTCCTTATTTAAAAGGAAAAATCCAGCAAGAAGAGATCAATTATGAAACAGAACCATTGCTTTACACCGGCAGATATTCTGCTGCCGCCCGAAGAAGAAATCAATAAAGGCACCTGGGCTGCCATCGCCTGCGATCAGTTCACCAGCGAGCCCGAGTATTGGGCAGAGGCGGAGACCTTCGTTGCCGACGCTCCCTCTACCCTGCATCTGATGCTGCCCGAGGTCTATCTCGCAGAGAGCGCCGAGCGCCTGCCCCACATCCACGCCGCCATGCGCGAGGCCGCACAATCGCTGCTGCAGTGCCACGAAAACAGCATGATCGCGCTGCGTCGCGTGCAATCGGACGGTCGCGTGCGCAAGGGACTCATCGGCAAGATCGACCTGGAATGCTATGATTATCACAAGGGTGCCAATGCGCTGATCCGCGCCACCGAGGGCACCGTGCTCTCTCGTATTCCTCCGCGCGTTGCCATTCGCCGTGATGCCCCGCTGGAGCTGCCGCACGTCATGCTGCTGATCGATGATCCCGATCACACCGTTATCGAGCCGTTGTTTGAGGGAAATGCCCTGTCTGCAGCACAGCGCGTATACGACTGCCCCCTGATGCTCGGCGGCGGTCACGCCACCGGCTATGCGTTGACAGAGGCACAGATCGACACCGTCCAAGACGCCTTGGATCGCTTGGTTACACCCGAGGCTATGCACCGTCGCTACGGTGATGCAACGCTTTCTCCGCTGCTGTTTGCGGTCGGTGACGGCAACCACTCGCTTGCCAGCGCCAAGGCAACCTATGAGGAGATCAAGACTGCAATCGGCGCCGAGGCTGCCGCGCAGCATCCCGCGCGCTGGGCGCTGATCGAGATTGTGAACCTTCACGACGATGCCCTGTCCTTTGAACCCATCTACCGCGTGCTGTTCGGTGCGGATTACAGCGATGTCATCGCCGCGCTGCGCACCTACGCCGCTGCGCTTAATGGCTCGGCAGAGCCACAGACCGTTCGCTGCATTCACGGCAACAAGGCAGAGGACATGGCCTTCGCGCATCCCGTGCAGCAGTTGACCGTCGGCACGCTGCAAACCTTCCTTGACGAATATGTTCAATCGCATCCCGGTACCGAGGTGGACTACATCCACGGCGAGGACTCGCTCGCCGCACTTGCCGCCCGTGACGGCGCCATTGGCTTTTTGTTCGACGGCATGGAAAAGGGGCAGTTGTTCCGTACCGTCATTTACGACGGCGCTCTGCCCCGCAAAACCTTCTCTATGGGTCACGCCCGCGACAAGCGCTATTATATGGAATGCAGAAAAATCAAATAATCCGCGCAGACCAAAAGAAGCGGGAGAGCCAATGGCTCTCCCGCTTCTTTTTATGTTTGATCTATAACTGCAATGGTTATTCCATCTCGTCGATCTTCAGATTGAGCTCGTCAAAGCACTCGTAAACAGCGGTCTCCCACTTTGCCCAGATGGAGGCAATATCGGAGTTGCCGGTCTGCTGCAGACGCAGGTAGCCCTCGCCACCGTGCAAACCAGTATCGTCATCCCAGTACTGACCGGGATCAAAGGAACGAGTCTCAAATACGATCTCCAGCATTCTCTTGGAGTCCTCGTCATGCGTGGACTTGGTCAAAAGAACGGTATCGTAGAAACTGGGGAATACAGTATAGTAGGACAGATAGTTCATGTGCTCCAGAATAACGGAAACCATCTCACGATCCGCTTCCGGAACAGCTGCGGGGATACCCAGCACGCAGTCGTGATGTACCCATACCAGAGAAGAATAGTTTTCCTGATCCTCATCCAGCTTCGGAATGGGCAGTACGCCGTACTTGGACTCCATGTCACGCAGACCAAGAACGCCCTTTACACAGTTGAATGCAAACAGAGCGTGGTCGATCTCAAACGTGCTGATCTTATCGTCCTCATCCTCTGCCTTACCGGTTCCATACCAGTCGGTATAAATGATATAATCAAAAATGTCCTTCAGAATGGTAAGGATTCCTCGTCACCGAAATCGTACTCAATGTAACCGTCGTCGTCAATGTGCGCAAATTTCAGTCCCGTACCGGCAAACAGATAATACACAGGGTCATCTGCGCCCAGCGCGCCCCATATATCCTCGGAGCAATCAATGCCCTCTTCGCCGCCGAGATCTGCCATAACCTGCTCGCTATACTCGATCAGCATATCCTGCGTCCACTCGCCGGCATCGACCAGTGCATACAGGTCGTCAATACCGTAGTCAGTGGCGACCTTGGAATTGAAGAACATACATGCTGTACCGCCCTTATCGCGCAACAGCATTTCAGGCGCTGCAAAGAACAGATTGGAGCCCAACGTGTAGGAACGAACGGAGTCCTGATTCCACCAAGGCATGTCGGTGTTCAGGTAGTCCAGATCATACATATTCAGCATATAATCACCGAATACGTAGGGAGCGATGTTAACAGAACGCATGGTCATAACCTGATATGCGTTGTCACCGGTGGAAGCGTTGTTGACGATCTGCTGCTGGAAGCCCTGGTCTACGCTGACGTATTCCTGGGTAATCTCAACGTTGTACGTCTCTTCAATCAGCTTGTTTCTGTCATAGATGGCATTGTTCAGAATATCGCCGTCCCACTCGGGGATGTCGATCTCAGCCCAAGGGATCCAAGTCTCACCAACAGTCGTGTGACCGTTAGCAGACCACTCGATAAAGTGGATCTCTTCGGGATCATCTACAGTGCCGTAGGTCGTCTCGGGGAGCGTGATGGGAAGCCAGGGCTCCTCTTCCTCACCGGGATCTTCGTCTTCGGGAAGGTTGTCGTCGGGGGTCTCGTCATCGCCGGTGGGGTTCTCGGTATCATCCGCGCAGGAATAGAGCGCGAAGCAGCCGAGCAGCATAACACATACCAGTGCCAATGCAAGAATTTTTTTAAGCATGGGGATCCTCCTTGATATTTTTTATAGTTGCATTCGGCTGCAACGAGGCAATGCCGCGCTGCAACCGAAAATCGACAACATTATTCAAGTCCGTCGATCTTTGCGTTCAGCTCGTCGAACTTTTCGTAAACAGCCTCCTCGAAGGAAGCCCAAGTGGAAGCAACGTCGGAAACGCCCTTCTCGTGGAAGGTCAGATAGCCGTTGCCACCGTGCAGACCGGAGCCGTTGTCCCAATACTGACCGGGGTCAAAGGAACGGGTCTCGAATACGATCTGCAGCATTCTCTTGGACTCCTCGTCGTGTGTGGACTTGGTCAGAATGACCGTGTCGTAGAAGCTGGGATATACGTCATAGTAGGAGATGTAGCTCATGTGCTCAAGAACCGTGGAAACCATACCGAGATCGCCCTCCGGAACTGCTGCGGGAACACCCAGAACAGAGTCGTGGTGCATCCAAACGAGAGAAGAATAGCTTTCCTGATCCTCGCTTGCCTTCGGGATAGGCAGAACGCCGTAGATGGATTCCATGTTTCTCAACTGCATGACGTGCTTCACCATGCCGAAGTAGAACAGCGAACGGTCGCCGGTAAATACGTCAATAACATTATTCACCTCGAACTCATGACCACTGGTATAGAAATCCGAGTACATAATGTAATCAAAGATGTCCTTGAGAATAACGATAGACTCCTCATCACCGAAATCATACTCGATGTAGCCCTCGTCATTGATATGTGCAAACTTCAATCCGGAACCGGTAAACAGATAATAAGGAATATCACGCTGACCGCCGGCAACGCCCCACATATCCAGCATGGAGTCCATAGCGTCGGATCCGTCAAGGTCCGCAGCAACGTCCTCACTCATGCTGATCAGTTCCTCCTGCGTCCACTCGCCCTCGGATGCAAGCTCGTACAGGTTGTCGATCTCATGGTCGGTCGCTACCTTGTTGTTAAAGAACATACAAGCGGTTGCGCCCTTGTCACGCAGCAGCATCTCAGGCGCTGCAAAGAACAAATTGGTACCCAACGTATAGGAACGAACGGAATCCTGATTCCACCAAGGCATATCGGTATGCAGGTTTTCCATCTCGAACATATTCGCCATAATGTTCTCGAATACCAGCGTTGCGATATTGGTCGTACGCAGCGTAATGACCTGGAATGCATTGTCACCCGTCGTATTGTTGTTACGAACAGTCTCAATGTAACCCTTATCAATACTAATGTACTCCTTGGTGATCTTAACATCGTACGTTTCCTCTACATGAGAGTTTCTGTCATAGATCGCGGAGTTGACCAGGTCACCGTCGTAATCGTCAACCGCAACCTCCTCCCACGGGATCCAGCTCTCACCGGCAGTTTCCTGGCCGCCGCAAGACCATTCAAGGAAGTGGATCTCATCACCGCCATAGGTAGCAGAGGGCAGGTCCAGGGGAAGACGAGGCTCCTCGTCATCTTCGGGATCCTCATCGGGGGTCGTTCCGTCGTCCTCCGTAGCGGGATCCTTGGGGTCGTCCGTCGTATCGTCAGCGCACGCGACCATACCAACTGTACCGAGCAGCATAACGAATGCCAGCAGCCATGCCAGCAGACGCTTGTTCAGTATCGTTTTCATAAAGTTCTCCTTTCCATATCCATGGAATAATTTTGATACATAGTTATTATATCATAAAATCACACTCCCGTCAAGCGACACTTTTCACGAAGTCTGCACCTGTTTTTTGGGGATATTGCCGAAACACTTTTATTCATAGGATACCTCGGGGATTTTCTTGGCGAATTCTCTTGAAAAGAGACGCTTTATATGTTATAATGAAGCGAAAACCTCTCACCCAAAGGAAGGACGCAATATGGTTTTTTCATCGCTTTTATTCCTGCTGCTGTTTTTGGCAGTGGTCATGATCACCTATATGGCAGTCAAGACGCTGCGCGCAAAAAATATCGTATTGCTGGTCGGCTCGCTGATCTTTTATGCATGGAGCGGACCTTTGTACCTGCTGCTCTTATGCGGCATGGTCGCCGTGTGCTGGTTCGGCGCGCTGCTGATCCGCTATTATAAGAGCAACGAACGACTTAAGCGTCTTTCCGCCGCCATCACCGTTTCCATCTGCCTGCTACTGCTCGGCATTTTCAAATACACCGTCTTTTTCATGGAAACCTGGCAGGCAATCTTTGGTGTTCCCGCCGTCATTCCCAACATTGTTCTTCCCATCGGCATTTCCTTCTACACCTTCCAGCTGATCTCCTACGTCATCGACGTTTACCGCGGAGAGGTAGCACCGCAGAAAAAATACCATCTTCTGCTACTCTACGCCTCGCTGTTCCACCAGTGCATCGCCGGCCCGATCGTTCGCTATCAAACGGTCGCGTATGAGATCGAGCACCGCCAAGCCGTTCCCGGTGGCGTCAGTCGCGGCATCACCCGTTTTACCATCGGTCTTGCAAAAAAAGCGCTGCTCGCCAATTATTGCGGCTCGGTTGCCGACGTGCTCTTCCCCACCGCTCCCGACGCCATGGCACAGATCCCCGCGCTCGGCGTTTGGCTCGGCGCGATCTATTATATGCTGCAGATCTATCTGGATTTCTCCGCCTATTCCGATATGGCCATCGGTATGGGCCTGATGGTCGGCTTCCATTACGAGGAGAACTTTAATTATCCTTACATGGCAACCTCCGTTACCGACTTTTGGCGCCGCTGGCACATCTCGCTCTCTACCTTCTTCCGCGACTACGTCTACATTCCGCTTGGCGGCAACCGCTGCTCCCGCGGCCGACACGTGTTCAACCTGCTGCTGGTCTGGTTCCTGACGGGACTTTGGCACGGCGCCAGCTGGAACTACGTGCTGTGGGGGCTGTACTTCTTTCTGTTCCTCGTGGCAGAGAAATATCTGCTGCGTTTTGGCGCACCGACCACCAACGGCAGATATATCGGACGCCGTGCCTATCTGCTTCTCGTCGTACTGTTTGGTTGGTTCCTGTTCCGCTTTGAGGACATGACGGCTCTCGGCTATGCGTTGCGCGGTCTGTTCCTCGGCAACGGCAGCGGCTTTATCGGTCGCATCTGGAACGTGACCGTCAAAACACAGCTGCTGGGCAATTTGTGGTTCCTTCCCATCGCGCTGCTCGCCTGCACGCCGATCGTTCCGCTGCTGCACCGCAAGCTGTGCGATGCTGCGCAAAAGCACCGTGCATGGCACGTCGTTCGCAGCGTGCTGCTGGTCGTGCTGCCGCCCGTGCTGCTTTGCCTGTCCGTGCTTTCACTGGTGGGCGACAGCTACAATCCGTTCCTGTATTTCCAGTTCTGAACAAAGGAGGGTAAGTGCCAATGAACAACAATCAACAACAGCGCCCCGAAGCGTCGGCACAGCCGACCGTAACCCCTCCTCGCAAAACGCTTGTCTCGGTGCTCTTTCGCCGATGGCGGCGTGAGGTCAGCAGCGATCTGCGCCCCGACCGTGAGACTCGAGCCATCGCCTCCATGAAGATCATGGTGTTTGCCAACGTCATGCTCATTCTGGCGCTGATCGGTCTGCTTTTGCCGCTCCGCCCCACCACCTCGGAGCTGGAAAAGCGCGAGCTGACCAAGTTCCCGAAATTCACCTTCTCCGCCTTCCTCTCCGGCGAATATTTTGCCAAGATCGAAACGTGGTACGCCGATACCTACCCTTTCCGCGAGCAGCTGGTTGCCATGGATAACAACATCAAGTCGCTCTACGGCATCCGCACCGAGCAGATCATCGGTGAGGGACAGGGCGAGGACATTCCCGACGTTGACATTACCGATGATCCCGATTACAGCGGCGGCATTACCGACGACGCCGGTGAGGGCTCGCAAAGCGGCAACCCCGACGGCTCCGTGCCCACACTACCCGACGATCCCGCCCCCGATTTCGATACGGTAACCGACGTGGTCACGGGCGAGAGCAACACGCAGTACCAAACGGGCGACGTCGAGCGCATTGACTCGCTCTATCGCGTCGGAGATACTGCCTACGAGGTCTATTATTTCAATCAAAAGAATGCCATCCGTTACGCCGGGCTGATCAACAAGGCTGCCAAGCAGCTGGAGGGCAGCGCGACCGTGTACAGCATGATCATTCCGCTCTCCTACTCGGTGGAGCTGGACGCAGCCACGCAAAAGCAGATCGGCGCATCCGATGCCGCCTCCGCTATCGACTTTATGTACAGTCAGATGAAGGGCGTCAAAAAAATCGGCGTGCTCAATAATCTGATCGCGCACAACAGTGAATACCTCTATTTCCGCACCGACCACCACTGGACGGCACGCGGCGCCTATTACGCCTACGCCTGCTACTGCGCAGCGCGCGGCTGGCAGCCGCATCCGCTCTCCTCGTTTGAGGAGTTTGCGTTTGAGGGCTTTCTCGGCACGCTTTACAGCGCCGCCCGACAGCCCGCAGAGCTCGCTGCCAATCCCGACACGGTCTACGCTTATATGCCCAACGGCGCGTTCTATATTCAGACCACGCAAAAAAACGGCAACGTAGCCAACCACTTTATCGTCAACCCGAACACCGACACCTTCTACGCAGCGGCTGCCTCCAAGTATAACACCTTCCTTGGCGGCGATCATCCGCTCGGCTATATTCACAACGATTTTCTGTCTGACGGCAGCTCGATCGTCGTGGTCAAGGAATCCTACGGCAACGCCTTTGTTCCCTTCCTCGTCGATCATTACGAGCACGTCTACGTCATCGATTACCGTTATTATACCGACGGCACGCTCGCCGATTTCGTTAAAGCAAACAGCGTCAAGGACGTCATCTTTATCAATAACCTCTCCGCCACCGGCACCACCGCCCGCCTCGACAACATCGAATCTCTGCTTGGTGAGTGAGGGCGAGGGACGAGAGAACAGGCGGGGGAACCCTTTTGTAAAAGGGGTTCCCCCGCGCCCCTTTCCAAAAACTTTCATAAAAAACAAAAGTGCAACGGCTACAGTAACAGCGTTGCACTTTTATTTTTTGCTTCAAAGTTTTTTGGGGAGGGGGTACGGGGGAGGAACTTTTTGCAAAAAGTTCCTCCCCCGCATCAATCCCCTATTTATAATGTAGCAAACGCACGGATACCGCACTCGCACAGGGCGTGGTCCTCCTCGCCCGTGCCGCCGGAGATTCCCAGGCCGCCGACGATGGTATCGCCCACCTTAAGCGGAACACCGCCGCCGAAGCAGACCATCTTGTCTACGTTTTGCAAGCCGTAGAAGGTCTGACCGGGCTGCACCAGCTCATAAAGATCCTTGGTCGGCATCTTGACCGAAACCGCCGTGTAAGCCTTTTTGATCGCTACGTCGTAGCTGACAAGGAAGGCGCCGTCCATAACGTGAACCGCAATCGGATTGCCCTCGCTGTTGCATACGGCAATGACTGCCTGCTTGCCCATGGCCTTGGCACACTTCTCAACCTCTTCGATCAGACGCGTTGCCTTGGCAAGATCCAGCGGGCGAGCCTCGCCAACACGACGCAGTACCTCTTCTACGATGCTGTCCACCGCACTGCCGTTTGCCGAAGCTGCAGCCGCAGGGGCTGCTCCGCCGCTCTCACGGCGCTGTGCTTCATCGTAATCTGCCTTTCGGCCCAGCATATACAGGTAATCCGACAGACGGTTGAGATACGCCTTGGCGGGAGCACTTGCCGCGTACTTGCGATCCATCACCGCAATCACACGCTCCGCGCGACGCGCCGTTGTTCTCGCCACGTCAAGGCGGGCAGAAAGCTCGCAATAGCCGGGCAGAATGAACTTATGCTCGCGGGGGAAGGATGCCTCCACCGTATCGATAATACTCTCCAGGAATGCCGTTTCCTCGGCAGTTACCGTGTGCTTTTTATTTCTCGGATCAGCGATCCCCGCCATGATGGTCATCAGCACGCCCTGTACGCGGTCAAAGTGTGCCACGCACGTTGCGCTGTCTGCCGTATTCATCGAGGCGATATACGCCTTGGCAAGTCCCATCTGAGAGGTCAGCTCGTCGATCGTACCCAACGCGTTGATACGCTCATCCGCCTTGGAGATCTGCGTTGCCGACATCAGCGTCGTCATGCCGCCGTCGCCGTGTTTGGTGTAAATCTTCATGTAGTCTGCCTTTCTCTGCGAAAAAGAAATCCGTCAAGCCGCTCGCCTATCATTCTAACAGGCGCAGCGGGCGCTTTTTAATTACTCTTGCTCCGTTCGCGCCGAGCCCCCTCGCCTCATCCACCGAGGGTGCCTCGTAGGCAAACAGCGCCATCGTCTCATCGCTGCCGCGATTGACGTTCATGCCCTTGATATGCAAGGACATCGACTTACCGTTCATGCCGATGCCAACGCCCAGCATGGAGGTATCACAAGCAAGCAGGGAGAGCGCGTCTGCATTACCGAAGGAACGGGACGCCAGCTCGTAGAGCACGCCCTCCTCCTCAATGCCGGCACAGACCTCACGCAAAAGCGTCTCGTCTGCCTGACAGGTGTATATAACAATGGTAGGTTTTTTTACGATCATACGCTCGCCTCACCCATAGACGACAGCACCAATCCCGTCGCAACAGCGTTGCGGGGACCCTCGCTGCCGCGAATATTTCCGCGACCGCAAACAATGCGATACGAAGCAAATTCCTCCATGAGCATCTCGGGGATCTCAAAATCCTCTGCCGAGCCGCCCACCAGAACGACGTTGGGGATGCGACGCAGCTCGTGCTCCGGCGCTACACGGCGCAACGCACGCAGTGCGTTGGTGACGAACACCTTGCGCTTTGCCTCGCGGCGCACCTGCACGATCTTTTCCATGGGAATGTCCTCGTCAATGCGGATCATCCCCTCAGGACTCATCAGCACCACGTGACCGAACAGTCGCGGGTCAATTGAGCCGTCGAAGAATTGCATCTCGCCACTCTCAAGGCGCAAATGGAACAAGCTCTCCACCTTACCAAGCGGATATTTTTTGATCTGCTCTGCCGTCGTGCGCGCGCCAAGCCCCAGTTCGGTTTGAATGAGCATGGAAACCAGTTCGCCGGCGCCGGCACAGTGTGTCAGCTCCACGCTGCCGTTCTCATCGATCAGAGCCGCATCGGTCGAGCCGCCGCCCATATCGAGAATAGCAAGAGGAACCCGCGTTCCGGGCGTTGTCAGCGCCCCCAGCGATGCCATGACAGCCTCTACCCCTGCGACGATCACGCGGGTATTCAGATCGCGCGCCAACGCATCTGCGATCTGCTGCATGGGCAGCTGTCTGGTGCGAACCATCGCCGCAATGCCGACCGCCTTTTCCATGCAGGTCTCGCCCGCAAGGGCGCCTGCAATGGCAACGGGTGCCAACGTGTCAACCGCCAGCATGTCGGTGATGCGAACGTCGGAGGCGTGCTCACCGCTGACCTGTGCCATACCGTCGCGGATGCGGGAAAGCATCTGTCCGACGTTAGTAGCACTCTGACCGTGGATATTTCGGATCTCGCCTGCTGCAGCCATCGCTCTCATGATCGCCTCCGCACCCTCGTCGATATTGACAGTGGTGGGAACGGTCGCTTCAAAGGAAACGGCGCCCGCAGGCAGAATGTTTTCTTTCATAATACCGCCCGGGGATTTGATAACCACTGCGCTGCGCTTACCGATCAGGCTTTTGGCGATCGGCGTGACGCTCTTGGTGGCTGCCGCATCCAGGGACAGCAGGGTGGCAATTCCGTAAGGGTTGCTCAGCATCCGAACGGATTGCCCGGGCAGCGCCACTTCGATGGCGGCTGTTTTCCCTTCCGGAATTCGTTCGATGTGGCGAACCTCATCGATAATGGGGATCTTTTTCTGCAAGCGATTTTCCACGAGCACCGCCTCGTCCGCCTGCATGATCATGCCGCGGATATCCAGGCGCTGCGCCATACGGTTGACGGTCGCAGCGACGGTATCATAGTCTGCCGTTCGCGGTACAGTGACAAGGTAAGGCGTGCCTTCCTTTGCCTCGTACAAGCGTCCGTAGCTGACGATCTCGCCGACCGCCGTTCCCGCGCCCGCAGGGGTCGAGGGATTGTGACCGATCATGGACGACTCGGTAATGATGGTTTCCGTAATGGTCTCCATCGCCGTGTCACCAATAACGGGCGCAGCCTCGTTGATGCGGATCACGGAAAGCTCACTCATATCCCGTCCGGCCGCACTGACAGCGGCAAGCAACGCCGCCTTGATGCCGTGGACGTTGGGCAGAGTCCCCTTGGTTCCCGTGGTGGGGCGAAGCGCACTGCCTAAAAAGACGATGCGACCGTCCGCACCGCGTTCCCCGATACAAACCTCTGTGGTCGAATTGCCAATATCAACACCGGCGATCAATCTCACAGAAGGATTCCTCTTTTCTCGTAAATTTCCGC
The DNA here is from genome assembly GCA_017452545.1 of Clostridia bacterium. Classification (GTDB taxonomy): domain Bacteria; phylum Bacillota; class Clostridia; order Oscillospirales; family CAG-272; genus SIG644. The sequence continues at coordinate 18,130 of JAFTME010000150.1, read as the reverse complement.
TGCCTCGCGCACCATCTTGGCACAGCTTCTGGCGCGGTATTTGTTCTCAAGCTCTGCTGCCATCTCAAGCAACTGCGCCTTGGTCGCGCGGTTGGGACGGAGCATATTGTACATGGTCAGGATGACGTCATCGGGAACATCAACCAGCTCTGCTGCACGCTCGAAATTTTTCTCCATTGCGGGGCTGTCTGCCTCCTTGGCAACCTGCCCCTGCTTGCGCAGCATCTCCTTGGAGATCTTGATATCGTCGCCGGAGATCTCGCCTCGCTTGACCGCCTCCAGCGTAATGTCGTCCAGCTTCTTACCCGTCTTGGAGGTAATGGACGATCTCTCGTTTTCACCTAAAGGATATTTCATAAATCTTTCATTCCTTTCGTTTGCAAGGAGTGGCCGCAGGGCGCCGCCCTGCAACCCGCCAAAGGAACTTTTTGAAAAAAGTTCCTTTGGGATCCTCAAAAACTTTGAGAAGGGGTATATGTGTGTTACGTATGGAGATGTTTCTCCCTACTTGACAAATCACCATGATTCAAGTTTTTTGAGAGTCCAGAGGACTTTTTTTCAAAAAAGTTCTCTGGTGGGGTGTGGGGCAACACCCCACAATTCACCCCTCCGCCTCACTGCATCGGCCAGGCGATGATGGGGTAGTTGGGATCGACCTGCTCGGTCTCCGCGATATGCATGATTGCGGCTTTGACCTGATATTTGGCACGGCACATCGGGTCGTTTACGCTGGGAACAGGCGTAACCTGCTCACCCTTGGCATATTTTGCAGCGTTCTGACCGATCTTACGGTAGGTGTCCAGATTCATCAGAGGCGCCTGCGGGAACAGCTCAAGGTTGGACAGCGGATACAGATCCTTCTGATGGATGACCGCCGTACCCTTGGACTGCAGACCGATACCGATACCGGAACCGCTGATCTTGGCAGCCTCAAGGCCCATGAAGCAAACGTCCGAGGTCTTAAGCACCTTGACCACACGAGGGATCAGTCCCTCCTCCTCAATACCGGCCTTGACCTCACGGATGACGTCCTCCAGCGGAATACCGCAGATGGTGGAGCGGATCTCCTTCTGGAAACCGGGACCTACACCAATAACGACCTCCTTGGGGTCCGTGCCCTTCTGTGCCAGAGGCGCACGGCTGTAGTCGGTCTTTTCGGCATTGATGCGCTCGGTTCCCACCATGGAGGCAGGACGGCGAGACACACTTGCCGCTGCGACGGAAGAGACTGCTGCGGATGCAGCGACAGAGGTAGAGCCCTCAGCAGCCTCCATAGGGCGGAGTGCAGACAGAACCTTCTGGATCATCTCCGCAGGAACGACGCCGTCCAGCTCAGCGGACTCCTTGAGCACCGCCTCGGTCACGCGTCTTGCAATATCCATATCCACGGTCACACCGCGGGTCTTCATAATTGCGCTCTCATTGGTCAGCGCGGGGATCTGGGTTACGCTCTCACCCTGCAGTGCGCCGACAACCTTCTGCACCATTTCCTCGGGATCAACGCCCTCAAGCTGCTCCGCTTCCTTGATTACGGCGATGGCGATCTTGCGGACGATGTCCTCGGTCACCTTAACACCTCTGTGGGAAACGACCTCTGCGATACCGCAGTAGGGGCGGGGCTGCTCCTCGTTGAGATAGCCTGCGACCTCGCGCAGCATCTCCTCGGGCTGTACGCCGTCAAGCTGGGCAGATTCTTCTACGATCGCCTGGGCGATCTTTTTCATGATCTCTTCGTTCAGCATATGTATGTCCTGACCTTTCTGTATTCGGTAATACGTATCGTATCAAAGATTTTTGGGATCGATGCGGTGGGGGATGTCCTTGATCTCCTCCCAGCGCTCGCCGTCCAGGCGATAGCCCGTGCCGGGGCCGGCGTAGGTGTTGGGCGTGTTGATTGCGCTGAGCACGCGGAAGTCCTTATCGAGGATAGCGGAGGTCTGCATATAGTCACCGATAACGCGCTGCTTGAGCATGTTGAGAATGCGCTCCGCCACGTCCTCGTGACCCGTTTCCGCCAATGCGCGGCAAACGTCAATACCGGTAATTCCGCGCTTGAGTACGTCCTCGGCTGCCAGCAGGTCGGCAGGAACGTCGCGGTCCAGCGTATCCTTGGAGCCATGCGCGTAAACCACAGCCTCTACCTGCTCGTCCGTGATGGCGGTCAAGCCAAGGTACGAGAACACCGACTGGATCGCCTTGGCAGCCTTGCGGCGCACGGCGATCACGTCCTCCTCGAGAACGGGACGCAGACCGCCGTCAACCATCAGGTCGCGCTGCAGCACGTTGTAGTCGTCAAAGTCTTCGGCGTCAAAGTTGGAGCCGGCGAACATATTATCGTAGTTGGGCTCGGCTGCATAGCCGGAGAAGATAAAGTCGGTACCGGGCATCAGCTCGATCAGCGTGCGAGCGGTACGGCGCGCTGCGGAGTTGGAAAAGCTCTGGTCATTACCCGATGCGCACTCCAGTCCCAGCAATGTTGCGACCAGGTTCTCACCCAGCACCTCACGAATGCCCGAGGGAACCGAGGCGGGAACGGCGATACAGCTGATGGCACCGTTCTGCGTACCCTGTGCGCCTGCGCCCTTGGTCACGTACAGGCAGCGGCACTCCAGATACAGCATGGATTTCTTTTCACTATAGCCCATAAGCACCTCAGAGCCTGCGCCCGAGGTGAAGCGAACCTTCAGGCCGCGGGATGCGTAGGCGGAGTTGAGGAATGCCTTGGAGTAGGGCGTATCGTCACCGTCCACGAATACCTTTTCGGTACCGTAGACCGAAACGGTCTCCGCGTAGGTTGTCAGTCCGCGGATACCCAGATCCAGCTCGGTCGCCTCCTCGGAGGAGCACTGCGTCAGCACGCCGGGTCTGCCGACCTGCGAGCCGATCAGGATCGCCATCGCGGACAGCGGCGCATAGCGGGCGATGCCCATAGTCGTCTCCTCCTCGGCAAAGCCGCGGAGTGCGCCCTCTGCTGCGTCGGCAGCGAGCTGCACGGGATCGTCCTTGAGGTTGGTGATATGCGCCTGGTTGGAGGGTTTCAGACGTGCTCGCATTTTCTGCATACCCATCATCAGCTCGACGATATTCAGATGACTAATAACCTCGGCCATTTTTGCAGGCGTGATACCGGAGCAGATCTTGAGGATCTCCTTACGGGACACGTTGATATCCACGATCTTTCTGGCGATCTCCAGGGAAGGAATGGACATGGAAACGGTTGCACGCTGCAGATTGATGGCATAGTCTGCAATAAAGGTGTCGATAAAATCGAAATCCTCGCGCTTCTTTCCGTCAAGCTCGGTGACCTTTCCGCCGACGATCTTGATGGAGGGCTTGGGATCATAGGGGCTGTTCATGGCAATAAAGCCCATCTCGGGCCATTCACCGATATAGCCGTCCAGATTGACCGGGCGGGCATCCAGCACCTCAAATCGTTTTGATCTCTTCATGGGATGGAAGTTCCTTTCTTTGTCCGGCAGCGTGACCCACCGGGCAGTCGATTTAAACAAAGCAATCCGCGCATTTTGGGCGCAGTGACCTATTTTTATAATTTATCTATTATATTATACTACTAACCCTTAAAAAAGTCAATGACGAAAGTGCAAAAAATCCGGGTAAAAGTCAAAGAAAAAGTGCTTTTATTGCCATATCCGATGACAGCAAGCACACGCGTTGATACCCTTCCGACGGCTTTCTCTTGACAGGACGGAGTAAATCGTCTATAATATACCTATAGAATGCATCCGGCGGGCAAGCCGCCGAGGAAAGGAACGACAAAACACCATGAAAACAAAAGGTCAAAATGCCGTCGGCATGCTGCTTGCGCTGGTCATCATCGCCGCGCTCGTCATTGTTGCCGTCTTTGGCTACGGCTCGTTTGCCGGCATCTTTGCCGACGGAAATATCATCCTCGGGCTGGATCTTGTCGGTGGCTCCCGCATCGTATACGAGGCGGACGTGGACGAGAGCTACGAGGGGCTTGACGAGGACATGGCTGCCGTCAGCCAGATGCTGCGTGCTCGCCTGGATATGCTGGGCTACACCGAGGCTACGGCAACGCAGGAGAGCGACACGGGGCGTATCGTTGTTGAGATCCCCAGCGTCAGTAACCCGGAGGAGGCGGTGCAGATGCTCGGTGCGACCGCCGAGCTGACCTTTGTCAATGCCGACGGCGACACCGTGCTCAGCGGCGGCGATATCGTCAGCGCCAAGGCGCAATACGGCGCGACCGACAACACCGGCATTGCCAAGCACTTTATTACCCTGACGCTGTCCGAGAAGGGCACGGAGAAATTTGCCGTCGCTACCGAGGAGGCTGCCTCCAAGGCGCTGACCAACGAAAATTATATTGCCATTTGCCTTGACGGTGAGGAGATCAGCCGTCCCTACGTCGACGAAAAGCTGACCGAATCGCAGTGCATCATCAGCGGCAATTATACCGCCGAAAGCGCGCAATATCTTGCAGGCATCATCGATGCCGGTCGCCTTCCCTTCGCGCTGCGCGAGGTGCAAATGGACACCGTCGGGGCGACGCTGGGCGAGCGTGCGCTGCGCACCTCGTTGATCGCGGGCGGCATCGGCGTGTTGCTGGTCATGCTGTATATGATCGTCTTCTACCGCCTGCCCGGATTGATGGCATCCCTTGCGCTCGTTGCGTATGCCGCCATTATGGGACTGCTCTTATGCTTCCTCAAGGTCAATCTTTCGCTGCCCGGCATCGCGGGTATCGTGCTCTCCATCGGCATGGCGGTGGATGCCAACGTCGTCATTTTTGAGCGAATGAAGGAGGAGCTGCGGCTCGGAAAATCCACGCTTGCCGCTTTCAAGGCGGGATTCAAGCGCGCCCTGACCGCCATCATCGACTCCAACATCACCACCGTCATCGCCGCCGTCGTGCTGCTTGCCTTCGGCTCGGGCACCATCCGCGGCTTCGCCATCACGCTTCTGATCGGTGTGCTGCTGTCTATGTTTACCGCCGTCGTTGTGACGCGTTACTTGCTTGCCCGTCTTGTCGGCATGCGCATCACCGATGTGCGATTCTACGGTCTGAATGAGAAAAAATCCACGCAGAAGGAGGACAAAATCGCATGAAAGGCTTTAGCTTTATCGCACATGGCAAGCTGTTTGCCATTATCGTTGCCGTTGTTCTTCTTTTGGGTGTGGCGTCCTTTTTGATCTTCGGCTTTCATCTTGACGTTGACTTTGTCGGCGGCACAACGCTGCAAGTCGAAATGAAGGAATATCTTGACAAAGAGGGTACCTCCTCCATCTCGGCTGCGCTGGAGCAGGAGCTGATCTCCTTCATCCGGGAGCAAACGGGTGCTACCGTCGCTTCCTTCCAGCGCGCAGGTAACGAAAACGGCGGACAAACGCAGTTTATCGTCAAGACCACCGAGCTTGACACCGAAGCCCGCGAGGCGCTCTACGGTGCGCTTTCCGAAAAATACGGCATCTCGGGCGGTTACGTCTACAGCAACAACGTCGGGGCTGTCATTTCGAGTGAGCTTCGCAGCGCCGCTATCCTTTCGACCGTCGTTGCCGTTGCGCTGATGCTGCTGTATATCACCTTCCGCTTTGACCTGAGCTCGGGGCTTGCCGCCGTCACCTGCCTTGCACACGACCTGTTCGTCATGCTGGTGGCATATTCCCTTTTGCAGATCCCCATGAACGGCACCATGATCGCCGCGCTGCTGACCATTCTCGGTTATTCAATCAATGCGACCATCATTGTCTTTGACCGCTTGCGCGAATGCAGGCGGCAGGCGATGGATCCCGAGCAGGCAGCAGACACTGCCATTCGTCAAACGCTGACCCGTTCGATCAACACCTCCGTTACCACCTTTATCACCATTGCCGCGCTGTATCTGCTCGGCGTGACCTCCATCCGTCAGTTTGCGCTGCCGCTGATGGTCGGTATCGTCGCAGGTCTGTTCTCCTCCGTTTGTCTTGCCGGCAATCTCTGGAATTTCTACCGCAAGCACCTTGGCAAAAAGGCGTAAAACGACGCAGGACCTCCCTTTGCGGGAGGTCCTTTTTCATCACGCGAGGTTTGTGATTTTGCACAATTTCATGTTCCAAATTTATGCACCTTGACAAATTGCAAAATGGGTCAAAGTGTGATATACTGTAACAAAGCAAGTGAAATCGGAGGTATTCTCATGCCCGTATTCAAGCCCGTTCCCACAAGTGATTTTTCCTCGGTATTCGATCGATTGAACAAGGATTGGATGCTGATCACCGCCGGCAACCAAAGCGTTGCCAACTCGATGACCGCCTCCTGGGGCGCGTTCGGAATTCTCTGGAATCAGCCGGTCGCGATCTGCTTTGTTCGCCCGCAGCGCCACACCTTTACGCTGACCGAGAGTGAGGATACGCTCACGCTGTCCTTCTTTGATGAGGAATGGAAAAAAGCCTTGTCCTATATGGGAAAATTCAGCGGTCGTGACGGCGATAAATACGCTGCCTGCGGCATGACCGTCGCCCACGATGAGAACGGAACTCCCTACCCCGCCCAGGCTCGCACCGTGCTGATCTGCCGCAAGCTGTATGCCGGTCGACTGGATGAACATGCCTTCGTTGACCCTACCCTGATCGAAAAAAACTACCCGACCAAGGATTTCCACCAGATGTACGTTTGCAAAATTGAGGCAGTACTGCAAAGAGGGGATTGACTATGAATTATCGCATTGGAATTTGCGCACAGCTTGACCGTGCACCGCTGCTTGCTGCGGCAGGTGCCGACCACATAGAGCCGGGCTTTGGCGTAGTCGCCGGAATGGATGATGCCACGTTTGCACACAGCATAACGCTGCTGCGCGAGAGCGGTCTTTGTGCCGACTCGATGAACAGTATGCTGCCCGGCACCGCGATCCTGTACGGCGACGAGGCGCAGACCGAGCAGCTGCTTGATTACGTTCGCCGCGGTATGGAGCGCGCTGCAATCCTTGGCTGCCGCAACGTGGTGTTCGGCAGCGGTACGGCACGGCAGATCCCCGAAGGGTGGAGCCTGCGCGACGCGCAGCTTCGCATCGCCGCGGTGTTGGATCGCTTCTGCGACATTGCCCGTCCCTACGGCATCCGCATTGCCATTGAGCCGCTGCGTGCCTTTGAGACCAACTTTATCCACACGGTCGCCGATGCTGCCGAGATCATCGCGCTGCTACCCCACTGCGACAATCTGGGCGTCAACGCTGACATTTACCATATGCTGGAGGGGAACGAGCCGTTTGACGCGCTCTCCCTTGCCGGGGACAAGCTGTATCACGTTCATATTTGTGCGCCCGATCGCCATATTCCCCGCGCGGAGCGCCCCGAAAGCGATCACGCCCTCTACCGCGACTTTTTCCGGGCATTGAATGCTGCCAATTACGAGGGCACCGTCAGCATGGAGGCGATCGCCAAGGATTGGCGCGAGGATGCGCCCCCTGCGCTTGCCATCATCCGCGCAGCGCGTGACGCTGCGACCCAAAATTAAGGGCGTTTATTCACGGTTTTGAAACAGTTTTTTAAATATACGTTCTCAGCTTATTAAAAGCTTATTAAAAGATATTAAAAATTTTTTCATAATTTCTTCATTTTTCGCTTGATTTCTCCGCGAAGATGTGGTATGATATTGGTATATCACAAGATAATGCGAGGAGGAGGCGAGCGATTGTGACGACAACCATCGGTGCGGTGCTGTACGCGCTGCAAAGCCACATAACGGCGCAGGCGTATCTTGCCTTTGACCAGCGGATCTGGGAGCTGAGTCGACTGCTCTCTGCCGCCATCTACGTCGCCGTTGCGGCGATCGTAATTTTTTCCTGCTATACGATATTCCGATACAAACGCCGTCGCTGAGCGCCTGTCTGCGGCGGTGTTTGCTTTGCCTGCCGACAAGCGATTTTTATTGAGAGGAGACTGAGATATGAAGCTGATGATTGCATCCGACCTGCACGGCGACGCCGAGAGCACGGCGGCGCTGCTGCGCGATTTTGACGAAAGCCTTGCGGAGCGTCTGGTGCTGCTGGGGGATCTACTGTACCACGGGCCACGCAACGATCTGCCTGCGGGCTATGCGCCCAAGGAGGTCATCCGTCTGCTCAACGAGCGGCGTGAGGTACTGCTTTGCGTGCGCGGCAACTGCGACACCGAGGTGGATCAGATGGTGCTGAATTTCCCCATTTTGTCGGACAGCGCTTATATCGTTGCGGGGCGCTACACGCTATATGCGACACACGGGCACCGCGACGGAGAAGCCGCGCCCCCGCCCCTGCGCCCCGGCGAGATTTTGCTGTGCGGACACACGCACGTTCCTGCCGCAAGGCCGATGGCGTGCGGAAACCTGTATGTCAATCCCGGATCGGTATCCATTCCCAAGGAGGGCTCGCCCAAGAGCTACCTGCTGCTTGACAGCGAGCAGGGTACGCTTTCCTTCCGCGCACTCGGAGGGCAAGAATATCGGCGGTTCGATCTGACATAAAAAGAAGCCATAGCCAAAGAAACATTCTTCGGCTATGGCTTCTTTCAATTTTTATTTTGATTCATCGATTTACGAAGCTGTGTCAGGAGCGACAGCACGAGGGGGGCGAAGACCCAGATGATCCAGCTGATATGCCAGTCATGCGTATAAAAGCTGATGGCAAAGTAGAGCGCCGTTACGCCGAGCCAATAGATATTCTCAAAAATATCCCCCTGCCGATCCTCGCAGCGCTTGCCGCTGTTTGCCAGCAGGAATTCCAGTGCTGCCCAACGAACGCCCACGCAGATAAAGCAGACGACGCCGATGCCGACGAGCAGCAGCATCAGGCAGACGAACAGCAACAGAATGCGGTCAAACGCCGACACCGCCCCCGAAATGATCAACGGCAGAGGCGAAAACAGGCAAAGCAGTATACCGACGGTATTTCCTACCATATAGGCAGAGCGATATGCCGTCTGCTGCGTCTGCACCGCACGCCGCGCGGTGTCGCTCAGATGAAACGACTCACGTTCCCACTCGGTATGCATGAAGCCGCTGTAGATGAACATACAAACGGCGACCGCCACCAATACAAACAGCACGGTCATGCCGATTCCGATCACCATGCCCTCGCCGAGCTGCACGATCATATCGAACAGCGCGATGAGTGTGATTGGGGAGAGGATGCAAAGCAGCGTCGCGATGGCGATCCACCACGAGGCTCGCTTGCGCTTTGCTATATGCTCCTCTGCCATTTCAAGCGTGACGCAGATGGGGGCCTCGGTCTGCTCCTGCGGCTCTGTCTGCGACGTCGACTCCGATTCCCGCACTGCCGTATCGGCAGGGGCGGGGATGCCGCCCGGCAGCGGAGCCTCCGGCTTGAGCAGCGTGTCGGTGGAGACCTCAAACAGCTCGGAGAGCTGCAGCACCTTGTCCAGCTCAGGCACGGATTGTGCGCTCTCCCATTTGGAGACCGCCTGTCTGGAAACGCCCAGGCGCTCTGCCAGCTCCTCCTGCGACCACCCGCGGGCACGGCGCAGCGCGATGATTTTATCTGCCAATGATGTCATATTCATAGATCCTCCGTTCCGCGGTGATGAGCTCACCGCTATGTGACTATGATAGCACAAAGGCGGCAAAAGCGCCACCATCTGCGCCTGTCAATTTGTCAACTCACGGTTGCGATGGGATAAAAAGCGGCTTTTTTTAGGAATCAGCAGCTTTTTTTGATGATGTGGCGCGGACATTTCTGCTCGCAGAGTCCGCACGCGGTACATTGATCGTATCGGATAGAAGCGACGAAGTTATTCACGGTAATGGCGCCTGTGGGGCAGTTTTTCTCGCAGATGCGGCAGCTGATACAGCCGACGCCGCAGCTCTCGCGCGTTGCCTTTCCCGTTTCGACCGAGGTACAGCCGACATAATAAACGGTATCGTAGGGGATCATGCGGATGACGTGCTTGGGGCAAACGCTCTCACATTTGCCGCAGCCGACGCAGGTATTCTTATCCACAAAGGCGACACCGTCGACGATCGAGATGGCACCCACGGGGCAGACGGCTGCGCAGCTGCCGAGTCCCAGGCAGCCGTTGGGGCAGCTTTTTCCGCCACCGCCCAGTCGCTCGGCGGCGATACAGTCGGCAGCGCCGACGTAGTCGTATTTTTTGTTGGCAACGCCGGTCGTACCGCAGCACATGACCTGTGCGCGCATACGGCGCACCGCCTTTGCCTCCACGCCCATGATGGTGCCGATCGCCTTTGCGACGGGAGCACCGCCGACGGTACAGGCCCCGGGATCCGCCTCACCCTTGACGATGGCCTCTGCCAGCGCGGCGCAGCCCGAATAGCCGCAGCCGCCGCAGTTGGCGCCCGGGAGTGCTTCTTGTATTTTGGGAACCCGTTCGTCGACCTTGACAGCAAAAACACGCGAGGCGACGGCGAGCAGGGCGCCGAGCACGATGCCCATCCCCGCAAAAATGGCGGCGGAGATCAGGATCGGAGTCCAGTTCATAGCAATACTCCTTGTAGTTAGATTGATAGAGCGCTCAGAAGCGCACGCCGGAGAAGCCGGCAAACGCCATGGCGAGCAGACCGGCGGCGATCAGCGTCAGCGGGAAGCCTTCGAAGGATTTCGGCGGCTTTGCGTCGCGCAATCGGGCGCGGACACCCGCGAACACCACGATAGCAAGCGTAAAGCCGAGCGAGGCGGCAAGACCGAAGCAGACCGACTCGATAAAGCCGTAGCCGTTTTGGACGTTGAGCAGCGCAGAGGACAGCACGGCGCAGTTGGTGGTGATCAGCGGCAGGTAAATGCCGAGCGAGGCGTACAGCGAGGGGATGAACTTGCGAAGGAACATCTCGATGAACTGCACAAGCGCGGCGATGACCAGAATAAAGGCAATCGTTTTGAGAAAATCCAGCTCGAACGGCAGCAGAAGAAATTCATATACTGCCCAAGTCACTGCGCTGGAGATGGTGATGACGAAGGTAACGGCAAGTCCCATGCCAAGCGCCGTATCGGGCTGCGAAGAGACACCGAGGAAGGGACAGATACCGTAGAAACGGGAAAAAATGAAGTTTTCGACAAGGATCGCCGTAAACATCATCAGCAAAATTTCACCGAAATTCATGCGTCCACCTCCCCGTCATGATCGTCTGCCGCTTTTTTGGCACGGTGGGAGCGCAGCTTCTGTACGGCTGCGATGACAAAGCCCAGCGTGACAAATGCGCCGCACGGAAGAATGAAGAAGGTCATGCTCAATGCCTCGGGGAGAATGCGCACGCCCATCAGCGTACCCATGCCGAGCAGCTCGCGCACCGTTGCCACGAGGACAAGCGCCAGCGTAAAGCCAAGGCCCATGGAAAGACCGTCCACCGCAGAGGGCAGCACGCGGTTTTTAGAGGCGAAAGCCTCGGCGCGCGCCAGGATGATGCAGTTGACGACGATCAGCGGGATGAACAGACCGAGCGATTGATACAGCGGATAGAAATACGCCCGCATCAGCAGCTCGACTGCGGTAACAAAGCCGGAAATGATGACGATATACGCCGCGATGCGCACCTGCGAGGGGATGAGCTTACGCAGAAGAGAGATCATCACGTTGGAGCAGATCAGCACCGCCGTTGCGGCAAGTCCCATGCCGAGCGCGTTATCGACCGAGGTGGTGGTGGCGAGCGTCGGGCACATGCCCAGCAGCTGCACCAGCACGGGGTTTTGATCGATGAGTCCGTTTTTGAGTTGCTTGATAAATTGCTTCACGTCACTCCACCTCCACGGTAACATACTGTCGCAGCACGCGCAGTGCCGCATTTACGCCCGAAAGCACGGCTCTTGAGCTGATGGTTGCACCGGAAATGGCGTCGATATCCTCGCCCAGCACGAGATCCTCTTGGGCGTGAGAGCCGAAGAGTGTCATTCCTGCGTATCCGGCAAGGTATTCTGCGCGGCTCACACGGGAGCCAAGTCCCGGTGTTTCGGACATGGAAACGATCTGAACGCCACGCAGCACGCCGTCCGGAGAAACGGCGACCATCATATCGATATCGCCGCCAAAGCCGGCGGAGGAAACATTGGCGCAATAGCCGACGACCGTCTCGCCGACGCAGACGCGGTAGAGCTCCTTGACCTCGTCGCCCTCGGTCGGCAGCGCCTCACAGGACACCGCGGCGCCGTCAAACAGCGCGGAGATGGCCGCCTGCTTTTGCTCCAGCAGGCGAAGCTGATAGGTTTCGTAGGTCAAGCCGTGCACGGCGGTGACGACCGCCGACACAATGGCACAGATCACGAGGAGCGAGAGGGTGATGCGCACGATGGCAAGTGCGCCGCCTTGCTTTTGATTGTCAGCCACGGGATGCACCTCCCTGCTTACCCTTTCCGTACACACGGGGACGGAAGGCGCGGTCCAGATACCAGACCAGCGAGTTCATGATCAGAATGGCAAAGGAAACGCCCTCGGGATAGCCGCCGAAATAGCGGATGAAGACGGTCAGTGCGCCGCAGCCGATACCAAAGACCAGCTTGCCGCCGCGCGTGACGGGAGAGGTTACGTAGTCGGTCGCCATAAAGAAGGCGCCCAGCATCAGACCGCCCGTGCAAAGCTCTGCGGCAACAGACTGCAGCGGTGCGCCCGCGATGCGGGGGAAGATGAGCGAGAGCAGCGTGACCGTAGCAAGATATGCGACGGGGATGTGCCAGGTGATCACGCGGCGCAGCAGCAAATAGATGCCGCCTGCCAGCAGCAGCGCTGCCGACACCTCACCGATACAGCCGCCCGTTTTACCGAGGAACAGGTCGGTCAGGGTAGCCTCGGGCAGCAGCCCCTGCTTGAGCGGGGCGAGCGGCGTTGCAGATGCAACGCAATCGGCAGCGGACAGCCAGACGCGATCGTAGGCTGCCGTGAAATGTGTCATATTGGCGGTAAAGGCGAGCATGAGAAAAGCACGCCCTGCCAGCGCGGGGTTCATAAAGTTTTTGCCGATGCCGCCAAACAGCTGCTTGACGACGGCGATGGCAAACATGGCGCCGAGCGCCGCCTGCCAGAGCGGAAGCGTGACGGGCAGGCACATGGCAAGGAGCAGGCCGGTGACCGCAGCCGAGCCGTCGTTGACTGTGACCTTACGGTGCAGCAGCAGCTCAAGCAAGCCCTCGGTCAGAATGGCGGTTGCCATGCAGACAAGGACGGTCAGCAGCGCACGCGTGCCAAACACGTATATGCCCCAGACGGTTGCGGGAGTCAAGGCGATCAGCACCTCGAACATGATGGATGCCGTTGTATCGCGGCCGCGGATATGCGGAGACGGCGACACTGTCAGCAGCCCCGGTGCGTGTTGCTGCGTATTATCCATGATGACTTCCCTCCCCGTTGCTTGCTTTTTGCGCGGCCTTCGCCTTTTCTGCCGCCGCGCGGGCACGAAGCAGCCCCTTGGCTGCACGGATATACTGTACGATCTCAACGCCTGCGGGACAGTTATAGGTACAGGTGCCGCACTCCACGCAGCTCATAACGTCGTAGCGCAGCGCATCGTCCAGCGCGTGCTCACGGCCGTATTTTGCCAGCTCCAGCGGCATCAGGTGCATGGGGCAATGCTGCGCGCAGCGACCGCAATGGATGCAGGCTGCGGCTTCGCCGTCCGAAATGGTCGGACGGATAAACTCCTCGGAAAGATACAGCACCGCCGACGTACCCTTGGTCACCACGTCGTTGACGTCCCACTGAGCAGCGCCCATCATGGGACCGCCGTTGACGATCTTGGCGGGTGTTTTGATCCAACCGCCGCAGAAGGCAGCCAGATCGGCGTAGCTTGTGCCAATGGGGGCGAGGACGTTACCGGGGTGCGCGATGCAATCGCCGTCCACCGTGACGATGCGGCGGCGCAGAGGCATTCCCTCGTAAAAGGCGCGGTTGACGGCGGCGCAGGTTTCGGCGTTGAATATGATACAGCCGACGTCTGCGGGCAGCTTACCGGCGGGGATTTCCTTGCCCGTCAGGGCGTAGACGATCTGTCGCTCGTCGCCCTGGGGATATTTGGTTTTCATAACGGCGACGGTGGCGCGGACAGCTTGTGCTGCCGGGGTACGCGCAGCGATCGCGCGGCGGAGCGCCTCCACGGCGTCCATTTTATTGTCCTCCACGGCAAGCGTGACATCGTGCAGCCCCAGAGCGTGCAGCAGTGCGTCGATACCACCGAGAATATCCTCGGGATGCTCCAGCATCAGGCGATGGTTGGCGGTGATAAAGGGCTCACACTCGGCGCAGTTGATGATGACGGTATCCACCTTGCCGATGGCGCCGCTGAGCTTGGCGTGCGTCGGGAAGGTAGCACCGCCCATGCCCGAGATGCCTGCGGTGCGAATGATCTCTACGATCTCCTGCGGCGAGGTCTCGGAAAGCGGCTTGCCGAAGGGGCGAACCTCGGGATGAATCTCGTCCAACCCGTCGTTTTCTATTCTGATGCGCTGCACGGGAATGCCGAAGGAATTGTTCCGCGACTCGATGGCGACCACCTTGCCCGAAACCGAGGCATGCACGGGGCAGCCCAGTCCTTGTGCGATCTCACCGATGACCTGTCCGACAAGGACGCGATCTCCGACGGCAACCGTGGGGCGTGCGGGAGCACCGATATGCTGTGAGAGCGGAATGGAAACAACGGCGGGCGCGTGCATATGTGTGATGGGACAAGCGCTGGTATTTTTATATTCCCTGACATGCGAGCCGCCGCGAAATGTGTACTTCAAAGCCAATCTCTTCCTTTCGATAAAAGTCGGGATACGATCTTGAAAATTCGATATACTATAATAATATAAATCTCCAGTTATATATCATACCAAAAACGGGGCAAAAAGTCAAGACTTTGAGCAAGAAAGGCGACGGTCTGCGGTCTGCTTTTCCGCTCGTTTTTATCGCAATCAAAAGAAAACTGCGAAAAAAATAAATTTTTTTCAAAAAATAGGTTGACAAACCAAAATGTTTATGATATAATACTCCAGCATGCGACGAGCAAATGCTCCGAGCGCTTATAATGGCGGGATAGCTCAGTTGGCTAGAGCAACCGGTTCATACCCGGTAGGTCATGGGTTCAAGTCCAATTCCCGCTACCATGGGTTATCCGTCAAGATTGACGGATAACCCATTTCATAAGGCCCGTTGGTCAAGCGGTTAAGACACGGCCCTTTCACGGCTGTAACATGGGTTCGATTCCCGTACGGGTCACCAACAAACAAAAACCTGCCAGTAGGCAGGTTTTTTGTTTGTTAGCGAGTTTTTACGAATGAACCCACGCAAATCCGCAAGGATTTGCTGCTTTGCGCATGGCTGCGGCACAGAAAATATGTTCCCTGGGCGCAAAGCGGGGTTCGGATTCCCGTCGGTGTATATACGCTTCCATCTGTACCCGATCTCGGCAAGCGCCGTCCTAAATATTCCTTAGACAACAAATCCGAACCGTTTCGTCAATCAAAACCGGTTCGGATTTGTTTTTATTGTTGTCTAAAATATGTCGCCAAACACGGCAGTTATACGACAGAGCAAACATCATTTCCCACCGTGACAAGCGCGGCAGCTTCACCCGAAAGCAGTCGGCAAGCATGGGCAATTTTTTGGATCAGCTCCTCGCGTTCCAGCTTCAAAAGGCGGGTTTTCTTATCCGACATGGCAACCCACAAAAGATATTTTATTTGACTTACGATCCACGCGGGAACGGTTGCGGGCTTTTCAAATTCTACTCTTTTGCCGCTATCATGTTTCACGATCGACTGCCATGTGCGGTAATTTTCCTCGGTCAACAATTTCTCGGGCATCTCTTCGTTCACGTGCGACAGAAAATCCTTCGCAATGGCGAGGACCGAGAGCTCCGACGGGGTAAGCATATCGTGCGAAATGCGATAAAAGGATTGATAGCAAGCATAGCCGCGACCTGAAAGTGCCGCTATCAGCTGATCGATCTCTTCGTCGTTGTACCGCTCGCTCGGGGCTGCTTGCAATCTTGAAAGAGAAAGAGAAACAAAAACGGCATCGATTTCAAGTGTGTTTTTGATCCGCTCGGCAGCGGACACATACAGCTCATCGAGCTTTTTTTCAAGGGTCTCTTGTGAAATCTTGCCCGCCCGATAGGCTGTGAGCAGCTCCGAAAGTGTTTGTTTGATCATGGCAGGAATGTTCTTCAAACAGGCTCCTCGGTCGTACCGGTGAGAGAGTGCTTGATCGATTGATTTGATTTATTTTTTGGCTGCTTTCTTTTTCGAAAGCGCGCAGATGCCGCTGTACACGCCGTAGGCGATAAAGAACATGGCAAGCACGAGCACGGCGAGCAGGACGACACGTCCCCAGACGTTGGGCGCGATTTTGATCAGGAAATCCATGATCGATCCGCCGCCGTCCGACGTACCGGTCGCAAGATAGAGATAGTTGGCGTTTTCAATATTGAAATTGCAGATGAGAGCGAAGGTGGCAAGGATCGCCATAAAGCCGGTCGCCAGCGCGATGCCTCGCAGCTTGGGGCGGAAGCCGTGTACAAAGGTCATATAGAACACGGCGATAATGGGCAGGATATGCTCCAGCCAGAACTGATAATAGCGATAGTAGGTCGGGCCTGTGGTGGTGATGACCGACGGTGTGAGCAGTGGGAAAATGCCGATCGTCAGGCAAACGTAGAAGCAGGCCTGATAAAGCAGCGAGCTTTTTTTGGTAATCATAAAGATGGCCATGATACACGTCCATTCGCACACCTGCAGCGGCAGCTTATCCAGCAGCGTGGTCTCCAGGGGATCGCTGCTGCCGACGTAAAGCAGGCGCCAGAAATACGACATTTCCGCCATCAGCATGACAAAGGCAAAGATGAAGCGGAAGTTTTCCTCATGCTTCCAGTTGCGCAGCTTATCGCGGTAGCGGTAGCACAGAAAAATCGACAGCGCCAACAGGATCAGCGGAATGAAATGTGCGATCGAGTAATACTTGAAGTTGCCCTTTTCGCCGTAGCCAAAGAACCCCTCCCGGAAAAATTGTACCCATACTTCCATAGTCGTTTTCCTCTCGGATGTTATGATTGAGATGCTTGTAGTATATCACAAGAGCACGCAAATTTCAATCCCTTTTGTCAAATAAGTTTTTAAGGTTTCCTTAAAATTGATAAGAACCTTTTTGGAAAAAGGTTCTTTGGAATTTCCAAAACCTTTGGAAAATTTCAAAACAAACCGATTCCTTTTTCAAAGATTTTTGGAAGTCTTGAAACCTTTTTTGCAAAAAGGTTTCAAGTGGAGGCACGGGGGCAACGCCCCCG
This sequence comes from Clostridia bacterium, assembly GCA_017452545.1. GTDB lineage: Bacteria > Bacillota > Clostridia > Oscillospirales > CAG-272 > SIG644. Next base: position 915 of record JAFTME010000150.1, on the reverse strand, counting down.
AACCCGCTCTTTCATAAAAAAGCCATGCCGACGGAGAACCGTCGGCCATGGCTGCTTCATGCGATGCTTATGCCTTTGTATTGCGGTACGGAGTGCCGACAAATCCGATCTGGCGGAAGTCGTCGGGGTTATGACGGATGATATAATCGATATAAGCGGCAACCATGCGTGCGGTGAGCAGGTAGCCGCAGGCGTTCATATGTCCGCCGAGGAAGAATTGCTTTTTGAAGGCTGCATCATACAGCGGCGCGTAGCGGCGCAGGTCAATGACGTAGCAGCGCGGGAAGGTGGCGGCGATCTCATACATACGCGCGGCGTGGGCATCGGCACGACGGGTGCGCTCCTCTCCCTCGCCGGGATCGCGCGGCATGGTCAGCAGGAAAAAGGGGGCGTCGGGCACCATTGCGCGATAGCGCTGAAGGATGCGGGCAAAATATCCGGTGAAGGTGGGCGCGTTGCGCGCGCCGTCCTCGAGGCAGATGTCCTCCATGCTGCCCAGCGGTCGGTTCTGATTGCAGACGTCGTTGACACCGAGCGCCATGATATAAGCGCGTGCGGCGTATTTTTCATCCCAAAAGCCGTTTGCCTCAGCAAAGGTGTCGCAATACTCTGCCGCCGTCATGCCGCCGCGGGAGAAATTATAAACAGTCAGTCCTGCCATACGGGCGATATACTGCCCCCAGGAATGCTCGTACATATCGTGGAAGGTTGCCGCACCACTCTCGCTCGTTCCTTCGAACTCGCCCGACGCAAGGCTATCGCCGATAACGGCGACCGTGCGCAGGATCGCGGTCATGCCGCCGTCCTGCGGCAGGTGATCCAGCGGCTGCTCGCCCTCGATTGCCATAAATTCACGGATGTCCATGGTTTACTCCTTGTCAGTGGTTGAGAGGGGAGCGCGGCGCCGCGCTCCCC
>JAFTME010000149.1 GCA_017452545.1 Clostridia bacterium | reverse complement strand
GGATTTCAAAGAACTTATGGGAAATATTTTTGTTTGAATTTTTGCATTGTTCGCTGCATCGATGTGCAGCGATGATCTCCGTGGGGCCCTGCCCACTGAGTTTGGCGCAATGTTACATTTGCGCTGTCTTGTGGGGAAGGGGCCCCACATGGCATATTGCTACGCAGCGGTAGAACAGAACCGCTAAGAATTAAGCCAATAATTTTTCCAACATTTTTTGGGATTCTTAAACCCTTTTTTCAAAAAGGGTTTAAGCCCGCGGAGCGCGGGGTGTGGGGCAGCGCCCCACGGTGCTCCTCATCAAACCTTCGTATACTTGTTTCTGACTCTCTGCTCAATGCTGTGCTCCGTGCCGTTGTTGATGGCGACGTAGCGAACGATCAGGGAGATCTTGTTGTCCACGTTGAGGTTGTCCCAGATGGTGTTGGTGAACTCGTCGATATCGTCGGGGATATAGACGCGCTCGGGCTCACCGGTGAAGGTGGGCAGGGGATTGCCGTCGCCTGCGTAGGTGTGGATGAAGTGACCGACGCCGGGGAGCGACGCGTAGTCGTAGGTGAAGCGGTTGCAGGCTGTGCCCTCGGGGTCGGCGCTCTTGAGAATGCTCATGGAATAGGAGTAGTCGCCGTTCTTGAAGTTCAAAAATCCGCTGATTCTGGGCGTCCAGTTGGGGGCGTCGGGCTCGAACTCACGGGAGCGCAGCGCCTCGGAGAAGGACAGACCCTTATCCATGCCCTCCACAATGGAGTCGGTCTGGTCGCCGTTGGTGACGACGATACCGTGATCGGGATTTTCCTCGTCCGGACCACCGACGGCAAGACGAATCGGCGCGTAAATGACCAGCGAGGGATCCTGGAACTTGGAAGAGTCAGCCGGCTCGGTGCGAACGGAGAGATCCGGGAAGAGGGTGAATACGCGGTTGCGGCTGTTCTCGCTGCGACCCATAATGAAATAAGCGAATACCGCCTTGGTTCCGTCAGGTGTCTTGCCGATGACAATGCCGCGGCCGGGATAAGGGTTGGGCGCGAGCAGGTCTTCAATTTTTACGATTTCGTAGGTGCTGTTTTGCATGATGGTTCCTTTCTTTGGGGCTCTTGGGGAAAACTTTTTGGAAAAAAGTTTTCCCCAAACCCCTTTCAAAAACTTTTATATCATTGGGGTTGGTCAGACTTGTTACGATGTGCGCACTGCCAAATGGGGTAGGGGCCCCATGAATACGGCGCAGTCTGCACGGAACAACTGCTGCTGTGAAAAATTTAGCCATTAAATTTTCCAAGGTTTTTGGAAGTCAAGAAACCTTTTTGCAAAAAGGTTTCTTGCGGGGCGTGGGGCAGCGCCCCACACGTCCCCCGTCATTCCTTGCCGTTCCAGCAATAGGTGCAAAGCTTGCAGGGCTCAATGCCGATGGCCTTGATAACGCCCTCCAGCGTCTGGAAGTCGAGGGATTTGAAGCCGAATTTTTCGCACATGGACTGGCGAAGGGCGCGACCTCTCTCGGTTTCGCCGTCGCTGTACTCATCGATGTGATCAAAGCCCTCCTCGCCCTCCAGTTCCATGATGACGCGACGGGCGATCAGCTCCATGTCGCTCTTGGCGCGGGAGAATCCGAGATACTTGCAGTTGTACATGATGGGCGGGCAGCCGGAGCGCATATGCACGGATGCGGCACCGTTGTCGTACAGGAAGTCGACCGTGCCCTTGAGCTGCGTGCCGCGGACGATCGAATCATCCACGAACAAAAGGTTTTTGTCCTTGATCAACTCGGGGACGGGGATCTGCTTCATTTTTGCAACCTTTGCGCGATCCTCCTGACGGGTCGGCGTAAAGCTGCGCGACCAGGTGGGCGTGTATTTGATGAACGCTCGTCCGAAGGGGATCTGGCTGGCGTTGGCGTAGCCAATGGCGTGCGGGGTGCCGGAATCAGGCAGGCCGCCCACGTAATCAAGACCGCAGGTGCGGCCCTTGGCCTCGTCCGCCTTTGCCATGATTTCACCGTTGCGGTAGCGCATGACCTCTACGTTGACGCCCTCGTAGGTTGAGCCGCTGTAGCCGTAGTAGCTCCAGATAAAGGAGCACATTTTCATTTCCTTGCCGGGAGCGGCCAGCTGATGGTAGCCGTCGGCGCTGATCTCGATGATCTCGCCCGGTCCCAGCTCGTGAATGATCTCATACTCCAGCTTCCGGCAAGCAAACGGCTCGAAGGAAACGCAGTAGCCGTCCTCGGCACGGCCGACTACCACGGGGAGGCGTCCCAGCGGATCGCGGGCGGCGATGATGTTGCCGTCGTCCTTGAGCAGGAGAATGGTTGCCGAGCCGTCAATGCTCTTTTGTGCCAGCTGAATACCCGAGACCACGTCCTCGCCGCGGTTGATCAGTGCGGCCACAAGCTCTGTGCCGTTGACCGCGCCGCCCGTCATGGCGCTGAAGTGTCCCTGCGTGTCGGCAAGATATTTGTCGATCAGCTCCTTGGCGTTGTTGATGGCACCGACGAAGGCAATGGCAAACGCACCCCAACGGGAGCGCATGAGAAGCGGCTGCGGGTCGTAGTCGCTGATGACGCCAATGGCGCTGCAGCCCTGCATCTCCTCGAATACGTGCTCAAACTTGGTGCGGAAAGGGGCGTTCTGAATGTTGTGAATGTCTCGCTGCAGCCCGATCTCCTTGTCGTACGAGGCAATGCCTGCGCGACGGGTTCCGAGGTGCGAGTGGTAGTCTGTTCCGAAAAAAACGTCGGAGATGGCGTCTGTGTGCTTGGCGACGCCGAAATATCCTCCCATATGGTGGCCTCCTATTGATAGCTTATCTGTGACAACATCAACCGTTGTATTTTTCTGCGACGGCGGCGTCCTTGGCGAGCACCTTCTCGGCGCCCGCACGGCGTGCAGCGTCCAGCTTGTCCGCGAGCGCGGCATCCTCAATGGCGAGCATCTGGATGGCGAGCAGCGCGGCGTTTGCGGCGCCGTCAACGGCGACCGTGGCAACGGGCAGTCCTGTGGGCATCTGTACCGTCGAGAGCAGCGCGTCAAGACCGTCGAAGTTGGCGGATTTCACCGGGATACCGATGACGGGGAGGGTGGTGTTGGCGGCAAAGGCACCTGCCAGATGCGCTGCCATGCCTGCGGCGGCGATGATGGCGCCAAAGCCGTTCTTGCGAGCACTGACGGCAAAGTCACGCGCCTCGGTCGGCGTGCGGTGCGCGGAGTAAACGTGAACCTCAAAGGGCACCTCGTACTCCTGCAGTGTGCGGATTGCCTTTTCCACGACGGGCAGATCGCTGTCGCTTCCCATGATTACTGCGATTTTTTTCATTCCGATGAAACCTTCCTTTCTTGCGCTTCGCGCGCCGTTGCTTGCAAAAAAGCGAAAGGGCAGTCCTATTCCGTAGCGAAATCAGGGCTGCCCAGACGGTCGACGGCCCGTGCGATTCACACGGACGCTGCTATAATTTTTCGTTTCCCGGTGGTAACCACCCTCCGCGTGCGCGGAGTTTCCGTCAGTTGCGAAAAACCCATTTCGCCTGCAAGCGTTTTGCACGCAAAATCTATACATCTATTTTATTGTATTTTTCGTCAAATGTCAAGAGGCAAATTTGACGAAGTTGCTCGTATCTTGCGGCAACGGATGATGAACTTGAACAAACGTGCGCGTACTCGCGCGCGCAAGAGGTGCGCCGATGCCTGCGGGCGGGGCGCTGCCGCCGCGTTCGGGTGCAGGAGCAGGGAAGTCGCCGACGGGCTCCGGAGGCGCGAACGGAGCGATGGCGAGCTGAGCCGCTTTGCAAAATACAACCGCGGGTATAAAAAGTATACCGCCAGTTCACATTATTTTGCACACAAACTGTGTGATTTTGCAAAAATCATTATTTTGACGGCCCGCACAAATCATGACACACCCCTAAATCCACCCCGCATAAACTATGACACCGTCGTTTTGCCGAACCCCGACGATAAAACGGGGAAATCGCCCCGTACAAATCATGACACTCTTGCGCCGCGCGGTTTTTTACATTATATTTATATTCCGCCCTTCGAGCGAAGCCGCCCGGCGTTTCCGTCACCGACGCACGGCACAGCCGAACTGCGCCAAAGATCGGACGCAATCGCAAAAGCTCCACCTTGCTATGGGCAAACTGCACAATCGCAAAGGGGCAATTTTAGGCAAAACAGAAAATCTTAAAATTCGACCATTTCTTTTATAGTAAAAGCATTGACACCGAGGAGAGTTTATGATAAACTATCCTCAACCATAAGCGGAAAGCTTATGAGTGCTCTCAAAGGAGGAAATTTGAGCGATGAAAAAATTTTTGGCAATGTTCTTGGCTCTGTGCATGCTGCTCTCTTGTGTAGTAGTAGTTGCGGCTGAGGACGAAGAAAAGCCGGTAGAAACCGTAACCGTGGTTTCTGCATCCGATGAAGGCTGGGATGATAAGGGCGTCGAGACCGAGGCCGATGCTCCCGAGCTTTCCATTTCTTACGGCTCCGGTGCGAAGGGCATCGGTGCTCTCCAGATCAACTTCACTGCGAAGGGTTATACGATTCCGTCTTATGACATCTCCGCAATGGAAAACCTGGAATTCGACCTGTGGCTGAACAACGCAGCTCTGCTGAACGGCGTTGGCTTCAACTACGAGCTGACCTCTTCCGGTACCTGCGACGTTAAGGAAGACCAGATGGGCACCAAGCCCCTGGAGACCTACGTTGAGGGCGGCGCACTGAAGGATGGCTGGAACCACGTTAAGATTCCGCTTTCCGAGTGGCCTACCGGCGGTTGCGACAGAACGGCTATGAACTTTATCCGTTTCTTCAACCAGGATGAGGCTGACTTCGGCGAGGAAGTTCTTGAGGCTAAGCTTGGCGCTCCCAAGTTCACCTCTGCTGCAGGTAACGTTGACCTCGCTATGAACGAGGGCTGGAACTACACCTACTTTGTAGACGAGACCACCCGCTCCTGGAGTTTCGAGGCAGGCGAGATTGGTGTTGCCGGCTTCCGCTCCATGTGGGTTGCTCCCAGCGCAGACGCTGCTCTGGATCTGTCCGCTGCTAAGTACCTGGATCTGAAGGTTTACGTTTCCGATCCCGCACAGTTCCGCAAGATGAAGTTCGACCTCGAGCTGACCTCTTCCGGCGGCCCCGACGTTGAGGAGAACGCTTGGACCGGTTACATGCTGGACGTAAGCAAGGGCTGGAATACCGTTCGTATCCCCCTGTCCCAGGTTAAGGGCTCTTGTGACCTGACCAAGGTTAACTTTATCCGTCTGTTCAACTCTGTTCCCGCAACCATCGACGCTCCTCTGACCGTTGAGGTTATGGAGTATGAGTTCGGTACCTCCGACATCTACACCGTTGAAGAGATCGTCTTCAACACCGCTTCCGAGGATTATCTGCTCAGATGCGATGCCGGCAAGAACGAGCAGCAGCGCTTTGCAGACACCACCTCTGAGATCGTTTACAAGTTCAAGCTGCAGAACTATAAGGAAGGCGTAAGAGGCGTTTGGTTCTCCGCTGTTATCGGTGCTCAGCTGAAGATCGAGGCTGCTACCAAGGATAATGCTGACTACGATAAGTGGACCGTGATCTACGATTCCGAGGGCGCCAAGCTTGACAACGTAACCTACGTTTCCCTTAACATCGGTAAGTACCTCGGCACGGGCAACATCTCCACCACCGATGAGGTTTACATCCGTATTTCCGACTCCGATACCACTGACGGTAACGGTGGTTCCGTATACTTCAAGAGACCCGGTTCTGAGAATCTTGACACTGTTCTGTACGTTGAGTACGCAGGCAACACTCCCAGCGACGAGCATGTTCGTACCCCCGAGGACGACGAGCTGGATATTATTGAGGAGACCGGTGACGAGCACTCCGTTCCTTTCTTCGGCTGTAACGTCGATATCGACGGTGCAAACGGTCCTTGGCAGATAGACTACGACAACAAGCAGGCTGGTTCCGCATGTGCAACCATCACGCTCGGTACCTATCTCAACGACCTCGGCGAAGAGGTTACCACTCCCGGTCAGTCCAGCTTCCAGTCCAAGTTTGACGGTCTGTGCGGCGTTGATACCATCGACACCACCGGCATGGATACGCTGGAATTCGATTTCTACATCTCTTGCGAGCCCTCCGTATGGAACGGCCTGGGCTTTACTGATACCGGTCTGGAGCTGACCTCCTCCGGTACTTGCGATAAGTTCGAGACCTGCTGGAATTTCTCTCAGCTGCTGACTCCCGCTCACATCGTAGGCGGCGAGCTGAAGACCGGCTGGAACCACCTGGAGGTTCCGCTGGAGTCCGGCCAGAAGAAGGACAACGGCGGTGCTGATATGACTGCACTGAACTACATCCGTTTCTTCTTCGTAAACGCACAGAACCTGCCCGAGGAGCCCATTGTCGTTAAGCTCGACAACATGCGCTTCACTGACAGACAGGCTCAGAAGATCGCTGAGGAGACCCCCAAGGCTACTCCCGTGATCGAGGCTATCTACTCCAAGCTGGGTACTGAGGATGCACCCATCGTTCCCAAGTTCGACGACGAGAGCCAGGAGTCCGTTGACACCTTTAAGGCTAACCTCGATGCTTGGAAGGCAATCTGCGCAGAGCTGGATGAGGCTCTGGAGGCTCTGAGCGATACCGCTAAGAGCATCGTTACCAAGGACGGCGCGAAGAAGATTCTGACCACCGCTCAGAAGCAGATCACCAACTACGAGAAGTGGCTGCTTAAGAACCCCGACGGTAAGGTTCCCACCGACGAGCCTGTTGAGGGTGGCGACGATCCCATCGAGGGTGGCGACGATCCCATCGAGGGCGGCGACGAGCCTATCGAGGGCGGCGACGATCCCGAGACCCCCGAGGATCCCGAGACTCCCGCTAAGAAGGGCAACGGTACTGTTATCATTATCGTTGTTGTTGCAGTCGTTGTAATCGCAGCTGCAGTTTGCGTATACTTCTTCGTAATCAAGAAGAAGAAGGCTTAATCTGAAAATGAATAAGTCCCGTTGATTCTGTACATCGCTTAGAATTGGCGGCAGGGGCAGCGCTCTCGGGCGCTGCCCCTTGATTTTTGTTTATAGCCCCCCGCTAAGCTATGCCGCTCAGTTAGCCTCCCCTCGGGGGGAGGTGGCGGCGCAGCCGACGGCGAGGGGCTGTTTTCTGTCCTCTCACCCGCCCGGGGCGGGAGCTCTCCCGAGGGGAGAGCCTTTTTTTGTTAATTGAATGACATCGTAGGGGTGCTTTTTCTTCGGAATGCGCTGCTTTGGAAGAAAATCGTAAAAATCTGTTGCTTTTTCGGCGCGCTGCCGTTATAATAAGTAGTAGAAATTCCAAAATCGCGCCTCAAATGAAAGGAATGACGTATGATGAACAGAACGCTCGTTCGAATGCTGTGCTGTGCTCTGGTGCTGCTGATGCTCTGCCTTTGCGCTTGCACGCTGCCGCGCCCCGAGCCGCAGCCCGATCAACCGGATAAGGACAACGATCCCCCCGTGGACGTAACTCCCGAACCCGATCCGGAACCCGATCCGGAACCCGATCCCGAACCCGATCCCGATCCCGAACCCGAACCCGATCCCGAACCCGAACCCGAACCGGAGCCTGAGCCCGAACCGGAGCCTGAGCCTGAACCCGAGCCCGAACCCGAACCCGAGCCCGAACCTGAACCCGAGCCTGTCGATCCCACGAAAAAGATCTTTACCGCAGATCTCAACGACGACGGCACGCAGGAGCGCGTCGTGGTGGATACCACCAAAGCGTCGGATATGGTCAGCGTGTACGGAGAGGACGGCAAAGCCCTGCTGCTGACGCTGGACTACGACACCAAAAAGGTAAAGCCGGGCGGCATCGTGCTGACGTCGGTCAACGGCGCCCCCGCGCTCATGACCTGGTACGCGCAGGAGCAGACCTCGACCGATTATCCCATTACCCGCACGCTGCATATGGGCTATCGCCTCATCCGCCTCACCGCGGACGGCGGGGAACAGACCGTCGAGCAGGTCGATCATTCCTTTGATACCACCAACGCCTACCTCTATCGCCCTCACATGGAGAGCGTGGTCAAGGTAAACGCAACGCTCAATAACTATCTGCTGCACGGACGGACTCTGTTCGACGCCTCCTCGGCGGAGCCGCGCTACGGCGACCCCGATTCTCCGCTGCGCTCGGCGTGGAACTATTCCTTTAAGGAAATGCCGAATACAAGCACCGCCGCCGCACGGCGACTGCTGGCGCGCATGACCGAGACCATGGGCAAGATCAATAACGTGGACGTCATCACGCGCCTGCGCGGGACCGGCGTCGGCACGGGTGGTGCCGCAGGCGAGGGCTTCAGCAAAACCGAGGAGACCTCCATCCGCCTGGAAGGACTGCAATCCGCAAAGCCGCGCTTTTCCACGCAGATGACGGTTGGTGACGTGCAGCTTCAAATGTCCATGGCGGGCTCTACCTACTACTACGATATGGGTGAGCGAGGCAAAATGCTGGTCATTCTCTCGCCGGATCAGTACGCTGCGTTGATGGATGAGCAAGTCAACTCACAGTTGAATTTTGCAACTGCCGATGATTTTTCCGATATCGCCATGACGCAGATCGGAGAGGATCTGTACCAGATCACCATGTATCGCCCCACGGGTGAAATGCGCGAATCCTTTGAGGAGCAGATGGGCATCGACGTGGATGAGCAGCGCGAGGCGCTGACCTACGCCTTGCTCATTCGCGGGGATGGCACCGTCGAAAAGGAAGCGTTCGTCGTCTCGCTGACCAAGGATTTCACCGACGAATACGAAACGCCCTCGGCAGCGACGGTGACCATGGTGATCGAGTGCGAATATACCAACATCAATTCGCCCGACAGCGTCGGCGTGCCCGAGGACGTGCAGGACTATCTCCCCATGCTGTACTCCGATTTCTTCGGTGAGGAATACGACGACGGCTCAATCGCCTTCCTCGGCGGAGATCTGACGAACGACGGCATTCCCGATATGGTGCACATGGCAGACACCTCCACGCAGGACTATTATCAAACCACCGTTTCCTTCTACGACATCACCACCGGCGAGTTCTTTGACAGCGTCAACGTCACGCGCTCGCTTACCACCGTCGGCGGCGTCTATCTCTATATGCCCCTTGGTGACGTGGAGGACGTACACATCCTGAGCTATACGCTGGAGCGCCGCACGCAGGATATGTTTGCGGAGTTTGACCCCGTCGTCAGCGATCTCAACGTGCAGATCTATCGCGTGCAGCGCACCGCAGACGGCACGGGCTACGAGAAGGTCGTCTGGCGGCAGTATAACCGTCAAGTCGCATATGAAAACTACCGCCTGACATGGTATCGCGGCACGGGCGGCACGCTGGATCAGCAGCTTGCAACGCTCAACGCAGATCTTGAGAGTGCCATTCTTCTGGCGGACTCCTCGTTTGGCGAGCTCGTCGAGACCGACGGAGACGAGTTCTTCACGGTGGAGGTACGCCCGGAGTGGCTGTACAACGACCTTGAGAAGAGCAGCTATCCCGCCGGCTTTACCGCCTGCCGTGAGTACGTGCGCTCGCTGTCGGAGGCGCCCGTTTACGAGTATAACGTGGAAAAGGATACCTTCCTGATCGACACGCTGTACGAAAGCGATACCTACATCCGCATCGCAACCAGCGAGGACGGATGGAGCCTTCTGCAGTATTTCGGCGATACGCAGGTCTACGTTCGCAGCGACACGCTGCAGCCGATCAAATAAATACCTCGCACTCCGCGAGAGACGTCTATCCTCCATCGGCGTCTCTCGCTTTTTTTGCGCCGCCCCTGTTGACCTTGCGGAGTTTTTATGTTACAATACAAAAAAAGGCTGCGCCGAGGAGGTAGAGCATGAAAAAGTATTCGGATCGCGCTGCGGTGACGTGGGATGCCTGGTTTGTCAATCGCGGCAATACGACGCATATGTTTTATTTACAGAACGGACCGCTTGCACCGTGCGGCGATGCGCGGCAGGGCTGGGCGGTCGGTCACGCGACGTCGGACAACGGCATCGATTGGACGCCCATGGAAAGCGTGCTCCCGCCGCTGTTTGACGATCGCAACCCCATGGATTTTCACAGCAAGTTTACCGGCTGCGCCGTCAACCGCGACGACGTGTGCTATCTCTTCTATACCATGCGTGACCGTGAGCGAGGAAGTCAGCGCATCGGCGTTGCCATCTCACACGACTGGGAGCATTTTGAGCCGTGGGAGGGCAATCCCGTCGTGGTCAATTCCCCCACGCCCATTCCCGTCAGCGGCGGTGGCACGGGCACGCTGATCGGCTATGAAAACCTGCCGGACTACGACTGGAATATCGTGGACTGCCGCGACTTTATCGTCGTGGAGGAGGGCGAGGGCTACGTTGGCTATTGGGCAGCCGCAGCAGATCTTGGCGGCGAGTGCCCCGTGGGTGTCATCGCCATGGCACGCAGCCGGGATCTTTTGCATTGGGAGGACCAGCGCATTGTGTATACGGTCGATCACCACGGCGTGCTGGAGGTTCCCGACGTCTTTTGTATGGACGGAACATGGGTGCTGACCTGCCTTTCCGGTATGAATTACAGCGGACGTGCCGTCACGAGCGATATTTACGCGTCTAACGCCACGATCGTCGCTTACGCGGATTCCTGTGAGGGTCCGTTCAAAGAACCCGCACAGGGCAATATTTTGCTTGCAGGGCCGGTGCAGAGCGGATTTACCTGCCGCAGCGTGCTGCGCGACGGGCGACGCTATCTGTATTATATCGACCGCGCCGCAGGCAAGAACGGCGTCTCCTTGCCCAAGGAGCTGTGCCTTGTGAACGGCGCGCTGCAGGCGTACTATTGCACGTCGCTCGATGCGCGATGCCTGCCGCCGCTGCCGCAGAGCGACTATGCGAGGGAGCAGAACAGCTTTGCATGGAAAACGTACGGCGGCGAGGCGTCGCTGTGCGCGGACGGCACGCTGATGCTGACGACGGCACCCAAGGACTATCACGCCGTCTCGCGTGCCATGCCCCCCGAGATCGCCGAGGAGGGCAGCGCCATGCTCTCTGCAACGGTGTGCGTGACGGGCGAGGGCGGCGGTCTGTTTTTGCGGACGGCAGGCTGCCCGTATCTGCTGCTGCTCGAGCCTGCGTGGGGACGGATCGCACTGTGGAAATTGTACTCGTTTGAGAGCATCGCGGCGCGCAGCTATCCCGTACAGGCAGGGAAGGCGTATCGCCTTCGCTGCATCCTGATCGACGGCGTCATCGAGCTGTACGTCGACGACGTGCTGGTGCTGCAGTGCGGATTGCCGACACAACCGCTGACGCATCTGGGCTTTGCCGCCGACCGCGGTACGCTGACCGCCACACAGATCTCTGTTTGCGGCATGGAGTAATGACGGAGAGTGGCGGGGGAAAACTTTTTTGGAAAAAGTTTTCCCCCGAACCCCCTTTCAAAAAACCTTGGAACATTTATAGATGAAATTCCGAGCAATATTTTTCTGCAGAAAGAACGGCAAATTCCAAAGGGGAGGGGCTTGCCGAACTCTCATATCCGTGCCGGCGCGGCGCTCTTTGTTCGGTACAAAGAAATGGGATGCTGGTTGTTCTGTAGGAAGATTTGTCCGCACCAACCTCTATTCACCAACCTCCACCAAAAAACAACCGAGAGCTTCATTTCTGAAACTCTCGGTTGTTTTTTTTGCTTACGGCTTTGCGTTGGTAAACCGAATGTCGTCAAAATAATAATCAACACTCGCATTTCCCTGAATGGGCGCGTAGATACGCATATAGTTGAGCGCCTTATAGTTAAATTCACCGCCCGTCTTGCCTGCCGTGGCAAGCGGCAGATACAGCTCGTTCCAGCCGTCCTGCTTGACGTAGCCCTTGATCGGCCAGTTGAGCTCCTGCTTGTCGCAGTCGCCGCCGCTGGTGATCTCGATCTGCCCCGAGCCCAGCGCAGAGGCATCGCTGACCCATACCCACAGGTGCAGGTAGCCGTTCTTATAGGCGGATACGTCGAAGGGCGTGACGTATTTCGTCGTGTACGCAACGGTGGAGGCGTCCTTGACCCACCACGCGCCGTCGCCCTGCTTGACCAACGCAGGATCCGCGATCAAACGCATACCGCCCGCGCCCGGCTCGGCAAGAGAGTCGCAATACGCAAGGATCAGATCGCCGTTGGCATCCACCCGGCCGACCTCGGTGACGGCATCCTCGTCCTCAACACCCATGCAGAAGTAAACGTCATCGACGTAGTAGGTGCCGTAGGTTTTGTCCGCCGAAATCATATACAAGCGGATAAAGTTGAGATTTTCGGGATCAAAGGCATCCGAGGAGCCGGAGGCGGCGTCGGACAGCGGCAGCCAAATTTCGTTCCAGCCCTGCTTTGTGATCTGCGCCACGGGATTCCAGTTGATCTCCTGGCGGTCGCAGTTGGAGGAGCTGGTCAGCTCCATCGAGCCGCCCGTAAAGATTTCAATATCCTCGACGTACAGCCACAGATGCAGATAGCCGCCGTCCATATACTCGGAAATATCCAGCTCGCGTCCCGAGCCGAAGCGGAACAGGAAGATCTCAAGCCCGTTGCCGCGATTGCCGGCATCGGAGCGCAGCGAGGCGGCACCCTGCTTGATATAGCTATTGTCCGTGTTGACAAACAGGGGAACGCTTGCGCCGATATTGCTTGCGGTGTCGCAGTCGCTGACGTACAGACGGTCAACGCTCTCGTCAATGACGGGAGCTCGGTTCTTTTCGGGCGTGGGCAGCGTCTGCTCGGTCACGGGCGTCGCCGCGATGGGATAGCGCACGCGATCCGAATCGGCAAGACAGAAGTAGATGTCATCCACGTAGACGTTGGGCTGCCCCAGCGTCGAGTTGGACTGCGAGTGAATGCGCAGATAGTTGACGTTTTTGGGATTGAAGGTGCCGCCGGCGTGCTTGACGTCAGACAGCGGCAGCCAAACCTCGTTCCAGCCGTTGTGTGTGATAAATGAGGTCTCGACCCAGAAGATCTCCTGCGTGTCGCCCTTGCCCGCGCTGGACAGCTCAAATGCGCCGCCCCAGAGCTGGGTGCTCATGTCGTCCACGTAGATCCACAGGTGCAGGTAACCGTTTTCGGTCATGTATTTGGAGATATCCACGGCGGGGAAGGATCGTGCGTACAGTACCTCGCCCTGCTCGCGTCGCAGCGGCTTGTGGTAATGCGAGTAGCTGCCGTCCTTGATGTAGGTCTTGTCGGTGTTGACGGT
>JAFTME010000148.1 GCA_017452545.1 Clostridia bacterium | reverse complement strand
ATAATTATAGCACGATGTTACGCCATTGTCAACTGTTTGGTGGGGGAGGAAATGCGGGGGAGCCCTTTTTGCAAAAAGGGCTCCCCCGCATTTCCTCCCCCACCAAACAGTTGACAATGGCGTAACATCGTGCTATAATTATAAGTTAGAAACCAACGCCCCAAAGGAGGAGCCAACGATGAAACGCCTGCTGACTGTGCTGCTGTTATTGCTGCTGACGCTATCCCTATGTCTGCCCGTTGCAGCGGAGCAGACAAGCCCCACCCCCACCGAGATCGCGGACGGGATCGTCGCCTATTTGTGCGAGAGCACGGGCGCTGCCGACGTGCAGCAGTGGGCAAGCGAAACGCTCCCCGGCATGGTCGGTGCAGGCGGCGAGTGGTACGCCATCGCACTGCGCCAGCGCGGCACAGAGATCGATTTTTCTGCCTACGCCGCAGCTCTTGCTGCGCACGTCAAGGGCGATGCCCTCGGCGGCGCCGTCGCCGAGCAGCGCTTTGCGCTGGCGTTGCTTGCCGTCGGCGGCGGCGACCATTACGTCGCGCAAACAGCGCAGACCACGGTCGGCGCTATGGGGCATATGAGCCTTGTGTACGGCTTGCATTTGCTGAATAACGGCATTCCTTGTGATGCCTATACCACCGAGCAGCTGCTGGACGCCATTGTTGCCGCACAGTTGTCCGACGGCGGCTTTGCCGTCAGCGGCAGCAGCGCCGATCCCGACGTCACCGCCATGACGCTGCAGGCGCTCGCTCCGCACCGGGAAAACGAAACGGTCGCCGCCGCCATTGACCGCGCGCTTGCGGCACTGTCTGCGCTGCAGCAGCCCGAGGGCGACTTTATCAGCTACGGCGTCCCCTGTCCCGAAAGCGGTGCACAGGTCGTCGTCGCACTGGCGGCGCTGGGGATCCCGCTTGACGACGCCCGCTTTGTGAAAAATGATAATACTCTCATTGACGGTATGCTGCGTTATCGCCTGCCCGACGGCAGCTTTTCGCATATCGACGGCGGAGAGAGCAATGTCACTGCCACCGTCCAATGCTTTTACGCCATGGTCGCGCTGGAGCGCGCCGAGGCAGGTAAGAGTGCGCTCTATGACATCGAGCGCACCGAGGGTGTGCCCGATCTGACGCTGCCCGAGCAGGAGGGCGAGAACGCCGACGGACAAGCAGCGCCTCCGCAGGAGAGCGGCTGGCTGTCCACATTGCATCCGCTCGTCCGCATTGGCGTCGTGCTGCTGGCACTCGTGCTCGTTGCGTGGCTGGTCTACGTCCTGTGCGAGCGTTGTACCCCCAAGCAGCTGATCTCCATTCTGATCGTCCTGCTGCTCGTCGTAGCCGCCGTGCTGCTGATCGATATCAAGCCTGCTGACGAGTATTACAGCGGCGAGCACAAGCAAAAGGATAACCCCATCGGTACGGTCACGCTGACCGTGCTCTGCGATACCGTCATCGGCAGAGAGGGAACCGACCACCTGCCCGAGGATGGCGTGATCTTAAAGGAGACCACCTTCGAGATCGAGCAGGGGGAGACCGTGTTTGACATTCTGACCGAGGCTGCAGCGGTGTACGGCTTGCGCTTGAACCATACCGGCGTGACCGCGACCTCCGGCGCGATGGCGTATATCTCCGGCATCAACGACCTGTCGGAGTTTGACCACGGCAGTCTGTCCGGCTGGACGTATCTGGTCAACGATCAGCGCCCCTCGATCGGCTGCGGAGAATATGTCCTTGCCGACGGCGATCGCATTGTGTTCCGTTATTCCCTGGAGCTCGGTGACGATCTGCGCTGATTGCCGCTTTCCCATAGCTTTTCACTATTTTTAAAAGAAAGGAGCGCACCATGCGACCGTTTGAGGATTATAACCCCTTTGTGCACCTGGTCTATTTTGTCAGCTGTAGCGCCATCGTCATGTTTTTCCTTCAGCCTGTGACGGTCGTGCTGTCCTTGCTCGGTGCGCTTTCGCTTTTTTTCGTGCGGCGCCGCCTTGCCGAGGGGCGCTCGCATCTGTATAGCCTTGCGCTCTTTTTGGTCATGGCGCTGCTCAATCCGCTCTTCAACCATAACGGCGCAACGGTGCTGCTTCTCATCAATCATAACCCCATCACGCTGGAGGCTGTCGTCTACGGCATTTTTGCCGCCGCGATGCTGCTCGCCGTGCTGTATTGGTTCCGCACGTTCTCGCAGATCATGTCTTCGGATAAGCTGCTGTATCTGTTTGGCGGCGTCTCGCCAAAGCTTGCGCTGATCCTGTCCATGGCGCTGCGCTACGTTCCCTTGTTTGCCAAGCAGGCAAAGCGCGTCAACGATACGCAGCGTGCCATGGGACTGTACCGCGAGGAAAACCTGATCGATAATACCCGCGCCGGCGCACGTGTTTTCTCCGTCATGGTCACCTGGGGACTGGAAAACGGCATCGTGACCGCCGATAGCATGAGCGCCCGCGGCTATGGCATCGGCAAGCGTACCCAGTACACGCTGTACCGCTTTTACCGCACCGACGTGCTGCTGCTTTGCACAACGCTGCTGCTTTTGAGCATCGTTGTCGTCGGCGGCGCGCTGGGCGCGCTGGATATGCAATGGTATCCGACACTGCGCCTGCCGCGCACGGACGCCCTTGCCCTTGTGACCTACGTTGCCTACGCCCTGCTTTCGTTTTTGCCCACCATTCTTGAGATAGGAGAAAGAGCACGATGGAATTGCTTACAGTCAAGGATCTGAGCTTTCAGTATCCCGATGCCATAGCCCCCGCTGTCAGCGACGTCAGCTTTTCCGTTGCGCGCGGAGAGTTCGTCGCCCTGTGCGGTGCAACCGGCAGCGGAAAGTCCACGCTTCTTCGTCTGCTCAAGCGCGAGCTGTCGCCGCGCGGAGAGCGACAGGGCGAGATCGCCTTTGACGGCGTGCCTATCGATGCGCTGGACGACCGTACCGCTGCGAGCGGCATCGGCTTTGTCATGCAGCATCCCGAGCAGCAGATCGTCACCGATAAGGTCTGGCACGAGCTTGCCTTTGGGTTGGAAAACCTCGGTGTAGAGCGGGGGATCATCCACCGCCGTGTTGCCGAGATGGCAAGCTATTTCGGTATTGAGAGCTGGTTTGATCGCTCGGTCAGCGAACTGTCGGGCGGACAGAAGCAGCTGCTCAACCTCGCCTCCGTCATGGTTATGCAGCCGCGCCTTTTGCTGCTCGACGAGCCGACCGCCCAGCTGGACCCCATCGCCGCCTCCAATTTTATCAATACGCTCAAAAAGCTCAACCGCGAGCTGTCGCTGACCATTGTCATCATTGAGCATCGCCTGGAGGAGATCATCCCCCGGTGTGACCGCCTTCTGGTGCTGGACGGCGGCCGTCTGATCGACGCCGACGCACCGCGTGCCATCGCTGCCCGCCTGCCTGCCGACGCCCGTCTGATGCGCGCCATGCCTACCGCAGTGCGCCTGTTCCGCGCCCTGCACCCTCATCCCGATACCGCTGCCTGCTGCCCGCTCGACGAGCGCGAGGGCAGGGAATTCATAGAATCCACCTATGATAACGCCATTCGCTCGTTGCCGGAGGTGTCCGCTGCCGCATCGGAGCGCGCCCCCGTGGCGCTGGAGATCGATCAGGCCTTCTTCCGCTATGAGCGCACCGCGCCTGACGTGCTGCGAGGACTTTCACTGACGGTCTACCAAGGGGAGTCCGTCTGCATTCTCGGCGGTAACGGCTCCGGTAAAACGACCACGCTGGGGCTGCTGTGCGGCTTGCGCCATCCTTACAGCGGCAGGGTGAGCGTGTTAGGAAAGCCCATCAAGCAATATCGCGGACAGTCGCTGTACCGTGGCTGTGTCGCCCTGCTCCCGCAGGATGTGCAGACCGTCTTTCTTTGCAATACCGTGCGCGAGGAGCTCAAGGGAACCGAGCAAGCACAGGCGAGCCTGCCCTATTCACTCGAGCACCTGTACGATCGCCATCCCTACGACCTCAGCGGCGGTGAGCAGCAGCTGGTCGCGCTGGCAAAGGTGCTTGCTACCGAGCCTGAAATTCTTCTTCTGGACGAGCCCACCAAGGGACTTGACGCCTACGCCAAGCTGCGCATGATCGACGTCATCCGCGCGCTGCAGAGCAAAGGCATGACCGTCGTTACCGTGACCCACGACGTCGAGTTTGCCGCCGCCTGTGCCGATCGTTGCGCCATGTTCTTCCGCGGTGAGATCACCTCGATTGCTCCGCCGCGCGCCTTTTTCTCGGAAAACAGCTTTTATACGACCGCCGCCAGCCGCATCACGCGCGGTCATTTTGACGGCGCCGTGACGGTGGAGGACGCCGTTGCGCTCTGCCTGCAGAACAAACTGCGGGAGGGAGCGCTATGATGGTCATCAAAAGCGCGCGGCTGCGCACCGTCCTCCGTTGGCTCATCCCCTTCGTCCTGATCCCCACTGCCGTCATCGTCGGGCTGCTTGTGCTGGAGCAGCGGCAGCATTTGCTTGTGACGCTTGCCGTGGTGCTGCTATCGCTGCTGCTGTTTTTGTGCAGCTTTGAGAAAAGGGCAGTCGGCGTGCGCCGTCAGGTCATCATCGCCGTCATGGTCGCGCTTTCCGTTGCGGGACGCTTCATTCCGTTCTTCAAGCCGGTCACGGCACTGACCGTCATCACGGGCGCCTATCTCGGTGGCGAGTCAGGCTTTCTTGTGGGGGCTTTGGCTGCCGTGATCTCCAACTTTTATTTCGGTCAAGGACCGTGGACGCCCTTTCAAATGCTTGCCTGGGGGCTGATCGGTCTGTTTGCCGGCTTGCTGTCGCAACCCTTGCGCCGCAGCCGCGCGGCGATCATTGTCTACGGCGTCATCTCCGGCATCGTTTATTCCGCGGTCATGGACGTGTGGACCGTTCTTTCGTATGACAGCGGCTTTACCTGGTCGCTTTACGGCGCAGCGCTGCTGACCGCCCTGCCGCATACTGCGCTCTATGCCGTATCCAATTTTATCTTCCTTTGGCTGTGTGCCCGCCCCTTCGGCGAAAAGCTGGAGCGCGTGAAGAAAAAATACGGTGTGTAAGTGAAGACGATAAAGGATAAAAGGGCGAGGGGGGGACTTTTTTCAAAAAGTCCCCCCCTCGCGCTCCCCTTCAAAAACCTTTGGAAAGAGAATGGGGGAGCGGGTTGTTGGCAAAATGCGCCGTTCTTTTTGATGGATGCTGTCAGGTGGAAGCCCCGGAGGCTTCCGCCAGTTTTTTTGCCTCCTCCAGCACCGCAAGAAAACGCGGATGCTGCCGCACGCCGTCGTACCATTCCCATCCGTGCGGACGTGTCAGTATATTGTACAGCGCATAGGGCTCTTGGGTCAGTGTGTCCTTGTAAAAGTCCTGCTTGCCGTCGGGCAACAGCAAGTAATTGCCGACGGCTTTGGTTTCACCAAACCAAAGCGGGCTGCCAAGGTCACGCGGAACGTCCGCTGGCAATGCGGCTGCGCGGCGTGTCAGCGAGAGCACCTGCTCCAGCGTATCAAGCCCTTCGTCCACGCGTCCGACGGCACACAGAGCACAGGCAAGTCGATTCAGCACTGTGATGTATTCGCCGAGCCAACCGTCGGCGATCTCGCCGTCACGGCTGCCGAGCAGCTCGATGAGGGCGCGGATCTTGGTGTTCCATTCAACGGACTTTTCGGGATGTCCCCAATATTCACGGTTGGGGGAACGCTCAATGTGATTGAACAGCTTGCAAGCAAGTATGACGGTATTTGCGCTGTGGCGTGCGGTAAGCGCCTCACGGTCACCCTTGTGCTGCAGGCGATCCTCAATAATAAATACCATGTCGTCGTAGGTAAATTCGGTATCGGCGTGCAGCCATTCCTCAAGTTCCTCGTCCTCGCAAATGCGGCACATGATCTTGACTGCGCTGCGGCGCAGCGTCGAATCGGTGCATTCGTCCATAACCCTGCGGCAGGCTTCGCGCAGCAGTGGCATATGCGGCTTTCGCAGTTCCTCCGGCATGCGTGAGATGTGAGAGGCAAGGGAGGTGGCAATGTGGTATTCCTTAGGGTATTTGCGATAGTATTCCTTGGCAAGCGGCAGCACCAAATGGTGATCGCCCGCATTATGATACTCGTTGACGCGTTGGAAATAGGAATCTACGTCCTCCCTTACCGCAACTTCATCCGTACCGAGCAGGGTGTCAACCGAAATCTCCAGATAGCCTGCAATGCGCGGCAGCAGCGTGATGTCGGGATAGCCATCGCCACACTCCCACTTGGAGATGGATTGCGAGGATATGCCGAGTGCCGCAGCCATTTGCTCCTGCGTCACGGACTTTTCCTTGCGGTATTTGCGTATGCTTTGTGCAATCTTCAGCTCACTCATATAAAATCCTCCGTTCTGTATGCGTTGCGTTTGGAGATGGGCCCTCACTCCACCATTATGATACCATACGCGGACACGCTTGTCAAACATCGCAAAGAAGATTTTTCTCCACCAATCGTGGGAAAATTCTCACAGGGGTGGACTCCTTGCTTGTGCTCACTCCTGTTTTGGTATTTATATCCCCAAAGGTGTGAAAATAAATCAAATAAATTGTGAAGAAAATATGAAAGAAAAACCGCGCTTTCTCTTGACATTTGTCGTCGATTCATGTATAATTATTGTATTTAGTAGTTCTGCTTGAAAGGTCGAATTTTTATGAAGCTTTTAGAGGAACGTATTCTCCGTGACGGACAGATTCTCCCCGGTGATGTTCTCCGCGTCGGACATTTTCTCAACCAGCAAATGGACGTTGTACTGATGACGGAAATGGGGAAGGAGATCGCCCGCCTTTACGAAGGGCGCGGCGTGACAAAGGTGCTGACCGTTGAAGCATCCGGTATCGCTCTCGCCTTTGCTGCGGCAGCGCAGCTGGGAGTGCCGATGGTGTTTGCCAAAAAGCACGCGTCGGCCAATATGAGCCCCGAGGTCTATTCGACCACGGTCGCCTCCTATACGCACGGACGGACCTATCAGATCGTCGTCGCATCCGAATATATCACCGAAAACGATAACATACTTCTGGTGGACGATTTTCTTGCCATGGGTAACGCGCTGCACGGCATGATCGATCTCTGCGCGCAGGGTGGCGCACGCGTCGAGGGTATCGCGGTCGCCATCGAAAAATGGTACCAGAAGGGCGGAGATACGCTGCGTAAGCAGGGCTATCGCGTTGAATCGCTCGCCAAGATCCGCACACTCAGCGCAACGGAAGGCATCACCTTCTGCGAGAATTGAATTAAGAGCCGCAAAGCGGCTTTTGAGGAATAAAAACACACATTTATTTGGAGGAACAGACAATGAAAAAACTGCTCGCACTGGCACTGGCGCTCGTCATGATGCTGGGCTGCATCGGCATGACCGCATGCGGCGACGACACCGACGGTGGTAAGCTCAAGGTTGGCGTTATCCTGATCGGTGACGAAAACGAAGGCTACACCTATGCACACATTTCCGGTATTCAGAAGGCTGTAGAGAACCTGGGTGGCTCCGATAAGATCGAGGTCATCTGGAAGTACAACGTCAAGGAAGACCAGATCTGCTTCGACGAGGCAGAGTACCTGGTCAGCGAAGGCTGCGACGTTATCTTCACCAACTCCTACGGTCACCAGTCCTATACGCTTGAGGCTGCTAAGAAGTATCCCGAGGTACAGTTCGTTGCTGTTACCGGTGATACTGCTGCAGCTCAGAACCTGCCCAACTTCAGCAACGCGTTCAACAAGACCTACGAGTCCCGTTACGTTTCCGGTGTTGTTGCCGGCATGAAGATCAAGGAGCTGGTTGAGCAGAATAAGCTGACTGACGCAAACTACGACGCTGACGGCAATGTTAAGGTCGGTTACGTTGGTGCATTCCCCTACGCAGAGGTTGTTTCCGGTTACACCGCATACTTCCTCGGCATCCGTTCCGTATATGAGAAGGTCGCTATGACCGTTCAGTACACCGATAGCTGGTTCTCTCTGACCGGCGAGGCAGCAGCTGCTCAGCAGCTGGCAGCACAGGGCTGCGTTGTTATTTGCCAGCACGCAGACTCCACCGGTGCTCCCTCCGAGGTTCAGTCCCACAAGGATGACGGCCAGGTTATCTACTCCGTTGGTTATAACATCGATATGCTCGCAGTGGCTCCCACCGCAGCTCTGACCTCCGCTACCAATGACTGGAGCAAGTACTACACCTATGCCATCGACACCGTTATGAAGGGCGAGAAGATCGCTACCAACTGGTCCGCAGGCTACTCCGAGGATGCTGTAGGCATCACCGCTCTGGGTCCGGAGTGCGCAGCAGGCACCGCCGAGAAGGTTGCAGAGGTAGAGGCAGCTCTTAAGGCAGGTACCCTCAAGGTATTTGACGTTAACTCCTTCACCGTAACCAAGACCGATTCCTCCAACACCGGTGCAACCGTTGACGCTAACGGCCACCTGACCGCGTACCTGGCAGACATCAACGCTGACTTTGTTGGTGAGACCAACGTCATCGCTGACGGTTGCTTCCAGGAGTCCGATGCTGCGAAGTACAGAAGTGCACCTTACTTCGACGTACGCATCGACGGCATCACCGAGATCACCAAATAATTTCAAGATCCGCGAGCTCTCGCGGTAAGCGTAAGGGATGCTTCCCGCATCAAGCGGGGGGCTTCCCTTATTGCGGTTTTATACGATAAATTCTAAAGATAGGAGAAACCCCCATGGGACAGACTTCAAGTGCCATTGAATTGAGAAACGTAACCAAAACCTTCGGCTCGGTCGTGGCAAATAAAAATATCTGTCTGGATATCCGTTACGGAGAGGTGCTTGCGCTTCTGGGTGAAAACGGAAGCGGTAAAACGACGCTGATGAATATGCTCTCGGGCATTTATTATCCCGACGGCGGTCAGATCTATTACCGCGGCGAGCCGGTCGATATCCGCTCCCCCAAGGACGCTCACGCCCTGCGAATCGGTATGATCCATCAGCATTTCAAGCTGGTAGACCTGTTTACCGCAGCAGAAAATATCCGCCTCGGTATGCCGGGCAGCGCGGGCAAGAACGTGGCAGCACAGATCAAGGAGATCTGCGACCGCTACGGCTTTGAGATCGATCCCGATCAAAAGGTCTACAACATGAACGTCTCTCAGAAGCAAACGCTGGAGATCGTTAAGGTGCTCTGCCACGGCGCGGATGTTTTGATTCTGGACGAGCCCACCGCCGTTCTGACGCTGCAGGAAACGCAAAAGCTGTTCCGCGTCATCAAGGCGATGAAGGAGGACGGTAAGGCGATCGTCATCATCACACATAAGCTTAACGAGGTGCTTGAGGTTTCTGATCGTGTCTCCATTTTGCGCCGTGGTGAGTACATCGGAACGGTGGAAACCAAGGACGCAACCGAGCTTTCGCTGACCGAAATGATGGTCGGACAAAAGGTCGATCTTAACATTGATCGCCCGCTGGTTGAAAAAAAGAAACCGTTGCTTGAAATTCGTGACCTGACCATCCGCGATGACGAAGGAAATGTGGCTATTGACGGCGTCAATTTCTACATCCGCGGCGGAGAGATGCTGGGCGTTGCCGGCATTGCCGGCTGCGGTCAGAAGGAGCTCTGCGAGGCGATCGCAGGTTTGCGTCCCATTGAAAGCGGTATGATGGTTCACGGCGACGAGGATATCAGCCGTATGTCGCCCAAGGAGATCTCCGCACGCGGTATCTCCATGAGCTTTATTCCCGAGGACCGCCTCGGCATGGGTCTTGCCCCCTCGCTGTCCATTACGGATAACGTGCTGCTCAAGTCCTATAAGGAATCCGAGCGCCATAGCCCCTTTGTTGACCGTAAGCGCGGCAGGGAAGAGGCAAATGTGATCATTGATGAGTTGGGTGTTATTACGCCTTCCACCGAAACGCCCGTGCGCCGTCTGTCCGGCGGTAACGTGCAAAAGGTGCTGCTCGGTCGTGAGATTAAAACGAACCCCAACGTCATCGTCACTGCATATCCCGTACGCGGTCTGGATATCAATTCCTCCTATCTGATCTACAAAATTCTCAACGAGCAGAAGATGTCCGGCGTCGGTATCCTCTTTATCGGTGAGGACCTCGACGTTATGATGGCTCTGTGTGATAAGATCATGGTTTTGTTCCACGGTAAGGTCATGGGCATTGTCAATGCCGCGACGGCCACCAAGGAGCAGCTTGGTCTGATGATGACAGGCTCGCTTGACCTGACGCAGATCAAGGATACGGAAAGTAAAAAGACGGGTATTGCCCAAGACAGTAACATTAAGGAGGAGACGGTATGAGTACGGAAAAAAAGAAAAAGTCCGGCGAATCCTGGCAGATGCATATCGTCAAGCGAGAGATGCTCTCCCGCCCTCGCGCTTGGGGCATTCGTCTGGCTGCCATCGCCATCGCGCTGGTGCTTTGCGCACTGCTGATCTACTCCATTACCAAGCTCAACCCCGTCAAGGTTTACGTTTCCATGTTCAAGGGTGCCTTCCGCGGCAGCCTGCGTACCTGGAATACCATCCGTGACACCATGGTTCTGCTTTGCATCTCCCTCGGTCTTGCACCCGCATTCAAGATGAAGTTCTGGAACATCGGTGCTGAGGGTCAGGTGCTCGTCGGCGGTATCGCAACCGCTGCTTGTATGATCTATCTTGGCAATCAGCTGCCGCTGCCGCTGCTGCTGGTCGTCATGTTCGTTGCCTCCTGCCTTGCCGGCGCCGTCTGGGGCCTCATTCCCGCACTGTTCAAGGCAAAGTGGAACACCAACGAAACGCTGTTCACCCTCATGATGAACTACATCGCCATTCAGCTGACCGCCTATTTCGTAGCCCTTTGGGAAAACCCCTACGGCTCCAACTCGGTCGGTCTGATCAACCCCGATACCCACGGCGGATGGTTCCCCCCGCTCTTCGGCATGGACTATCTGCTCAACGTGATCCTCGTTCTCGCCCTCACCGTCGGCATGTATTTCTACCTGCGTAACAGTAAGCAGGGCTATGAGATCGCCGTCGTCGGTGACAGTGAGAATACCGCGCGCTACGTCGGAATGAACGTCAAGCGCATCATTCTTCGTACCATGATCATCTCGGGTGCGATCTGCGGCCTTGCAGGCTGCATCGCCGTTGCCGGTACCAGCCATACCATCTCTACCGAGATCGGCGGCGGCCGCGGTTTTACCGCTATTATCGTAGCATGGATGTCCAAGTTCAATGCCTTCGGTATGATTGCCTACTCCTTCCTCCTGGTCTTCCTTGAGAAGGGCGCGATGCAGATCGCCTCTGACTTCGGACTGAATAACGAAACCTCGGAGATCATGAAGGGTATCATCCTCTTCGTGGTCCTCGGTAGTGAGTTCTTCCTCAACTATAAGATCTCCTTCCGTAAAATAAGTGCAAAGGAGGAAAAGAACGCATGAGCTTTTTTCAAACTCTGCCTGCGCTGATTCAGGTCGCCATTGCCTTTGGTACCGTTATCATGCTGGGCTGCTGCGGTGAGATCCTGACGGAAAAGTCGGGCAACCTGAACCTCGGTATCCCCGGCGTTATGTATCTTGGCGGTATTGCCAGCCTGACGGGCGTCTTCTTCTATGAGAGAAGCACCGAAAACCCCAACGGCTTCGTCTGCATCCTGATCGCCACGGTATGCGCTTTCCTCGCAGCTGCACTCGGCGGCTTGATCTTCTCCTTCCTGACTACTACGCTGCGTGCCAACCATAACGTCACCGGCTTGACGCTGACCATCTTCGGCGCGGGTGTCGCCAACTTCTTCGGCGGCTCGCTCAATAAGCTGGCAGGCGGTGTCGGTCAGATCTCGGTTGCAACCACCAGCGCAGCCTTCCGTACGGTGCTGTTCCCGTTTGCAGGTGACCTCGGCGTGGTCGGACAGTTGCTCTTCTCGCACGGCTTTATGGTCTATGCTGCCATTCTGATCGCCGTTGCCATGCAGATCTTCCTCTCCCGCAGCCACCGCGGCTTGCATCTGCGTGCCGTTGGTGAAAACCCCGCAACGGCAGATGCAGCAGGTATCAACGTCTCCATCTATAAGTACCTTTCCACCTGCATCGGCTGCGGTATCGCCGGCCTTGGCGGTATGTACTACGTTATGGACTATACCAAGGGTACTTGGGCACACGACGGTACCATTGAAACGCTGGGTTGGCTCGCCGTCGCACTGGTTATCTTTACGACGTGGAAGCCCAAGAACGCGATCTGGGGCTCTTACCTGTTCGGTATGCTGTATTGGATGTACCTCTATATTCCCGGTCTGAGCCGTAATACGCAGCCCCTGTTCAAAATGCTGCCCTACGTTGTTACCATCGCCGTGCTGATCGTTATCAGCATTCATAAGAAACGCGAAAACCAACCGCCCGCATCGCTCGGCTTGCCTTACTTCCGAGAAGAACGCTGACAAATGCGCGGTTGTCAAAAAAAGCCCGTCGGTATTCCAACCGACGGGCTTCATTTTGTCCCGCTCTTTGTTAAACATCGGCCATCCTCGACGGTCCGCATATCCGCCTTCATATAAAAAGCCCTGCCGAAGGGGTGCCTGCCATAAAGCAGGTTTACCTGCCGATAAAATACTCGTAGGGGCGTTCACAGAACGCCCGCGGGCGAACGCAGTTCGCCCCTACGGAAAAGGACAGAAAATGTGAAATTTCTCTGTCCTTTTTTTACACGTCTTGCAGGCAAGGTATCGTGTGTTACACCTTATAGGTGTACTGTCGGGCGATAATAAGCCTCCCTTTACACAAGGGAGCCTTGCGTATATACCCACCGATAGAAAAACACCACCAAAGAGATTTCCTTGGTGGTGTTCGTAGTTACTCCGCTAAGAATGCAGAGGCGAAGCAGGGCTTTTTTATATGAGAGAAATAAGAACTTCTCTCGAGAGATCAGCTCTCAAGCTCGTCGATCTTTTCGTTGAGCTCCGTGACACAGTCGTCAATGGCATCCTTGTAGGAAGCCCACAGAGAAGCAATGTCAGAGGTTCCGGTTGCCGACAGACGCAGAATTTTGCCTGCGAAGGGAGTGGTATCCCAGATCAGACCGGGGTCAAAGGAGCGTGTATCAAAGATGATCTGCAGCATTTCCTTGGACTGCTGGTCACGAGCGGAACGCCCCATGATAACGGTGTCGTAGAAGTCACGGTAAACGGTGTAGTAGGATTCTGCGCTGAGTGCCTCCAGTACGATCTCGGCCATATCTGTGTTCTTTACAGTCGCAGGAATACCGAGAATGGTATCGTGGTGCATCCATACGAGCGAGGAGTAGTCCTCCTGTGCCTCATCGTACTTCGGAATGGGAAGGATACCGTAGTTGGTCTCCATCTGGCGGTGCGTGGTAACGTCCTTGATCATACCAAAGTGATACAGCACGTTGTCGTTGCCAAACTTGACGTTCTTGGCGTTGGGATTGGAGAAGGTGTTGGCATAGAATTCAGCGTACATAACGTCGTCGAAGATGCTTTTCAGCGTGGAGATCTGCTCATCACTGCCGAAGTTGTACTCCAGATAGCCGTCCTCGGTGATGGTAGCGAACTTCAGACCGGCACCGTTGTACAGATAGTTGACGGTGTCGTCACCGCATACAGCACCCCAAACGTCGTTTTCGTTCCAAACGTTGTCGCCGTTTTCGGTAGCTGCAATGGTCGCCGTAGCAACCAGCTCCTCCATGGTCCACTCGCCGTCCTGCGCAAGCTCGTAAAGATTGTCAAAGCCGTTGTCCTCGGCAATACGACCGTTGTAGAAGATACAAGCGGTTGCACCCTTGTCACGAAGCAGCAGCTCGGAGGATGCCCAGTAAATGTTACCGCCAAGGCTCAGCGAGGTGACGGAGTCACGATTCCACCAGGGCTTTTCCAAATTGATGTACCGGGAATCGGCAATGTTGTGCATCATGTTCTCCAGCGTCAGCGTGCCGATGTTAACGCTGCGCAGTGTCAGCAGCTGATACGAGTCATCGCCGGTGGTGTTCATGCTGCGAACGGTGGTCATGTAGTCAAGACCGACGTTGTTTACGCTGGCGTAAACCTTGGAAATCACGACACCATATTGCTCCTCAACGGCGGCGTTTCTGTTGTAAACGGAGTCGTTGATCAAATCACCGTTGGTGTCGTCAACGTCTGCCTCCTCCCAGGGCATCCAACGGGTGTTGGGCGTCTGCTGGTCGTCAACCGTCCATTCCAGAATGGTGAAGGCTGCACCGTTAAAATTGCTTTCGGGAAGATCGGTCGGAATGCGTGCGTTCTCCGGCTCCTCGGGCTGCTCGTCGGTGTCGTCGGTGTCGTCAACCGACGGCTTGTCCTCGGGCTGCTCATTTGCACAGGAAACCATGCTCAGTGCCATGCTCAGTGTCATCACGACAACGAGAAGACACGCAAGCAGCCGCATCAAAAGATTGCTTTTCATCGGAAATCTCCTTTGCGTATTTAAATTTATTATCGCTTAATTATATCATGCATAGTTGAAGATGTCAAGCGGCATTGGCAAAATATAAGCGGCTCGCCTGCTTTGGCAGGCGAGCCATCTACATTAGTCCTTATTGATCTTTTTAAGAATGTTTTCGTAGGTCAGACCGTAACGGCTTGCAATGTCGCGTGCATAGCTCTTACCGTCCGGCTTTGCGCGGTGGATCTTGAACGAGCGCTTGCCCTCTCCCTCAATGCCCGCAACCAGCGTGTCAATGGCAACGCCGCCGCGATCACGTGTGCGCGCGGCAATGTTGTCAAGCTCTGCCGCCAGCTCGTGCAGATGCGTCGAGAACAGGCAACGGCAGCCAACCAGCGAAAGACCCGCCAGTACCTCCGCGGCAATATAGGATGCCTCGTAAGAGCCGGTGGAGGACAGCGACTCGTCCAACAGTACAAGGCTTGCCGAGGTAATGTTGTCGAAGATCTCTCCAAGGCGAGCACATTCCTCGCCAAGACGGCCCTTGTCGATGGTATCCTCGGCGCCGGTGGGGAAGTGGGTGTAAATGGCGTCGGCAGGGCTGATGATCGCGCTCTTGGCAGGAACGAACATACCCAGCTGCATCATCGCCTGTGCCATACCGATGGCGCAGGTGATGACCGACTTACCGCCGCGGTTGGGGCCGGTCAGCACGTAGATCATTGCGTTCTCATCAAAGACCACGTCGTTGGGAACGATGTCGTCATCAATGCGCAGCGCTACGTCGGGGTTGTACAGCTCGACCGCAGCAAACGCACGCTCCTCCATGGGGCGAATGTCAGGTCGGCAGAGCGCGCAGCCCTTTTTGCTCAGCGCACGCAGCACCTCGGTGCCGCGAACGAGAAATTCAAACTCAGGCAAAAGGCCCAGCAAAAAGTCGGTGTTTTCCAGAACGTATGCCTGCACGATGCGCTTCCAGGAACGCAGCGAGGACTTGTAGACCTCGTTGATGGCAGAGTTGAACGCCAGCGAGAGCGCCATCTTCTGGTTCTCGGATTGCTTTTTTCCAAAGGGAACAAGGTTGGCAATGCAGGTGTATTCATCATCCTTGAAATTCAAGCGCAGGATCTTTTCCAGTACGTCGCCCGAGCGGAACGACTCGGGGTTGATGGACAGCACGCCCGCCTCAACAGGGCGCAGCTGCGCATCCAGATTGACACCGATGGTCACGCTTTTGATCTCGCGGACGCGGTTGGTCAGCTCGCCCAGCTTTTCGTTGAGCTCACGATAGTAGTCGCTCTCGGCAAGCTCCATGATACGATCGGCAAGCGTGGTAAACGCCGCACCCTTGACGTTGCTGCGGACGGCGCTGAGTCCCTCATGCAGGATCTCAATGCTGGAGATGTAAAGCTCGATCTCGGTCAGAGAGGAGAGATAGTCGCCCGTGTTTCCGCTGTCCGCCTCCAGACGGCGCAGCTCCATAACGTCGGTCAACACGGGAATGAGCTTGAGGAACATACGCGCCAGCGACTCGTTGTTGAGCATATCGGTAAAGGTATCCAGGCGGTACCGAATGACGTCAGGCTCGATTGTAAAGAATTCGGACAGATCGGAATTCTTGAGATCGAAGATCTGCGTCAAGCCCAGCTCATCCAGCACGAACATGCTGATGTCGGGCACACTTTTTCCGCTGTAATGCGCCTTGTGCGATTCCTCGCTCGGATACAGTAAACTGAAGTTTTCCAAATTCATGTTGCTTCTTCTTCGCTTTCTTTGATCTTTTCCAGGTGGAAGGGCGTGGTCTGGTAGACAAAGTAGTTGAGCCAGTTGGAGTAGAGCAGATTGGCATGAGAGCGCCAGGTCACGCGGGGCGCGTTTTCGGGATTATCGTCGGGATAATAGTTCTCGGGAACGCTGATGGGCTTGCCCTGCGACAGATCGCGCAGATATTCACTCTGCAGCGTCAGCGCATCGTATTCCGAGTGCCCCGTGATAAAGATCTGCTTGCCCTTTTTGGTCATCATTGCGTAAATGCCCGCCTTCTCGGAGGACGCCAGAATGTGCACCTCGGGATGAGCCTCCACGTCCTCGCGCAAAATGCCGGTGTGACGGGAGTGGGGAACCATAAAAACGTCGTCAAAGCCGCGGAACAAAATGGAGCGCTTGTACTCGACCTCGTGTGCGAAAATGCCGAACATTTTCTCGGGCAGCGGCTGCTTCTGAATGCCAAAGTGGTAGTAGAGCGCCGCCTGTGCACCCCAGCAAATGTGGAAGGTGCTGTGTACGTGCGTCTTGGTCCACTCCATAATGGCACAAAGCTCGTCCCAGTATTCAACCTCCTCAAAGGGGAGATGCTCCACGGGCGCACCCGTGATCACCATGCCGTCAAAGTACAGATCCTTTACGTCGTCAAAGGTCTTGTAAAAGGCGAGCAGGTGCTCCTCGGAGGTGTTTTTGGATTGATGAGAGCTGGTGCGGATGAGCGTCAGATCAACCTGCAGCGGCGTGTTGCCCAGCAGGCGGGAGAGCTGCGTCTCCGTCTCGATCTTCTTGGGCATCAGATTGAGAATGAGAATCTGAAGCGGACGAATGTCCTGAGAGGTCGCGCGGGTCTGCGTCATGACGAATATGTTCTCGTCCTGCAGCGTCTTGACCGCAGGCAGATCGTTGGGAATTTTGATCGGCATAGCAATTACCTTTCTGATTGTGATCGGGGGAGCGATGGATGCGGGGCGCTGCCCCGTACCCCGCCAAGAAAACTTTTGGAAAAGTTTTCTTGGAACTTTCAAAACTTTTCAATAAGAGGCGCTTTTTTGTCCCAAAAGTTTTTGGAGAGTCCGGAGAACCTTTTTCCAAAAAGGTTCTTCGGCGGGTCAGGGCAGAGCCCTGCGCCCTTCGTCCTCTTACAGGGTGCTCAGTGCAGCATCAAGGTCGGCGATCAGATCGTCTGCGGATTCAAGACCGCAGGACAGGCGGATCATCTCACCGGGAACGCCGGCTGCGAGCAGCTCGCGGTCGTTCATCTGACGGTGCGTAGCGCTTGCGGGATGCAGGCAGCAGGAGCGGGCATCGGCAACGTGTGTTTCGATGTTGATGACGCGCAGCGCCTTCATCACCGTCTCAGCCGCCGTTCTGCCGCCCTTGACACCAAAGCTGACGACACCGCAGCTTCCGTTCGGCAGATATTTCTGCGCGCGCTCGTAGTAGCGATTGGATGCAAGACCGGGATAGTTGACCCAGTCAACGCTCGGATGATTTTCAAGGAAGGTTGCGACCTTGAGCGCCGTCTCGCAATGACGGGGCATACGAACGTGCAGGCTCTCAAGTCCGAGATTGAGAAGATAAGCGCTCATGGGCGACTGCGTCGAGCCAAAGTCGCGCATCAGCTGCGCGGTTGCTTTGGTGATGTAAGCCCCCTTGCCAAACTTGGTCGCGTAAACGATGCCGTGATAGCTGTCGTCGGGCGTGCAAAGACCGGGGAACTTGTCAGCGTGTGCCATCCAGTCAAAATTGCCCGAATCAACGATGCAGCCGCCGACCGCCGAGCCGTGACCGTCCATGTACTTG
Source organism: Clostridia bacterium (assembly GCA_017452545.1). Taxonomy (GTDB): domain Bacteria; phylum Bacillota; class Clostridia; order Oscillospirales; family CAG-272; genus SIG644. The sequence goes on along the minus strand of JAFTME010000148.1, from coordinate 823 downwards.
GTGGTGGAGTGGGTGACAATGTCAGCTCCCCATTCAAAGGGACGGCAGTTAATGGGCGTAGCGAAGGTGTTGTCCACGATCAGCGGAACGCCGTGCGCGTGCGCAGCCTTGGCAAATTTCTCAATATCCAGCACCGTCAGCGCGGGGTTGGCGATGGTCTCACCAAAGACCGCCTTGGTGTTGGGGCGGAAGGCAGCCTCCAGCTCCTCGTCGGAGCAGTCAGGGCTGACGAAGGTGAAGTCAATGCCCATCTTCTTCATGGTGACGGCAAACAAATTGTAGGTGCCGCCGTAAATGGAGGAGGAGGAAACGACGTGATCGCCGCAGTTGGCAATATTGAATACGGCAAAGAAGGAGGCAGCCTGTCCGGAGGAGAGCAGCATAGCAGCTGCACCGCCCTCCAGCTCGCAGATCTTGGCAGCGACGGTGTCGCAGGTCGGATTCTGCAGACGGGAGTAGAAATAGCCGGAGGCCTCCAGGTCAAACAGCTTGCCCATGTCCTCGCTGGTGTCGTATTTGAAGGTCGTGCTCTGAATGATCGGGATCTGGCGGGGCTCACCGTTGCCGGGGGTGTAGCCGCCTTGAATGCAAAGTGTTTCAATGGATTTTTTGTTCATGATGGTCATCCTTTCCTTGTATCTCTTCGGCTTGTCGCCGCGGAATTGTATATAATATTTCAATTTAATAGTATAGCATACTTTTTGAGCTTTGTCAAGAAATTTTGGTGTTCGATATACCCCTGCTGTCGAAATATACAAATCGTTATACCGTTGTTTGTGTAAATGGCCGAAAAGTATGATACAGATGTAAACAGTACGCGCTT